>JBAZFV010000025.1:0-22392 GCA_041653255.1 Sideroxydans sp. | reverse complement strand
CCCGCCGCCGCATCTTCCGTCAGATCCAGCACACGCTCGAAACCGTCCGCACCGCCATAGTAAGGATCGGGGACTTCATGCTCTGTATTCTGCGTTGCAAACTCCAAAAACAGACAGAGATGACTTTGTGAATCAGGTGGACGCAGGCGTTGCAGGATGGAAAGATTCGCCTCGTCCATCGCCAGCACGTAATCGAAGTGCGCAAAGTCATCAACTTCAATCTGTCGACCGCGTAACCCGCTCATGTCGTAGCCGCGTTGCTTTGCTGCACGCTGCGTGCGCACATCGGGTGTATCACCGATGTGGTAATCGTGCGTACCCGCCGAGTCAATTTCAATGGTGTCACCCAACCCGGCGTGCTCAACATAGTGACGGAACACAGCCTCGGCAGTCGGCGATCTGCAAATGTTGCCCATGCAGACGAACAGTACTTTTATTTTCATGCTCTTCTCAAAACATTGTCCATTTAAAACCCGACCTACAGGGGGGATAGAAATATGCTCTCGCGCAGCTTCTTCAGCTGGTCGCGCACTTGTGCAGCCTTCTCGAATTCCAGATTCTTGGCGGCTTGCAGCATTTCCTTTTCCAGCCGCGCAATTTCTTTCGACACTTCCTTTTCGCTCATTGCCAGATATTTTGCCTGCGTCTGCGCGGCCTTCAACGATTTTCGTTCGGAATCCACATCGTACTCACTGTCGATGATGTCCTTGATGCGTTTGACGATGGACTGCGGCGTGATGCCATGCGCTTCGTTGTGCATGATCTGTTTGGCACGGCGGCGGTCGGTCTCGTCGATGGCTTTGCGCATGGACTCGGTGATACGATCGGCGTACAGGATGGCGGTACCGTGCAGGTGGCGCGCGGCACGGCCGATGGTCTGGATCAGCGAGCGTTCCGAACGCAGAAAACCTTCCTTGTCCGCATCGAGGATCGCGACTAGTGATACTTCGGGAATATCCAGCCCTTCGCGCAGCAGGTTGATGCCGACTAGTACATCAAACATGCCGAGGCGCAGGTCGCGGATGATCTCCACCCGCTCCACGGTTTCAATGTCGGAGTGCAGGTAGCGCACCTTGATGCCGTGTTCGGAAAAATATTCGGTGAGGTCTTCCGCCATGCGTTTGGTCAGCGTGGTGACCAGCACCCGTTCACCCACATTTGTGCGCAAAGTCACTTCTGACATCAGATCGTCCACCTGATGGGTGGCGGGACGTACTTCGATGGTCGGGTCGATCAACCCGGTCGGGCGCACCACCTGCTCCACCACCTGCCCGGTATGTTCGGCTTCATACACCGACGGTGTGGCGGAGACGAAGATGGTCTGGCGCATGATCTTTTCGAATTCGTCGAACCGCAGCGGGCGGTTGTCCAGCGCAGACGGCAGGCGAAAACCATAATTGACCAGATTCTCTTTGCGCGCGCGGTCGCCTTTGTACATGCCGCCGATCTGCGGAATGGTGACGTGGCTTTCGTCAATAATCATCAGCGCGTTCGGCGGCAGATAGTCCATCAGCGTTGGCGGCGCGGCACCATCCGGGCGTCCAGACAGATGGCGCGAATAGTTTTCGATACCTTTGGTGAAACCGATCTCGGTCAGCATCTCCAGATCGTGCCGCGTGCGCTGCTCAATGCGCTGCGCCTCCAGCAGCTTATTTTCTTTCTGGAAGAAGGCGATACGCTCGGCAAGCTCCACCTTGATTGTTTCGATGGCATGCAGGGTCGTCTCGCGTGGTGTGACGTAATGGCTGGAGGGATACACGGTGTAGCGCGGCACGCGGGTCTGGATATGCCCGGTGAGCGGGTCGAACAGCGCCAGCGATTCCACCTCATCATCAAATAGTGTCACGCGCAGTGCGTTCTCGCTGCTTTCCGCCGGAAAGATGTCGATCACATCGCCGCGCACGCGGAAATTACCACGACAGAAGTCCACATCATTGCGCTCGTACTGCATCGCCACCAGACGCTGGATCACATCGCGCTGTGTCATCTTCTCGCGCTCGCGCAGATGCAGGATCATGCCGTGGTAATCCACCGGATCGCCAATGCCGTAGATCGCCGAAACGGTGGCGACGATCACACAGTCCTGCCGCTCCAGCATCGACTTGGTGGCTGACAAGCGCATCTGCTCGATCTGCTCGTTGATGCTCGAATCCTTCTCGATGTACACGTTGCGCGCTGGCACATAGGCCTCTGGCTGGTAGTAGTCGTAATAGGAAACGAAATACTCGACCGCGTTCTCCGGGAAGAAATCACGCAACTCGGAATACAACTGTGCCGCCAGTGTCTTGTTAGGCGCCATGACGATTGCCGGCCGCCCGGTTCGCGCGATGACATTGGCGATGGTGAAGGTCTTGCCGGAGCCAGTGACACCGAGCAGGGTCTGATACGCCAGTCCATCCTCGATACCTTCCACCAATTGCGCGATGGCCGTTGGCTGGTCGCCCGCCGGTTCAAATGGCAGATGCAGTTTGTAGGGGCTATTGGGAAAAGTGATGGTGTTCATGGTCCGCCGCGCATTGTACGGGCAACAGAAAAAATACCCAAACCAGGCAATCGGCGAGCAAGAGCCAGCATTTTATTACCAGTAATTTTCGGCGGTGATCTGCCCATGATCGAAGCGGCGGTGTTTTTTAAGACCGCGCTCGATCAGTGCGTTATTGGTGTCTTTCACCATTTGAGGATTGCCGCAGAGCATAACCTGGCTATTTTCTGCGCCGATTTTTATCTTGGCACGTGATTCCAGTTGACCATCGACAATCGCCTGGGGGATGCGGCCGGGCAGCGCAAAATCCGATGGTTCGCGGCTGATGAATGGAATAAAGGTAAATTGCCCCGGGTGTTTCGCTGAAATCTGCGCGATAAGTTCCTGATAGCTGAGTTCGGACAAGGTGCGCACGGCATACACCAGCACCACATGTTCGAAGCGTTGCCACGGTTGGTCAGTGGCCAGAATAGAGAGAAAAGGCCCGACACCAGTGCCGGTCGCCATCATCCACAAATCCCTAGCCAACGGCACTTCATCGAGAATCATGAAGCCGTGGGCACGTGGTGCAACCAGGATTTCATTGCCCGCTTCGATCTTGGTCAGGCGGGAAGTCAGGGGGCCGTTCGGCACCTCGATACAGTAGAATTCCAACGGTCGGCGGGTGGGCGGATTGACCAACGAATAGGGGCGCCCTATCACTTCACCGTCAATCTCCAGTGCGATCTTGATGAATTGCCCAGCCTTGAATGGCTCGATCTCGGATTCGACATAAAGTGAGAACAGCGCCTTGCTCCACTGTTTTTTTTCCACCACTCTTCCGGTATTCCAGGCAACCATTACGCACTCCTTACTCGGGTTATCAAACACCACTACACTTAAGCAGGCTGACGTATCTTCTTTAATTCGGCCAGACACAGATGAATGAACGCCAGTGCGGTATATACAGGAGAAAACAGGTTGAGCAGTGGCACGAACTGCAACAATCCGGCTAGTGCACCCAGTAAATACAGTTTGAACGAAGTACGTTCGATTAACTGCCTATATTCTTCCCGGCTGGCATGCTCGGCCAACGCGTCATAGCGGAACAATCGCTGGTTCAGATAGGCCATTAAAATAATAGGAAACACCAGCGCCAGCGGCGAGAACAACCACAACGGCAGGCTCAACACCCAGCCCACGCCATACACCAAGATGGCGATCAGCGCGTTCACGATACTGCCTGTATTACTACCGCCCTGCTTGCGCTCCAATTCAGGGTAATACTGCTGTGCAACATGATTAACCATCGTTGGCATCGCAAACACCGCCGTCAGTAGTAGCGCCGTCACATAGATTGCCGGCAGCAGCAGCAGCACCAGAATGACACTGATCAGATAATGCATCGCCGTGGCAAACATGCCTTGTGCCATCCATTGTTCCACTGGAGTGGCATGCACCATGCCGGTCAGGCCTGTGACCCAGCTTCCCCAGAAGAACAGTGCCGCCCCCACCCACAACACCATTGCCGCCAGCATCGGCCACCATATCAATGCCAGTATCCTTGAATGGAACAACGAGTTGAGTGCTGCGACGAGGGCGGAAAGGACACTTTGCATATAGATTCGGTACGCCTTTAATATCTACTTTAACTCTGATTTTTGCGGGTAGCGGTTCAACTCCCAATTAACGGTATTACCTGAAACCTCTTTAAGTTGCCGTTTGTCTCGCCATGATGACGGTATCGCCAAGAGTATTATTTCAGCCTCGGTACGGTTCTGAAATAATACTCCATCCATTTCAGATCCGATTAGATCGATCCCATGCTTCCGCATCTTTGAAGGGAGGTAGAAACAAAAAATGTTGCAGCGAATTTGAATCTGATAGCGGGAATTATGGCGCTTGATTGACGCCATTTCACACCTCACTGTGTGGAAAGTGTGTAACGGCTGGAGATTTTGATAACCTTTGAAAGTACTGCCTTCAGAGACCGTACTAATTTGCTAGATTTATCAGTGAATTAGGGGGAATACGGTTGGTGGGCGGTACTGGGTTCGAACCAGTGACCCCTGCCGTGTGAAGGCAGTGCTCTACCACTGAGCTAACCGCCCAATTGAGGGCGCGCATTTAATCACAGGGCAACATTGCGGGTCAATTTGTTTTATCCGGCCCGACCTTCTGGCGTAAAATGCGCGCCCTTATTCCCAGCCCCGCCATCAGGAAACGTTATGACCGTCCGCACCCGTTTTGCCCCCAGCCCCACCGGCTACCTCCACATCGGTGGCGCACGTACTGCACTGTTTTCATGGGCCTATGCGCGCAAACATGGCGGTACATTCATCCTGCGCATCGAGGACACCGATCTGGAACGCTCCACGCCGGAAGCTGTGCAAGCCATTCTGGACGGGATGAACTGGCTCGGGCTCAATTACGACGAAGGTCCGTTCTACCAGATGCAGCGCATGCCCCGCTATAAGGAAGTCATTCAGCAGATGCTGGCAGCGGGGCAGGCTTATTACTGTTACACCTCGCCGGCGGAATTGGATGCCATGCGCGAGGCACAACGTATGCGTGGTGAGAAACCCCGTTACGACGGGACATGGCGTCCGGAAATGGGTAAAACTTTGCCAGCCGCCCCGGCCGACATCAAACCTGTAGTGCGTTTTAAGAACCCGAGCGATGGCATCGTCGGTTGGAAGGATCTGGTCAAAGGCCACATCGAATTCAGCAATACCGAGCTGGATGATCTCATCATCGCCCGCTCGGATGGCACGCCGACCTATAATTTCTGCGTGGTGGTGGATGACTGGGATATGGGTATCACCCAGGTGATTCGTGGCGACGACCACGTCAACAACACACCGCGCCAGATCAACATTCTCAAGGCCTTGGGCGCGACCCTGCCCCGCTATGCGCACTTGTCCATGATTTTAGGTGACGACGGCACCAAGCTATCGAAACGCCATGGCGCGGTTAGCGTGATGCAGTACGACGACGATGGCTACCTGCCCGAAGCTGTCATCAACTACCTGGCCCGCCTCGGATGGTCGCATGGTGATGACGAAGTCTTTTCAGTCGCGCAATTCTGCGAGTGGTTCGACTTGGACCACATCACGCCATCGGCGGCACAATTCAACACCGAAAAATTGAAGTGGCTGAACAACCATTATCTCAAGCAAACCGACAATGGGCAGTTGGCCAACATGGTGCGCCCGCGCCTTGCCGCGCGCGGGATCGAAGTCGGGGTGACACCGGACCTTGCCGCCATCGTGGGCTTGTACAAGGAAAGGGTGGCCACCTTGAACGAACTCGCCGATGCGGCAGAAATTTTCTATATCGATTTACATCCGAACACCACATTGCTCGACGCGCAACTCTCTGCCGAATCCATCCCGGCCCTGCATGATCTCGCCCATCACCTCGCCACCGTCACTTGGGAAGCGGCAGCAATCAGCGCCACCATCAAGGAAGTCCTTGCTAGCCACGGATTAAAGATGCCCAAGCTGGCGATGCCCTTGCGCGTGATGCTCACCGGTCAAACACAGACACCATCGGTAGATGCGCTGGTAGCACTGTTCCCGCGCGAAATGGTGCTGCAGCGCATCACAAATAACCTGTCGAAGAAAACCGGCTGACTTGCTTTACAAGGTTAGGGACCATCACTATAATGCGCGCTCTTTTCGGGGCACCCCGGGGGTATAGCTCAGCTGGGAGAGCGCTTGCATGGCATGCAAGAGGTCAGCGGTTCGATCCCGCTTACCTCCACCAAAAAGAAATGCAGTAACCACGAAGTCCCCTTCGTCTAGAGGCCTAGGACACCGCCCTTTCACGGCGATAACACGAGTTCGAATCTCGTAGGGGACGCCACACAATTAATGGCGTTGGCAACATCTGACGACATTTTAAACATCCACATATTCCCCCTGCGTTCTCATCCAGTTTTGCGCAAGCTGTCGCGCCAACGGCGATGCCTCAACAAATCCTGGGAAGTTGTTCGCCCGTCAGCCAATCCACGATGTGGCGTCCGCCAAGCCTTGTGGTCATCTGTACGAAGCCGTGTGTATCCTTCGACTCGACGATGCATTTGAGGTCGGTCAACGGAGAACCTTCTTCGAAAATAAATGCACACAGCCAGATAGAGTGGCTGTGCACCCATCACGGCCAGATCATTCACCGTAAAAGACAGCCGATGTCACCGCCGGTAAAAACAGCGGTGACACCACATGTGCATCGCAGAGCAGCAACAGCCTACCGGCGATCGATGGGAGCGGCGCACCATCATTGCCTTGCGCCAGAAAGGGATTGTCGAATACGGCGGTGTCGCGCCAGATACAGAGGTGTCCATGCGTGGGGGATCTTGTAGACGAAGTTGCAGCGCGCCACGTGGTAACTGGGATCGAAGCCGTAGAAATTGAGTTTCATGTGTTGCAGCTCTTCGGCGCGATAGGTATCCAGCGGCTTTTCCCCTTCATCGCGTTCGCGTCGGTCAACCTTCTCCCGCAATAGCACGGAGTAATCCGGGCTGGCTGCTAGCCCTTCGGCAATCAGCTCTACCCTTGCCAGAAAACTCGCCCGGTCAGCTCCGAGGCAGTCGTCGATAAGCCCCATCTCTTGCGCTTCCATAGTACCTACCGGCAGGCGATTCTGCGTCAGCGCCGCCGCCCTCGCCTCACCCACGCGCCGTGGCAGCAGGTAGGTCCAGTACTCCGAGCCGTACAGGTTGCCCATGCCCTTGTAGTGAGGGTTGAATACCACACCCTCACGCGCATAGACGCGATCCGCCGCCAGTGACAGGAACACGCCGCCCGCTCCGGCATTGCCCTGCAATGCGGCGATGGTGAGCTGGCTGCCGGTGGTAGCGATGGCGCGCGTCAGGTCGTTCATCGCATTGATATTGCGCCAGGATTCATCCGCCGGGCTGGCGGCGGCTTCGATGCAGTTGAGGTGGATGCCGTTCGACCAGAAGTCCACGCCGCCCATCAGCACGATCACGCGCACATCGCGTTGCGTGGCGGCAATGTATGTTTCGCGCAGCCGCTCGCATTGCTCGGTATTCATCGCACCATTGTAGAAATCAAAATGCAGGTAGCCGACGTTGCCTTTCTGCTCGAAGCGAATATCGCGCCAGGTTTCGCTAGGGGATGGGATGAACGGATCGAGTGGTACTTCCGGCACATCAGCGAGCCGCACGCCCAGTGCCAGTGCAGCAGGCAATTTCAGCGCGGGTTCGCCTTCGAGCTTGCGCTTCACATGGCCGATCCACACCGCACCATCGTGCGTAGCGCGGCAAATCGCGCCGTTGCGTTGCGCAATAATCTCGCCCGGCTGGCTGCCGTGCAGCGTGTCTTCTGCACAGGCATCGAACAGGTAGTATGCCTCTCCGTACAGCGAGTCAAGCACCCCCGGAAAGCCATCGGCGGCGTGGATTTTTTTCAGTACCGTACGCGTGTCGTCGCGCTGCCAGTCGATGGCGCGGTCGGCCTGTTTGATCGGCGCGTGCAAACGACCCAGCACTTCGGGGTTTGAATAATCCAGCGGTATCGGCTTGTAATCACCACTTTGAAAACGCACCACCGCTACCAGCGCCGCACGCACCGCCGCCTCGCTCACTTCGTTGCGGTACAGGCTGCTCTTCATCGCCAGCCGCATCGGAAAGGTTTCTGCCGCCCATACATCCCCCGCATCCATTTCGCCGCTGGCCTGCAACAGCGTGACGCCCCACTCCGCACAATCGCGCATGATCGCCCAGTCCAGCGCCGACGGCCCGCGGTCGCCGACGATGCCGGGATGCACCACGAAACAGATGTGGTTGCGCCACACCACTTCGGGAATGGCGCGCTTGAGGAACGGTGCGATGATCAGGTCGGGGCGATACAGTTCGACCGCCTGCACGGTGACCGCATCGTTGATATCGAACTCGACGGATACCTCATGCCCGCACCGTGCCAGCTCGATATGTAGGCGCTGCGCGAGGCTGTTGAAGCTGTGAGTGAGGAACAGGATTTTCATGATTTAACAGATACGCGGTAGCTGCTCGCCCGTCAGCCAGTCAACCACGCGCCGTCCGCCAAATGCAGTTTCCATCTGCACGAAACAATGCGAATCCTCGATCACTTCGCCCACGATGGCGGCATCGCGTCCCAGCGGGTGCGCGCGCATCACCTGCAACAGGCGCTCGGCATCTTCCGGCGCACAGATTGCGGCCAGCTTGCCTTCGTTGGCGACATACAGCGGATCGAGGCCGAGGAATTCGCACGCCGCCTTGACCTGCTCGCGGATTGGCAATTGGTTTTCGTGCAACATCATACCCACCGCCGATTGACGCGCAATTTCGTTGAGCGTGGTGGCAAGCCCGCCGCGCGTGGGATCGCGCAGTACGTGGATGTCCGGCACCGCTGCAACCATGTCCGCAACCAGCCCATGCAGTGCTGCCGTATCAGACTGGATGCTGGTGTGGAAAGTCAGGTTTTCGCGCAGCGACATGACCGCGACGCCGTGATCGCCCAGCATCCCGGACACCAGTATCTTGTCGCCCGGTCGGGCGCGCTCGCCGGAGATATTGACGCCCTCCGGCACCACGCCAATACCGGTGGTGGTAATGAACACACCGTCACCTTTACCCTGCTCCACCACCTTGGTATCGCCGGTGATGACAGGCACACCGGCATCCCGCGACGCCTGCGCCATCGACTCGATAATGCGCTTGAGATCAGCAAGCGGGAAGCCCTCCTCCAGAATAAAACCGGCGGAAAGATACAATGGTCGCGCGCCCGACATCGCCACGTCATTGATCGTGCCGTGTACCGACAGACAACCAATATCGCCGCCCGGAAAGAACAGCGGCGACACCACATGGCTGTCGGTAGACATCACCATGCGCCCCTGCGGTGCAGGAAAGCGCGCCTGGTCGTTCATCTGGCGCAGGAATTCGTTGTCAAACGCCGCCACGAACAGCTCGTCGATCAACTGTGCCATCGCCCGCCCGCCGCTGCCGTGCGTCATGTCCACGCGGCCATGCTTGAAATCAAGCGGGCGCGTGTAGTTGGGTTTGATTGTACTCATCGCTTTACTCCCTTACTCCCGCAGGCGGGAGAAGGGAGTAGCGCTTATCTTCAGACATCAAGCCGCCTCCCTGAATCTTCCATAACTGTAATACGCCGCACACGCTCCTTCACTTGACACCATGCACGATCCCATCGGATTGTCCGGCGTGCATACCGTGCCGAACAGTTTGCAGTCCTGCGGACGTTTCACGCCGCGCAAAATCGCGCCGCACTTGCATGCCTTGTTGTCCGCAATCGATAGCGCCGGGATATCAAAACGCAACTCGGTATCGTAATCAGCGTATTGCGCCTTGATGCGTAGCGCGCTGTACGGGATCAACCCGAGGCCGCGCCACTCGAACACGCGGCGCAACTCGAACACTTCCGCGACCAGCTGTTGTGCCTTGACATTGCCATCACGCGTCACTGCGCGGGAGAATTCGTTCTCCACTTCGGCGCGGCCTTCGTTCAACTGTCGCACCAGCATCAGGATCGCCTGCATCACATCCAGTGGCTCGAAACCGGCGATCACCACCGGTTTCTGGAATTCCTCGGCAAAGTATTCGTAGGGACGACTGCCGATCACCGTCGAAACATGCGCCGGGCCGATGAAGCCGTCCAGCGTCAGCACGCCGAGCTGGCGTATTTCCGGCGATTGCAGGATGTGCGAAATCGCAGAAGGAGTCAGCACGTGATTGCAGAACACGGTGAAATTTTTCAGGCCGAGTGCCTGTGCCTGTCTGATCGCCACTGCTGTCGGCGGCGTGGTGGTCTCGAAACCGATAGCAAAAAACACCACCTGCCGCTGCGGATTTTCCTGCGCAATCTTCACCGCATCAGCGCTGGAATACACCATGCGCACATCCGCACCGCGCGCCTTGGCTTTCAGCAGGCTCATGCCGTTGGCGGCGGGCACGCGCAGCATGTCGCCGTAACAGCACAGGATCAGCCCCGGCATTTGCACCAGTTGAACCGCATTCTCCACCCGCCCCGCTGGTAGCACGCACACTGGACAGCCGGGGCCGTGAATCATGCGCACATTGGCCGGCAACAGGTCGGCGATGCCGTAGCGCGAAATGGCATGGGTATGCCCGCCGCAGAATTCCATCAGGTGATAGCGGCGCTGCGGGTCGGCCTCGCGCGCGATGTTGGCAGCGATGTTTTTCGCCAGCGCGCCGTCGCGGAATTCGTCGATGTATTTCACTCTGGCGCGGCTCCGCCAATTTCCGCAAACAGCGCCAGCGTCTGTGCCGCCTCTTCCGGGTCGAGCTTCTGCAACGCGAAGCCGACATGCACGATCACGTAATCGCCCACCGCGACATCTTCGATCAGCGCCAGCGACACTTCCTTGCGCACCCCGCCGAGATTGACGATGGCGCTGTCCTTGCCAATAAGCTGCTCGACGCAGGTTGGAATCGCGAGGCACATTTTTTAAACTCCTTTGTTGATGCTGTGCAGCGCGACCCACACCTGCCCGAGCGAGATGGCGCTGTCGTTGGGCTGCATCTGCTGTGCCGTCAGAACCTTCAACTCTTGCGCGGCAAGCCTGTCAGACAGTGTGCGCAATAAAATATCATTGTGAAAACAGCCGCCGCCAAGCGCGACATCGACAATGTTATAACGGCGGGCGGCGCGCTCCACCCATTCGGCCAGTCCGGCGGCTAGCGTGGCATGGAACAGGGTGGCACCATAACCTGCGCCATTGCTTTCTTTGGGACAATCGGCCAGTACCGCGAGCAGCGGTGAAAAATCCAGTACGCCGTTTTCATCGATCAGGTAGCCTTCTTCCAGCGGCGCAACTTGTCCGTAGCGCTGCGCCAATTCTTGTAACTGGATCGCGGCCTGCGCCTCGAAGGACTGAATCTCGTTCACGCCCAGCAACCCCGCGGCGGCATCGAACAGTCTTCCGGTGCTGGAAGTGATCGGGCAGTTCAAGTTGCGTTGCAGCATCGTCGCCACCGTTTGCGCTCCGGGTTGATTGGGGAAACGCTGCGCGATCTCTTCGCCACACCCCAACTGAAACAACACCGCTGCCGCCATGCGCCACGGTTCACGCGCGGCGCGGTCGCCGCCGGGCAACGGCAATGGACGCAGATGGCCGAGGCGATCGAATCTCTCCCCTTCGGTGCGCAGCAGTTCACCGCCCCAGGCGCCTCCATCCGTCCCAAGGCCCACTCCATCCAGCGCCAGACCCAACACGGATTCCACCACCCCATGTTCGACGCATACCGCGGCGATGTGCGCGTGATGATGCTGAACGGCGATGAGCGGCACGTCGAGTTCATCAGCAAGTTGCGCGGCGAAGCGGCTGGAATGGAAATCGGGATGCAGGTCGTGGGCAATGGCGGCCGGTTTGGTGCCTATCCAGTCAAGCAAACTGCGTGCGGTACGTTCATGGGCAAGACAGGCCGCGAGCGTATCGAGATCGCCCACGCACTTGCTGATGAAAGCCTGCTGGCCGGACGTGACGCAAAGTGTGTTCTTGAGCCATGCGCCCATCGCAAGCACGGGTGGCACGGCGATCGGCAGGGGGATGACGTGCTCGATGCAGTCCGGACAATTCATGCGCAAGCTTGCTTTTCGGCGGCAAGCCACGCCAGCCACTCCGTCATTCCTTCTCCGCTGCTGGCGGAAATGCGGATGATGCGAATGGCCGGATTGACACGGCGCGCATACTCCTCGGCGCGCACCACATCGAAAATAAGATGCGGCAACAAGTCGCATTTGTTCAGCAGCATCAACCGGGCCGCGCGGAACATATCAGGGTATTTGAGCGGCTTGTCTTCGCCCTCGGTGACCGAAAGTACCACCACCTTGGCCGCCTCGCCCAGATCGAATGCAGCAGGACACACCAGATTACCAACGTTCTCGATGAAAAGTGCGCCGCCTCGCGGCAGAGTCATCTGCTGCATCGCGCGCTCAATCATGGAAGCATCGAGATGGCAGCCCTTGCCAGTGTTGATCTGGATCGCATCGACCCCGGTGGCGCGGATGCGCTCGGCATCGTTATCGGTCTGTTGATCGCCTTCGATCACGGCAAGCGGGAATTCCCCCTTGAGTGCTTCCAAAGTACGAACCAGTAAAGTGGTCTTGCCCGAACCGGGACTGGACACCAGATTCAAGGCGAGGATGTTGTTTACGGAAAATAGTCGGCGGTTCTGATCGGCAACGTAATCATTCCTGGCGAGAATGTCTTGTTCCAGCTTAATGATGCGTGTCGCGTCACTCCCCTTGCCCCCGGTCTCAACAGCATGAGGGCGAAAGCGAACGGGCGCATCTGTCTTGCGCCCCCGGCCAGCTTGCCTGCCCCGAATCAGAACTTCATTGCTGCCACAGCCGCAAGTCGTGCACATCATTCCACCTCAAGCTCTTTTACCCGCATCGCGTCACCCGCGATGACCTGCATCCCATAACCACCACACTGCGGACAGACTTCGTACAGCGTTGCGATCTGTGTTTCATTGCCGCATTGCGTGCATCGGCCCCGTCCCGCGGTCTCGACGATCTCCAACTGCGCTCCGTCGGCGATACTATCTTTGACCACCGTGTCAAAGCAGAAACGCATCGCCTCTTTTTCTACACAGGAAAGCTCGCCTATCTCCAGCCATACTTTTCTAACGCGCTTGAAACTTTGCGTGCGTGCTGCATCCTCGATGATCTGCAGAGCACTCCCGGCGAGAGACATCTCATGCATCAAATATCTTCCGCCACCATCTTGATCGCACCGCACGGACACTCGGCGACGCAGATGCCGCAGCCCTTGCAGTAGTCATAATTGAACTTGAAACGTTTTCCCGGACCAAGTTTGATCACCGCATTATCGGGGCATACGCCGTAGCAGTTGTCGCACTCGAAACAGTTGCCACAGGACAGGCAGCGGCGCGCCTCGAACAGTGCATTCGTTTCATCCAGCCCACCCTGCACCTCGTCGAAACTGGTCTGACGGCGAATGATGTCCAGCATCGGGCGCACTGTCTTGTCGGCATCGGAGTAATACCACGGGTTCAGTTTGTCGAATTCCGCCAGCTCATGTTTTGCTGTGGATTCATAACTCACATCCCGTAACCAGGCATCGATGTTGCGTGCGGCTTTCTTGCCGTGCCCCACCGCCACGGTGACGGTGCGTTGCGATGGCACCATGTCACCGCCCGCGAAGATTCCGGGGAAGCCGGTCATCATATTGGGCGACACCTGTACCACACCGTCCTTCACCTCCAAACCCGGCACACCGTCGAGCAAGGACAGATCGACATCCTGCCCCAGCGCCAGCACCACCGAATCCGCCGCCAGCGTTTCGAATTCGCCGGTAGGTTGCGGATAGCCCTTGTCATCCAGCGCCATCTTCTCCACCGTGATCTCGCCCTCACCGGCCTGCTTGATTGTGGACAGCCACTTGATCATCACCCCTTCCTGCAACGCTTCTTCCACTTCGAAATCGTGTGCCGGCATTTTGTCGCGCGTGCGGCGATAGACGATGATCGCCTCGGTTGCACCCAGCCGCTTGGCGGTGCGCGCCACGTCAATAGCAGTGTTTCCACCACCGTACACCACCACGCGCCGCCCCAGCATCGGTTTGTCTTCACCTTCCATCGAACGCAGCACCGACACCGCGTCGACGATTTTGGTTGCATCACCCGCCGGAATAAAAGTTCGCCGTCCGATATGCGCGCCAACCGCGAGGAAGGCTGCATCGAAGCCACCTTGTTGCATGCTCTGCTCGATGTTCTCGGCTTTGGTGTTGAGTTTGAGCGTGACGCCCAGTTCGAGAATGCGCGCAACTTCGGCATCCAGCACGTCGCGCGGCAGACGGTATTTTGGGATGCCGAAGCGCATCATGCCGCCGGCCAGCGGACCGGCTTCGTGGATTTCCACGCTGTGCCCGAGGCGCGCAAGATGGTAGGCAGCGGACAAGCCGGAAGGCCCAGCACCCACTACCAGGATTTTTTTACCGGAGACCGCAGCAGGTGCATCGAACTTCCAGCCGCGCTTGATCGCCTCGTCGCCAAGAAAACGCTCGACCGAATTGATACCTACCGCCTCGTCGAGTTGGCCGCGATTGCACGCACCTTCGCAAGGGTGGTAGCACACACGCCCCATCACGGCAGGCAGCGGATTGTCCTGCACCAGCACGCGCCAGGCCTGCTCGTAATCACCCGATTCGGCGTGGAACAACCAGCCCTGAATATTCTCTCCGGCGGGACAAGCATTGTTACAAGGCGGCAATCGGTCGAGATAGACCGGTCTCGCGGTGCGCCAAGTGCCGGTGAGGTTGGCCAGCGAAGTACCGGGCTTGAGCGTGATCGCGAAGGGCTTGTTAGACATGTGCAGCCTCCTCATCGAGCAAACCGTACTTGCGGATGTTGCGATCCGCAATAGCCTGCAAGCGCGCCACCATCTCCGGGTGCGCATGTTTTCCAAACAGGTGGGCAAAACGTTTCTGCGGCTTGAGATATTCCTCGATCGGCTGCTTGTTGCGTATCTTCAATACGCCGGTGACTTCGCCGTGCTCGGCCTCGAATACCGGAAACATGCCGCTTTCCTTGGCCAGCCGCGCGATACGGATGGTGTCATGCGAGGCCGTACCCCAGCCCAGCGGGCACGGCACGAAAATCTGGATATAGCGCGCACCATGCATGCGCATTGCCTTACGCACCTTGTATTCAAGGTCACGCAGATCGGCCACCGTTGCCGTGGCCACGTAGGGAATGCCGTGCGCCATGGCGATCTCCGGCACGTTCTTGCCCTGGCCGAACACATTACCCGGCTCGGGTCCGACCGGCATCGTGGTCGCAGTGCGCGCCGTCGGTGGCGTAGCACTGGAGCGTTGTACGCCGGTATTCATGTAGGCTTCGTTGTCATAGCAAATGTAAAGCACATCGTCATTGCGCTCGAACATGCCGGACAGGCAACCAAAGCCGATGTCGGTGGTGCCGCCGTCGCCACCCTGCGCCACGATGCGCACATCGTGCCGACCTTTCACCTTCATCGCGGCGGCGACCCCCGTCGCCACTGCCGGTGCGTTGCCAAATACGGAATGGATCCACGGCACTTGCCAGGAAGATTCGGGATAAGGCGTGGAGAACACTTCGAGACAGCCGGTGGCATTCACCGCGATCAACTGGCCATTGCTCTCGGCCATCGCCGCATCGATTGCGTAGCGCGCGCCGAGCGCTTCGCCGCAACCCTGACAGGCACGGTGGCCTGAACTGATCGAATTGCTGCGCAACTCGCTGCCTTGCACGCTGCGCTCATCGGCGGCGAGCAGACGGTTGCCGACGGTGTATGTGCCGGTCTGGTAGAACTTGACGGGTTGGAATCCCATGATGATCTCCTTAACCAAACTTGGCCGATACGATACCCTTGTCATGCAGTATGTTTTCGGCGATGGGACCGGAACGGCGTGTCTGCCGCTCGCGTTCCAGTTGTTTGTTGACCGCGTCCCAATCCAGATCGACGAAGGTGACGGGTGGCAGTTCTTCTTTCTCTGCCTGGCTGAACAGTTTGTGCAGCGAGGCTTTGGTGATATCGCGCCCGCCGAGTCCGGCGATGGCGGTAAAGCCCTTCAAACCCGTGCCTGTCACCGCCATGCGCACATCGGTGGCGACAATGCCGCCCATACCCACCGCCAAACTCTTCTCCAGTACCACAAAACGTTTGCAATTCACCAGCGCGGCGCGCACCTGTACCAGCGGGAATGGGCGATAGCTGATAATACCCAGCACGCCGATCTTGTGCCCCTCGGCGCGCATTTCATCCACAGTGTCTTTGATGGTGCCGAGTACCGAACCCATCGCCACGATCATCGTTTCCGCATCATCGGCGTGATAGGTGCGCACCAGGCCACCGCTGTCGCGCCCGAATATTTCCTTGAATTCAGACGCCAGTTGCGGGATCAGCTCCAATGCCTGCATCTGCTTGGCGTGCGCCAGATATTTCACTTCCATGAATGCCTCCGGACCGACCATCGCCCCGATGGAGATCGGCTCGGCTGGGTCGAGCACCTGGCGTGGATCGAACGGCGGCAGATAGGCATCGACCTGTTGCTGCGTCGGGATGTCCACGCGTTCGAAGGCGTGGGTCAGGATGAAACCGTCCATGCACACCATGATCGGCATCGACAATTCTTCGGCCAGACGGAACGCCTGGATGTGCAGATCGACCGCTTCCTGATTGGTCTCGGCAAACAATTGCATCCAGCCGGAATCGCGCTGAGAAAGGGAATCGGAATGGTCGTTCCAGATATTGATCGGTGCGCCGATGGCGCGGTTGGCCACCGTCATCACGATAGGCAGCCCCAGGCCTGAAGCGTTATAGACCGCCTCCACCATGAACAGCAGGCCCTGCGAAGCGGTTGCGGTGTAGGAACGCGCACCTGCCGCCGAGGAACCGATCGCGACTGACATCGCGGCAAATTCGCTTTCCACGTTGATGAATTCGCACGGTGTCAGCTCACCCGCTTTCACCATCTCGCCCAAGGCTTCGACGATATGCGTCTGCGGCGAGATCGGATAGGCGCAGATCACCTCCGGGCGGCACAACGCAATGGCTTCGGCGACGGCCTTGGAGCCTTCGATCTGTTTAAGCATGGGCACGCTCCTCCATTTGTTGCTTCACCAGTTGATAGGCTTCATTTGCGGCTGCAATATTGCCCTCAGCCACTTTGCCCGCGAACTTCTGATTGATCGCCTTGATCACCGATTCCAGTTTGAACATGCCGGACAGCGCGGCGAATCCGGCAATCAAAGGTACGTTGGGAATGGGACGCCCGACATGTTTCAACCCGAGTTCGGTGGCAGGCAAAGTGCACATCCGCTCCAGTCCACGCTGTTTGACCATCTCCTGCAGACCCAGTGCCTCAAAACTGTGCGAGGAATTGAGCAGCACGTAGCCATCCGGCTTTAACCCGGCGAACACGTCGATCTGATGCAACAGGGTCGGATCCTGGATGATAAGCGCATCCGGCTCCATAATTGGCTCGCGCAGCCGGATATCCTTGTCATCGACACGGCAGAAAGCCACCACCGGCGCACCGGTGCGTTCCGAACCGAAACTGGGGAAGGCCTGGGCATGGCGTCCTTCCTCGAAGGCGGCAACAGAAAGCATCTCGGTAGCCGTCACCACGCCCTGACCGCCACGACCATGAATACGTATCTGGAACATGTTATTCCTCTCAAAACTTCTGTTGTGGAGCTTACTCCCGGGCCGTACGAATGTCAGCCAACCATGCGCGTATCTTCTCTGTGGCTTGTTCAAGATTATCACCTGCCTGATTGCTCAAACTAGCGCCCAGTTCGAACTCGTAACCGCGTATGCGCAGCAGGTAGGCGGGAGGCGCATCCATTTCATACACTTGCCCGAAAGTATGCAGCAATGCGAACGGCGTCATCGCATGGCTGGTGTAGCTGTTGTCATGCGAGGCATTGATTTTAGCAAACTGGAACGGTGCATCGCAGGAGACGTCGGCATCAATGAACAGCACCGTCTTGCGTCCGACCAGATCGGTCACATGCTCGACCTGCAATTGATAATCCTCGATGAAATCGATTTGCAGAATGGTTTCGGACTGAAGTTGGCGCAGCAGCAAAGGGCCAAGCGCATCGTCACCGCGCGATTCGTTACCGATGGCAAAAACCAGAATGGGCGCTGCCATCAGCCAGGCAAACAGAATGTGCCATCTGATGACCGCGTCAGCATATCGACCTGCGCACCCTCTGCATCCACCAGTTCTACCTCCAGCGGCATCTTGCCCAACGCATGGGTGGCGCAGGACAGACAGGGATCGAAGGCACGAATGGCGACCTCGATGTGGTTGAGCAGACCCTCGGTGAGTTTGCGCCCGTCGATGTATTGCCGCGCCACCTGGCGGATCGCTTCGTTCATCGCCTGATTGTTGTGGGTGGTGGAGACGATCAGGTTGCAGCGGATGATCTGGTCGTGCTCGTCCACCTTGTAATGGTGGATCAGCGTGCCGCGCGGCGCTTCGATGACGCCGACACCGCGCTCTTGTCTTTCGCCCTTGCTGACCAAGTCGTTACCTTGCAGGTCGGGATCGTGCAGCAAGTCGCGGATGACTTCGGTGGCATGCAACATCTCGATCATGCGCGCCCAGTGAAAAGCCAGTGTCGCGCCTGCCGTCCTGCCGCCGTCGAAGGCAAGAAAGGTCTTACGTTCTGCCTCAGCCAGCGACGAAGGGATAAAGTCGCACTGCGTCACACGCGACAGCGGCCCGACGCGGTACCAGCCCTGCTCCGGCCCGAGACGGCGCAGGAAAGGAAATTTCATATAGGTCCACGGCTTCACATCTTCGAATATCTCGTCCCAGTAATGGCTGTAGTCGTAATGATCGAACAGCGTCTCACCCTCGCTATCACGAGCGCGCAAACCACCGTGGTACAGATCCAACGCGCCATCCGCACGCACCAGATTCAGGGTATGTGATTTGAAGCTGCCAAAATCGTTATAGGTAGCGACGTTTTGCTCGAACAAGCGGCGCACGATACTGACCGCGTCCTGACTCCACGCCACCATCTGTTCGATGTCTTTCAGCAGGTAGTCGCGTTCTTCAGTGCTGACGTTCTTGTTCACCCCGCCCGGTATCGAGCCAGTGCCGTGAATGCGTTTACCCGCCGTGACGCGGATCACCTCTTGCCCGAATTTGCGCAGCAGCACGCCTTGTTTGGCGATCTCCGGATAGGCGGCGGCGATGCCGACGATGTTGCGTTTTGCCACATCCGAATCGAAACCAAACAACAGATCGGGTGAACACAGGTGAAAGAAATGCAGCGCGTGTGATTGCATTATCTGCCCGTAGTGCATCAGCCGTCGCACCGTCTCTGCCGTCGGCGTCAGCGTGGCGCCGACTATCATGTCCATCGCCTTGCTGGCCGCTATATGGTGGCTCACCGGGCAGATGCCGCACAGCCGCTGCACCATCACCGGCGCTTCCCAGTAAGGGCGTCCCTGGATGAATTTTTCGAAGCCGCGAAATTCAACAATATGCAACCGTACTTGATGCACGCGGTCATTCTCGTCCAGCAACAGTGTGACCTTGCCGTGTCCTTCCACGCGCGACACCGGGTCGATTGCAACGCGGCGCAGATTCTCGGGGTGCGCAGCGGTTTCCAGGTCATTAACCATTCTTAAAATCCTTTGCCACAGAAATCACAGAGAAAACCTGCGAAGTGCTCTGTGTACTCTGCGACTCCATATATCTTTTAATCATATTTAATCAAACCATGCCCCAGCTCCGGTGTCTTGCCCGCAATCAGGTCGGTGAGGAATTTCCAGATCGCGTCACCAGAAGGCGGACAGCCGGGGATGAAGTAATCGATCTTCACCACTTCGTGCAGTGGATGCACCTTGTCCAGCGGCAGCGGCAATTCCGGATCGTTCGGAATATGCCCATGCAGCAGCCCCGGTTCGGTGAGGTACACCTCGGTCAGACAACTGCTCAGATCAAGGTGGTTACGCTGTGCGGGCAAACCGCCGTTGATGGCGCAGGCGCCGATGGCGATGAGGATTTTGCAGTTCTTGCGGAACTCGCGCAGCACATGCACGTTCTCCGCATTGCAGATGCCGCCCTCGATCAGGCCGATGTCGCACGGCCCGCAATGCTTGATATCGGTGAGCGGCGAGCGGTCGAATTCGACGAGGTCGAGCAGCGGAAATAGGCGTTCATCGATGTCGAGAAAGGACATATGGCAGCCGAAACAACCGGCAAGCGAGGTGGTCGCGATGCGCAGTTTCTTTTTCTCAGCCATGCTTTGCGCCTTCAGGCGGGCGCGGCGCATCGTCCAGCGCCTGTGCGCTGATCGGGTGCTGGTCGTAGCGCCGCTCGCCGATGGGTACCGCAAAACCGACCCGCTTGGGCAGAATCACGCCGACCGGACAGACTTGCATGGCTTTATCCGTCAATGCGATGTTCGTATCTTTGAGCAGGCCCGATTCAGAATTCACGATCAGATGCTTACCACTGCCACGCCCGGCCAGAGCGAACACATTCTTGCCGTCCACTTCGGCGGAGGCGCGCACGCACAGTTCGCACAGGATACAGCGGTTGAAATCAAGCAGGATGTCCGGGTGCGAGGCGTCCAGCGGGCGATCCGGATATTGGTGGCGGAAACCGGCGGTATGGACTTCGAGGTCATAGCCTAGTGCCTGCAACATGCAGTTGCCGCTTTTTTCACACGACGGACAGAAATGGTTACCCTCGGCAAACAGCATTTTCACCAGCGTACTGCGCAGCGCGTTGAGTTCATCCGTCGCACTTTCAACCTTGAGATTGGCTTCGGCAGGCAGCGTGCAGGAGGCGACGGTACGATCGTTGATCTTGACCGTGCACAGCTTGCAACTGCCGTGCGGTTTGAATTCGGGGTGATAGCACAGATGCGGAATATATTGACCGGCAGTCAATGCGGCTTGCATCACGGTCTGCCCCGGCTCGAAGGGGACGCTTGCGCCGTCAAGCTGAAAGGTGTCACTCATACCCCCTCCGTTTTCAGATGCGCGCCCGCATCGTCGCGCCCGGTCATCTGGCGCGCCCGTGCCAGTGCACCGTCAAGATCGAAGCCCGGTTCGAAGTCCAGTGATTTCAGTTTATTCTCGTAGGCGGGACGAAAATGCTTGAGGGTGTGCAGCACCGGGTTACAGGCGCTACGTCCCAGCCCGCAGTGAGAACTGCTCTGCAGCACCTGATCGAGATGCTCGACTTCGTTCAGGTCGTAACGCGTACCGTGTCCGGCGGCAATCTTGTCCATGGTCTGTTTCAACATCGATGTGCCGACGCGGCATGGTGTGCAGAATCCGCAGCTTTCATGGGCGAAAAAGTGCACGAAATTGCGTGCCACCTCGAACATGTCACGACTGTCGTCGAACACCATGAATGCGCCGGCGGTAGGCAAATCCTCGAAACCCAGCTTGCGCTCAAATTCGCTCTCACCGATACAGATGCCCGATGGCCCGCTTATCTGCACCGCGCGGGTGTTGACAGCGCCGCAGTCGCGCAACACCTCGCTCACCGATACGCCAAACGGATATTCGTAGATACCGGGGCGCGGGCAATCACCGGAAACGGAAATCAGTTTGCTGCCGCTGGATTTCTCCGTGCCGATGGCGCGGTATTTCTCGACCCCCATATGCAAAGCCAATGCCGCCTGGCAAAAAGTTTCGACGTTATCGACGGCGGTCGGCTGCTGCAGATATCCCTCGGTCACCGGGAATGGCGGGCGATTGCGCGGCACCCCGCGCTTGCCTTCCAGTGATTCGATCAACGCCGATTCTTCGCCGCAGATATAGGCGCCTGCGCCGAGATGAATCTCGATATCGAAATTGAAATCGGGCTGGCCAAGAATGTCTCTGCCGAGCAGATTGGCATTGCGGCGGCGTTGTAACACGGCTTGCAAGGATTCGAACAAGTAACGATATTCGCCGCGCAGATAGAGAAATCCCTGCTGCGCACCAACCGCCAGGGCGCACAGTGTCATTCCTTCAAACACCAGATCAGCCTGGCGGGTCAGCAATACGCGGTCCTTGAATGTACCGGGCTCACCCTCATCCGCATTACAC
The DNA here is from genome assembly GCA_041653255.1 of Sideroxydans sp. Taxonomy (GTDB): domain Bacteria; phylum Pseudomonadota; class Gammaproteobacteria; order Burkholderiales; family Gallionellaceae; genus Sideroxyarcus. The sequence goes on along the minus strand of JBAZFV010000025.1, from coordinate 324 downwards.
ACCACGTAATGTGCAGCACCCGGTGCATTGCGGCAGGCTTCCCATTTTAACCCTGTCGGGAAACCCGCCCCACCGCGCCCACGCAAACCTGACCGTTTGATTGCATCGATGATGGCCGTACCACCCAATGCCAGGTTATCCCGCAGCGCTTCGCCGTAGGCCAATGTATTACTGAGTACCAGTCCGGCACGGCGGATATTGTCGTCAACATGGAATAACTCAACAGGCCAGTCGGCCAAGGGGGTTCGGTTGCGGATCAGCTGCCCAATCTCCTGCACGCGCTGCGCAGTCAGGCGTGTGATGCCCCGTTCATTGACCAGCAGC
>JBAZFV010000024.1:0-22530 GCA_041653255.1 Sideroxydans sp. | reverse complement strand
ACTAAAGGCGCAAAGCGTGAATATGCTGGGCGAGACTGCTCAAGTCCAACTGAACAATGTGTCATTTTCCAATGTCCTGGCCTGTCTGGATGAGCTGCAGCAAACCGCGCACATCCGGGTGAGTGCAGCGAAATTCATTTCACTTGCGCCGGGCGACCAGGTCGATGCGTCCCTTATCTTGCACCAGGTTAGGATGCCTTAGCCATGCGCCGCCTCATCTTCTGGTTGTTGGCAGGTCTCTTCAGTACGGCGATAACCGTGCTGGCCTTTCTGCCTGCCGCCTATTTGAATCCTGTCATCGAAAAACAGACAGGGGGACGCTTCAGCCTTGGTGATGCACAAGGTACGGTATGGCAGGGCTCGGCCTTCGTCGGTATTGCACCGGCTGCCAACGAAGCCATTACTCCGCTGCTGCCCGGTCGCTTTAGTTGGCATATCTCACCCCTGCTCCTGCTGGGCAGCGTGGAGATACATTTGGCCAATCCGGACGTGTTGTCAAACCCGGTATTCATCACAGGCAGTTGGCGGGAATTCAATATCAGCCCGGCAGAGATTATCCTGCCCGCCGAACGGTTGGTTAGTCTGGGGGCGCCACTCAACACCATCCAGCCTTCAGGGAAGATGCGCTTGAGTTGGCACAGCCTGACATTAATCCCGGCGCAGGGGATGGCAGGTATCACGGGGCAGATAAATCTGGCCATGCAGGACATCGCATCCCGCTTATCCCCAGTCAAACCGCTGGGCAATTATGACCTGAACTTCGCATGGCGTGACCAAGTGGCGGCAGTGTCGCTCACCACCGAAAAGGGACCGATGTTGCTGGAAGGTGCGGGTACCATCAAGAATGGCCATCTACAATTTTCCGGTACGGCACAGGCGGCCGCAGGGCAAGAAGAGAAGCTGGCGAATTTGCTGAATTTGCTGGGCCAAAGCCAAAATGTAAACGGCAAGACCATTACTCGATTGGAATTCAAATGAAAAAAGACACTCCCTCCCCTTTGTTCTTTTTCCTGCTGGTGCTGCTATGCACATTACCCATTTCAGCCAGCTCCGAAGTGGGTTCACTGGACGATGGTGCAAGGGTCGCCGCACCCGATGCCAACCAGGCAAACTTCGATTTCGTCAATGCCGAGATCACCTCAGTGATCAAGGCGATCGGTGTCTATTCGGATGTGACATTCATCATTGATCCACGTGTCAAAGGTACATTAAGCCTGGCCTCCGAAAAACCATTGAGTAAAGTGCAAGCCTTGCAATTATTGAACACAGTGTTGCGCATGCAGGGTTATGCCGTGGTCAGCGGCAACGGCTACAGCAAGGTGGTGCCGGAGGCTGATGCAAAACTGCAGGGCGGCATGGCTGTCTCCAGCAGTGCTGGTGGCAATCAAATCACCACGCAGATATTTCACTTAAAACATGAAGCGGCCGCCACGCTGGTGCCGGTGCTGCGCCCGCTTATCTCGCCCAACAACATCATCAATGCCAACCCGGGGAACAATACGCTGGTCATCACCGATTATGCGGATAACCTTGCTCGTCTGAGCAGGATCATCGCAGCATTGGATGGCCCGGCCAACACCAGTCTGGAAGTGATCCCCTTGCAGCATGCGATCGCCAACGACATCGCAGCCATGGTGAATCGGCTGATGCAACAGACCACGGGGGCGATACCGGACTCGGGACACACCGTATTGTCGGACTCGCGCACCAATACCGTCATCGTGAGTACCTCCTCGGCAGCCCGCACGAATCTGGCAAAATCACTGATTGCCAAGCTCGACCAACCCACCACGCAACCTGGCAATGTGCATGTGGTGTACCTGAAGAATGCCGAAGCCATCAAACTTGCGTTGACCTTGCGTGCGGTGATGGCGGCGGACACCTCATCCCCTGCACCCACGAGTACTTCCCCCCAGGCTGCCGCACAAAGCCAATTGCCAACCGGGAGTGCAGGCGGATTCATTCAGGCTGATCCCTCCACCAACACTCTCATCATTACCGCCAGCGAACCGGTGTACCGCAATCTGCGCGGCATCATTTCCCAACTCGATGCACGCCGGGCGCAGGTCTATATCGAGGCGCTCATCGTCGAAGTGGATGCCAGCAAACTCGCCGAATTCGGCGTGCAATGGGGTGCATTGGGTGGCGGTGTCAATGGTTCGGGCGGGGCAGCCACTGCGTTCTCCACCGGCGGCAACAATCTGGCAAACCAGGCCGCAGCCAATCTGGCTCCCGGTGGCGTGCCACTGACACCCGGCAACGGCCTGAGCCTGGGCTTCTTCAGTAGCAAGATGGGGATGGGGGCACTGCTGCATGCGCTCGAATCCGACAGCAAGACCAATATCCTGTCGATGCCCAATCTCGTCACGCTGGACAACGAAGAGGCGAAGATCATGGTTGGACAGAACGTGCCCTTTATCACCGGCCAATACACCACCCCCGCCTCGGCCGGGGCAGCAGGGGTAAACCCTTTTCAAACCGTGGAACGCAAGGACATCGGCCTGACCCTGAAGGTCAAACCGCAAATCTCCCAGGGCGGTACGGTCAAGATGGCGATCTATCAGGAAACCTCATCTATCTCGCCCACCGTAAATGCAGCCGGACTCATCACCAGCAAACGGTCGATCGACACCAATGTGCTGGTGGATGACGGGCAGATCGTGGTGCTGGGCGGATTGATCGATGACAACGTGCAGGACAACGAGGAGCAGGTTCCTGGACTGGGCAGCATTCCTTTGCTGGGTAATCTATTCAAGTACCGCAGCCGCACGCACAACAAGACCAACTTGATGGTGTTCCTGCGCCCCACGGTCATCCGTAGCGATGAACAAGGCAGCGATCTGGCTGCCGACCGCTACAACTATATACGCACCGCCGAGATCACCAACCAACCCGAGGATACCGCGCTGATGCCAAGCATGGAGGCGCCGCTCTTGCCTGAACTGAAAGGCGGCAAGTTGATCGACGGCCCCTTGTCGCACCCCGGCATGAAGCTCAGTCCCACTTTGAGCGCTCCATCGGCTGATGTAGAAGCTATCCCACCCGCAGCATCAGCAACGGCCGAGTAAACCAGCATGGACGCACGCCTGCTCCCTTACGCTTTTGCCCGTGACAACGCCCTGTTGGCACGCCGTGGTGCGGATGCACGCATCGAAATCTGTATCGCCGAATCAACACCGCTAGCGGCGATTGCCGAAGCCAGCCGGTATTTTGGCCGTATCACGCTGACCACGATGGTAGCTGCCGATCTCACCGCCGCGATTGCTGCCGCTTATGCCGATTCGGGCGGTAATGCCGCGCAGGTGATAGACGAATACGAGTCGGATGTCGATCTCAACAAACTGATGCAGGACATGCCCGCCATCGAGGATCTGCTCGAAGCCAGCGATGACGCACCAGTGATCCGCATGATTAACGCACTGCTCACGCAAGCCTTGCGCGAAGGCGCGTCGGACATCCACATCGAACCCTTCGAGCAGGCCTCGGTGGTGCGCTTCCGCATCGACGGTACCCTGCGCGATGTGGTGCGCGCAAAAAAATCCATCCATGCCTCACTGATCTCGCGCATCAAGATCATGGCGCAGCTCGACATCGCGGAAAAACGTCTGCCACAGGACGGGCGCATCACCCTTCGCGTCGGCGGTAAACCCGTCGATGTGCGGGTCTCGACCCTGCCCACCGGGCACGGCGAACGCGCGGTGTTGCGTCTGCTCGACAAGCAGGCCGGCCAATTGGGATTGCAGCATCTGGGCATGAGCGATGAAGCACTGGAACAATTCGACAAGCTCATCTCCCAGCCACATGGCATCGTGCTGGTCACCGGCCCCACCGGTTCGGGCAAGACCACCACGCTCTACGCCGCGCTGACGCGTCTGAATGACACCCGCACCAACATCCTCACGGTGGAAGACCCGGTGGAATATGAGCTGGAAGGAATCGGACAGACCCAGGTCAATCCGCGTATCGACATGACCTTCGCCAAAGCCTTGCGCGCCATCCTGCGCCAGGATCCTGACATCATCATGATTGGCGAAATCCGCGATCTCGAGACCGCGCAGATTGCGGTACAGGCATCGCTGACCGGACATCTGGTGTTGGCGACCCTGCACACCAACGACTCCGCCGCCGCCGTGACGCGCTTACTCGACATGGGTATTGAGCCGTTCCTGTTGTCGTCTTCATTATTGGGCGTAGTCGCACAACGTCTGGTGCGCAAGCTGTGTCCGCATTGCAAACAGTTCGATGGCACGACATGGCAGGCAACAGGCTGCGAGTCATGCGGCCAGACCGGTTACCAGGGCCGCGTCGGCGTGTATGAATTGCTGCTGACCACCGAACAGATCCGCGCCCAGATCCACAACCATGCGTCAGAAGCGGAGATACGCCACACCGCGCAACATGACGGCATGTGCACCATGCGCGAAGACGGCCAGCGCTGGTTGCTGAATGGCACGACCTCGCAGGCCGAATTGATGCGCGTCACCAAGGAATAGCATGGCCGCCTTCCGCTACGAAGCCGCAGACAGCTTGGGACACACCAGTAAAGGAGTGGTCAACGCCGACAGTGCACGTGCCGCGCGCACCAGTTTGCGCGGGTTGGGACTGTTACCGATAACCGTCGAGGCAATCGCCACCGACGTCGGCGGGGCGACCCGCAAACGCGCTTTCGGTGACCACCTTTCCACCGTCGAACTCGCCCTGTTCACCCGCCAACTGGCGAGCCTGCTGGAGGCCAGTCTGCCGCTGGAACAGGCATTCTCCGCCCTGCAGGAACAGGCCGAACGCGTCTATGTGCGCGACCTGGTGGCCGCCATCCGCGCCGAAGTGATGGCCGGCGCATCACTGTCGGATGCGCTAGCCAGTCATCCGCATGATTTCGCCGACATCTATCGGGCACTGGTCGCCAGTGGTGAGCACATCGGGCAACTGGCAAAAGTGCTATCGCGTCTGGCCGACTACATAGAACGGCGCAACGCGCTGGTGCAGAAGATCAAACTGGCCTTTACCTACCCCGCCATCGTCACCGTGGTGGCCTTTGCCATCGTGATCTTTCTGCTCACCTATGTCGTACCACAGATCGTCGCCGTGTTCGCCAACACCAAACAAAAACTGCCCTTTCTGACTCTGGTGATGCTGGGCATCTCCGATTTCGTACGCCACTACGGCTGGATCGTCGTGTTGCTGGCTGGCGCGGCAATCTACGCCTGGCGGCGCGCCCTGCGCGATCCGGCTATCCGTTTGCGCTTTCACACCTGGCTGTTGACCGCACCGCTGTACGGGCGCTTTGAGCGCAGCCTGAACACCGCACGTTTCGCCAGCACGCTGGCGATCACCACCGGTTCGGGTGTGCCAATTTTGCGCGCGCTGCAAACCAGTCGCGACACGTTGACCAATCTCGCGATGCGCGCCCAAGTGGAAACCGCCACCAACAGTGTGCGTGAAGGGGTGAACCTGGCCACGGCGCTGGCCGTACACCCGCATTTCCCCGCCATGCTCATCCATATGATCCGGGCGGGCGAAGCCACGGGCGAACTGCCTGCCATGCTGCAACGCGCGTCAGACGCACAGGAATCCGATCTGGAACGCCGTGCCATGACCATCGCCGGATTGCTGGAACCTGCCTTGATCCTGGCCATGGGCGTGGTCGTGCTGCTGATCGTGTTGGCGGTGCTGATGCCCATCATCGAAATCAACCAATTGGTGCGCTGAAAGGAATGCAATGAAACGCTGGCCCGCCATCACGAGTTTTATATTGTTCATCACGCTGTGTGTCTCGATTGCGTACTGGACCATGCTGTTCATCCAGCCCAAACCGCGCTCCATCCGCGCAGCCCCCCTGCCCGCGCAAATCACTCCTGACTTGTCGGTGGCAGCAACGCTGTTGGGTGGAGTAGTGCAAGCCAAAGTATCGAATAATTTCAGGCTCACCGGCATCATCGTCAGCAACCCGCTTGCCGAGAGTCTTGCCATCATCGCTGCCGACGGCAAACCCGCCCGCCCGTTTCACCTGCAGGCCGAAATTCAACCAGGCATTCGCATTCACGAAATGCAGCGCAGCTATGTGTTGCTGGAACAAAACGGTGAAATAACCCGTCTCGAATTGCTGCCCGCCAACAAATAGTGCGTGATTTCCAAATCGTGCTAAATTTGGCACACCATGACCGATCAGACAGAACACGCCGAATTACAGATCACCGGGATGCACTGTGCATCCTGTTCAGCGCGTCTGGAAAAATCACTGAACCAGCTCCCGCTCGTCACGGCCGTGGTCAATATCGCCACAGAAAAGGCGAGTATCACCTTCGATCCTGCCGCCACTGATCTCGATACCCTGATCGAGACCGTGCGCAAGACCGGATTCGATGCCCATCCGGCGCGTGACTTCGCCGCCGAAAAGGCAGCACGTCAGGCTGTGCTGCGCCGCGACCGCCGGCAGTTTTACATTGCCGTGCTGCTGACTCTGCCGCTCATCGTCGAGATGCTGCTGATGTTCGCCGGCATCCACGTCATGCTGCCGCTGTGGCTGCAATGGCTGCTCGCCACACCGGTGCAGTTCTGGGCCGGTGCGCGATTTTACAGCGGTGCCTGGAGCGCGCTGCGTTCCGGCAGCAGCAATATGGATGTGCTGGTCGCCCTCGGCACCAGCGCCGCCTATTTCATGAGCTGTGCGGTGTGGCTGCTCGGCCTCGACCAGGCGGTGTATTTCGAAGCCAGCGCGACGCTCATCACGCTGGTACTGATGGGCAAACTGCTCGAAGCGAATGCCAAGGGCAAGGCTTCCGCCGCGCTTGAAGCACTGATCAACCTGCAACCCAAGATGGCGCACACCGAACGTGACGGCAAACTGCTCGATGTCTCGGCGGGTTCACTGCGCCCGGACGAGATTTTCGTGGTGCGCCCCGGCGAAAGCATGCCGGTCGATGGCGTCGTGCTCGACGGCAGTTCCAGTGTGGATGAAGCCATGCTCACCGGCGAAAGTCTGCCGCAGATCAAGCAGGCTGGCGACAAGGTCTACACCGCCACCCTGAACCAGCAAGGCCTGTTGCGCTGCCGTGCATTGGCGGTCGGCTCGCATACCCAGCTCGCCGCAATCATCCGCCTGGTGGAGCAGGCGCAAGGCTCCAAGGCCGCGATCCAGCGCCTGGCTGATCGTATCTCGGCAGTATTTGTCCCGGTGGTGCTCGCCATCGCTACCCTCACTTTCATCGGCTGGTGGTGGTTCGGCGGTGATTTCAGCACGGCACTGATCAACGCCGTGTCGGTGCTGGTGATTGCCTGCCCGTGCGCACTCGGTCTGGCGACACCGACGGCGGTGGTGGTCGCCACCGGCCGTGCCGCACACGCCGGCATTCTGGTCAAAGACGCCGCCGCGCTGGAGCGCGCCCACGCACTCACGGTGCTGGCGCTGGATAAGACCGGCACCCTGACCGCAGGAAAGCCCACCGTCACCGACGTCCTCCCCGTACCGGAAAGTGCGCCGGACGAATTGCTACGCACCGCCGCCGCGCTGGCACAACACTCCACACACCCGCTGGCACGCGCCCTGCTCGACCACCTCGGTACAGCGCAAAATATCGAGGTCAATGAGCTGCACGAATATGCCGGACAGGGCGTGCGGGCACGCCTCGACGGTGCCGACTGTCTGCTCGGCTCACCCGCCTTTGCCACCCAGCACAGTGTCAGCCTTGATGATGATGCCTTGGCTGTGCTGCAACAACAGGGCAAATCACTGATTGTGGTGGCGCGCAACGGGGCGGCACTCGGCACCTTTGCTTTGGCCGACCGCCTGCGTGACAGCAGTCGCCGGGCAGTCGAACAACTGCGCGGCATGGGCATCCGTGTCGTGATGTTGAGCGGCGACAATCACGCCACGGCACAAGCCATCGCGACCCAGGCGGGCATAGCCGAATTCCGCGCCGAGGTCTTGCCGCAGGATAAAGCAGCGCTGATCCAGTCGCTCAAGGGTGAGAATGAAATCGTCGGGATGGTGGGCGACGGCATCAATGATGCGCCGGCGCTGGCGGCAGCAGATGTCAGCTTCGCCATGAAAAGCGGCAGCGATATCGCGCTGGAAGCTGCCGACATCACCCTGATGCACAACGATCTGATATCGGTCGCCGATGCCATCTCACTATCGCGCGCCACTCTGCGCAAGATCCGCCAGAACCTGTTTTTCGCCTTCGCCTACAATGTGCTCGGCATTCCGCTCGCGGTCATGGGGATGCTCAACCCGGTGATTGCCGGCGCCGCGATGGCGCTGAGCTCGGTCTCGGTAGTCAGCAACGCCTTGCTGCTGAAGCGCTGGCAGCCGACTGAACCAAATCACGCCAGCTCAATCAAAGATTCCAATTAGACCGGACGAGGAATACACATCATGAATCTCAAACTTGTTCTTGTACTCGGCACTGCTGCCCTGCTTACCGCGTGCGCCAGCGGCAAGTCTGGTGATGTCTATACGCGCGATCAGGTGCGGCAGATTCAGACCTACCGCATCGGTGTTATCGAAGAGCTGCGCGAAATTCGTATCGAAGGCACCAAAACCCCCATCGGTGCCGGTGCGGGTACGGTGGTTGGCGGAATTGCCGGCAGCACGGTGGGCGGCGGCAAGGGTAGTTCTGTCGTCAGTGTGCTCGGTGCAGTGGTGGGTGGTGTGGTTGGTGCTGCTGCCGAGGAAGGTTATACACGGGAAGACGGGTTCGAATTTTCCATCACGCTGGAAGATGGCAGCCACATCTCGGTGGTGCAGGCGCGGGCGGTGAACGATGAAACCTTTGCCGTGGGCGACAAGGTGCGCGTCATTGAAAGTGCCGGTGTGGTGCGCATCACCCATTGAACCTTGCTTTGGACAAACAAATAGCGGTGGCCTCGCCACCGCTATTTGTTTGTCGCTTGACCGGCACTTATTCGGCCGCAGCTATCCGCAAAGGCAGATGATTCAACTCGGTGGAGAGTTTTAAACTCTCCACCGTGCCACTTGCCGATCGGGACGGCAACACCGGTACGCTGATAACAGCTACTGACTGTGTGGTAGCAGACGGCTGCAACCACCACAGGCCGGCAGCCAGCATGAGAGTCAATGCGAATGCACCCTGCGCACCACGATTGAAACGCATGCTGCGGCGTAATTTACCCAGCAAAAATTCCGTTTCGAGCCGAGCATGTGTTTGCTGCAGTGCGCTTCTCAACTTCTCGTTTTTCCGCGCTTCGCGTTGCAGGACAGACTCTTCCAGCGTCTGGATTTCAGCCTGCAGTGCAGCGTTCTTTTCTATCTCCGTCCGGGCCGTTGTCTGCTCCGCCTCTTGTGCCGCCGCGATACGCTGGCGTGCAGCCACCACCGCCCGCGCATCGGCACGCAACATCGCCTCTTCAGCCGCCACGGCCTCTTTCTCAGCCTCTGCCTTCAATTGCGCCATCTTCAGCGCACGCAGGGCAATCGCTTCTTTCTCATGCTGCACTTCAAGAATTGCCGCATCCCGTGCAAGTTGCGCCGCAGCCAACTCCTGCGCCTGCACCTCGCGTTCCAGACATTGGTTATTTGCTTCGATGGCCTGTAATTCAGTATCCATACGCATGGTGATTGCGCCGATCGCCTGCTGTTCTGAGGCCACGCGTTGCAAAGCAACCCGCTCCGCTTCGGCTTCAAGTTCGGTGCGCCGCTGTACTGTTTCGGCCGCCTGCCTTTCGGCCTTGATACGTTGCTGCATCATGCTCTGCTCCGCCAACTCAGCGGCCAGTCGATCTTCCTCTGCCTGATACGCGGCCAGCGCCAGTTGCGATGCGTTTTCTGCGGCGGCCAACTGGCCGTTGATAGCATCTAGTTTTTGCTGCAACAGCTGCGCTTCCTGCTTGTCATTCGCCGCTTGCCGTTGTGCAGCCAGATAAAGCTGCTGCTCAGATTCGGATTTTTGCAGCGCCAGCTCGCGGGCGCGTTCGGCCATCTCACGATGCTGCAAGGCACTGGCAATAGCCTCCTGCTCGGCGGCCAACTGTTGCTCGACCGCACGCGCAGCGAACATTTCTGCTTCTGCCCGCAGTTGTGCCTGGCTGACCAAATCCTGTTGCGCCTGTGCACGCGCAGCCGTCGCGCGCTGGGCCTGCTGCTCGGCCACCAGCAGATCACGCGCATCGTCCTCGGCCTTGCGCAGCAGGACATTCGCAGCGTCTCTTTCCTGCGCCGCCTGTTGTTCAATCCTGGCTCTTTCTGTCTGTGATTTCAACGCCGCCTGCTCGGCCTGCAATTTGCGCTCGGTAGCGATTCGCGCTTCCTGTTCTTTTTCCAATACCTGCCGTGCAATCTCTGCCGCCCGGCACTCGGCTGCATTGCGCGCAACAGCTTCTTCCTGTGCCTGCGCTTCGATGCGTGTGCGCAATTCGACATTCCCGGTTAGCAGGCGCTCCTCCTCGGCACGTGCCGTGGCGGCACGCTCTGCCTCAAGCTCGGCTGAGATTCTGGCTTGAATTTCACCCAGAGCAAGTGCCTCACTGCGTTCGCGCGCAATCATCGCCTCTTGTGCCGAGCGCTCCGCAGCCAACTTGGCATTGACCAACGCGATAACTTCCTGCTCTTTTTTTAGCTTGTCCGCAACCACCCGGATCAGTGCCGCCTCGCTGTCCGTCCGTTCCTGCACCGCCAGCGCAGCCTCATGTTCTGCCTCGGCACGGCGGCGTTGTTCGTCATGCAACTTCTGTTCTGTGGCCAGCCGTTGTGCCAGTGTTTGTTGCGCCTCCTGCTCGGCCTGCTGCCTGATGCGCACCGCTTCTATCAGGCGCGTTTCCGCTGCCAGTTTTTCCTGTGCAGCGAATGTCAATGCACGCTCCTGCTCCAGTCTGCTGCGCATTTCCTCGACGAGTTCTGCTTCGGCAAGGTTCCGCATTTCGATCTGCTCGGCAATCTCGTTTTCGCGCTGCGCCTTACCTTGGGCGATGGCGCGGGCGTGCGCCTCGGCACGGGAACGCGCCTGCGCGGAGAGTTGGGCATCGATCTCAGCCTCGACCCGGCCCCGCGATTCAAGAATGGCTTCTGATTCCGCCTGATTCTCATCATCGCGTGAAGAAACCAACCTGATCTTATTGAGTACGGACATGCTTCACCTCGCTCTGCAAAAACACCCGAAACGGGCACGAGGCAAACTTAACAGTCCGGAACAACAGGTATGCGTCGAATAAATGGGGAAAAACGGCTCATTTCACAGATCAAGCCAGCCTGCATTGGTTTCAGGAGGAATTTCCCAGCCAACCTTCCGCCATGGCTTGATTTCGTTTTTTTAGTACACGGCGGACCGTCACACAGGAAATGCCGTCGATGTACTCAAGCCTCACAGAGCAATCAGCCCGTAGCCGTATTAGTTCCAATATAGAATCCGGACCGCATTGGTCATCTTGCCGTTGCAAAAGATCCAGTGCCAAACCGTAAAATCATTCCCATTGCATTTTTGCATGGGCAAAAAATCGGGGCGGATTGCAACTATATGTTTATATATGATTTATAAATATGGCACGTAATGTGCTTATTTTTTCGTGTCGTTAGGCGGGGGGTGCGCGTGCAGGTTACCAGCTGGTTTGATTTATTTCATGACCGTCCGACTGGTATTGCCAGCCTGGTAATCAAGGACGTCGATATACCTGGTTTTGGAGTTGTGCAGGTGGTGCGTTCAGTCGACTGTCTGGGTGCCATGTGTCCGCGGCCGCAGTTGCTGACCATGAAGGTGTTGGGCGAAATTGGGCTGGAGGGAGTTATCGAAGTGGTACTCGACAATCCCACGGCAGTCGAGGGGTTCCCTGCTCTGGCGCAAACGCTGGACTGCAGGCATCTGGCCACAGTTCGAGAGTCGGGTTGTTGGCGCGTTTACCTGCGCAAGGATTTGTAGGCAATACGGGGCTGCCAAGGCCGCCGGTTTTATTGAGGAGAGTGTGAGTGAATGTAGCATTGGCAAGTACCACAACTGAAGCTCCCTGGCTGTTTCGTAAAAGCAGTCTGCAGGCGATTGCCGTATTCCTGCTCGTGATCATCGGCTCGCTGTGGGCTCTGGCGCAGGACACGCGCTTCGTCTATCTTCTGGTCTATGTCTGGTTCGGTCTGGCTTACGGTGTGCTGCTGCAATACGGTCGCTTCTGCATGGCTTCGGCGGTGCGCGACCTGTTTGCAGTGAAAGTGCCACGCATGGCAGTGGGCATGATGATCGCGGTGGCGCTGTATGCTATCGTTGCCTCCGCCGTAACCTTGGCCGGCTTCAGCACTTTCCATCCCAACGCGATGGGGTGGCACATCGTCATTGGAGCCGCGATTTTCGGTTTCGGCATCGTCTTCACTGGAGGTTGTGCTTCCGGCTCCCTGTACAAGGCGGGTGAAGGCAACATGAACTCGATGCTGGTGATCCTGGCTATTTCGTTTTCGCAGGCCATCTTTGTCAGTGCCAACGGCTGGTGGGATTCCCTGGTGCCGAAGTCGTGGATGGATTCCGCCGCAGCCAAGGATATGCCGGCCGAATTGAGTGTAACCCAGGGCTGGTTCGATATATTCACCGCTGGCCACATCTGGGATCTCAAAGGATTCACCACTGCCGGTGCGTTCGGTATGGCTGAAACCGCTACCGGCATTGTGCTGCTCAACACGATCCTGACCGCGATTCTGCCTGTCGCCATTATCCTTGTTGCGCTGTACGCTTTTTATTACCGCAAGGGATATCTGCGCCGCACCAGCAAGACCAATCCCGCCTTGGGCGACGAGATTGCCGGCATGTGGGCTATGTGCACTTCGTCAAAAAATACCGCCATTGCCGGTATTGGCCTCGGCATTCTCGCCGGCCTGCACATGTATGTAACCGGTATGCTGCGCGAACACTATGGCATCTTCAACTTCGGTGAACTGACGGTGGCGATGGGCTACGACAATGGGCTGTCGATCCAGAGTACCGTGTTCGACCCGGGCTATTGGTACATCACCACCCAGGAAGCACAGTGGGGTGGCTGGGCCATGCAGAAGTTCGGCATAGATAGTATGGACAGCATCTTCTTCGGCCTTGACAACGGTCTGCCGAACCCTCTACTGAACGCGCCTGGCTTCATGTCGATCGGCATCATCCTCGGTGCCGCCGTAATGGCGCTGGCACGGCGTGAATTCAAGTGGAAGCTACCCAGCTGGGAGACAGCATTTTTTGCCATCGTCGGCGGCACACTGATGGGTATCGGCGCGCGTCTCGCCATGGGCTGCAACATCGGCGCTTTCTTTGCCACTGTTACCAACGGAGATCCTAGCGGCTGGGTGTTCCTGTTTGGCATGGTGCTCGGCGCCTACATCGGCGTGAAGGTTTTCACCTGGTGGCTGGATTGGAGCAGCGCACGCAAGTCTTCAGAGTGCGGTCTCTAGGGACTGAACAGAAATTATGAAAAATAACCAAGGAGCTATGTCATGGCAATGAGTTTTAACAAGGTCGCCGATCACGAATGGGAGCTGAACGTGTGCGGTTATACCTGCCCGCATCCGCAGATGTACACCAAAAAAGCACTGCAAAAGATTGAGAGCGGCGATCTGCTAACTCTGATTTTCGACAACCCGTCCTCGGGTGAATCGATCATGGCGATGTGCGAGGCAGAGGGCGACGACCTGATCGAACGACAGGAAGGAACTGGTTCCTTTATCTGGAAGATCAAGAGGGCTTGAGGCATGTATCTGGGTATCGTTATCACTGATGAAAGTTATTTGTCGCATGCAAACAACCTGCTCGACGCGGCTGCCGCGCGCGGTTGGCGAACCCTGTGCTTCCTGACCGACACCGGAGTCAACTTGCTCGCCGATGCCGGCTTTGCCGAGCGCGCCCGTGCACACCCGAATGGCGTCACCCTGTGCAAACACAGCGCTGAACTCTACGCCGCTGGCCGGTTCGATCTGGACGCACTCGCTGACGTTGTCATCGTCGGCGGCCAATATCAGGATGCCGAACTCGTGCGCAAGTGCGACAAGGTGCTGGTTTTTTAAGGACTAAAACGTGGCCGATCAAAAAAATATTCTAATGGTTGCGATGCAAAAGCAGGTCGAAGCGCTTCGCATGGCCAGTGGGCTCACCCTGCTGGATGATGTGGTCGCCATTGCCTCCTGGGGGAAGCTGCCCGAGAGTGCGGACATCGCGGAACAAATGGAAGCACTGGAATTCGTCGAGGTGCCCTTGGTGGAACTCGATCCAACCAATGATGCAATAACGGTCTTGTCACAGCAGATCATGAACAGTGATGTGGTGTATTGCGTATGAGCACAGGAAAAAAGATTTTACTGATCAACCCTGCGACAGTGCAGGTAATGCCAGAGCTGGCCGAATCGTTGCGTACGGCAGGCGCGGAAGTAAGGGAAATGAATCTGGATAATTTCGGCGCCTTGCTCGACGCGCTGGAACAGGGCTGGATGCCGGTGGTGCTGAAGGCGCCGTTGGCTTGAAGGGGTTTTAACCGCTGCTTCGGCCGCGGTGGAGGTTGCGCATGATTGGGACAGGCGGTTTTTTGCCGAATCCAGCGGGCCAGCCGCTATGGGAGCGTCATCTTGCCGCCTGGTGAAGATGGCGTAGGCTTGATAATAAATGGAGGATTTTCTATGACTATGCACATATGCAAAGGCTGGACCGGTGTGACCGTCCTGGCAATGATTTTAAGTCTGCAAGGTTGTAGTGGAGGCGAAGACACGACATCGAAGGCGAGCCAGATCGTGGTGAATACGCCGGCTATGTTGGCTCAGGTTTCAGCCGACAACTACGATCTAAATGTCAATGGCTTGATCACCGCTGCCACCCTCAAGCGCTGGAAGGACGACTGGGTCAACCAGCGACCTGCAGGCATCACCGGCAAGCTGATTATCCTGCAGGCATCTATCGGCCCGGCACTTGCCGAATACATCATGCCGAATGGAACTAACGTGTTCACTTATCTGTCACCGTCGTCTGAATGGACTCAGGTCCGCACCAACGGTGTCATTGAGACGGTGAGCATGGTGCCGGACGGTATAGCCATGGATTTGCTACTGAAAAAGTACAACATCGACCCGAAAAACGACATGATCGTCGCGGCCATGGGGACCGGCAGCACAGGCAATGCCATGGCGCAGGGCCGTATCTGGTATGCGCTGCGTTACTGGGGCGTGGACCAGAAGAATCTGGCGATTCTCAACGGTGGTAACCAGTGGATCAACACCAACGGCATGACAGTTGCCGACTTCCAACTGACCCCTAGCGTCGCACCCAACACTGGCACCATTTCGGTCAAGACCCTGCTAGTCGACAATACCCAGCTGCAGGCCACGCTGGGCGATATGCTGAAAGCCCTGCCCTCATCCGACGTCAATGTGAAAAACGACGGTGTCTTCATCTGGGATGCGCGCAACCTTGGTCAATACAGCGCCGGTGGACAGGTGGAATTGGGCGAGGATACCGACTCCGATACTGTGGGTGTCCAGGCTTGTGCGACTGCTTATTGTGCCCCTGTCAACCCGAACAACTACATGTGGTCTTTCCAGAACGGTGGTTCGCGTCAGGGTCACCCGAACGGCACACTACAGCTCCAGTTCACGCGTCTGCTCGATTCAACCAAGGGCTTCAGCTACCTGCCCAAGGCTGAGCTGGCGAATTTATTGAGTGGCGGCGCCAATGCTCAAGGCCTTGGCTTCGTCGGCGCCGACTATGCGGCGGTGGGCGCAGGCAATGCCTATCAGGAAGGTGACACCATCTACACGTATTGCGAGACGACCTTCCGCGCCATGATCACCGGTGTTACCAGTGCTGTGATACTTGGCAAGCCGACCCGCTTCTATGACGGCGCGATGGTGGAGTGGAACTCGATGACCTACACGACCGATACGAACGGGAATTATATTTTGCCCGCCGATTCGCCGTGGCGTACCGATGTGGTGTCATTCTCCCGTCCGGCTACGAGCAACACTCTGGTCAATGTACGCACCATCACCAATCCGTATGCCAGTTCCGCAAATGCTATCGTAAATGCGGACCAGGGTTACAAGACAGGCGAGTCCATTAGCGGAGGAGGCGCTAGCGGTGGCGTACCGTCCAACCCCTGCGGCGGATGATATCTAGCTGAGTTTGCTGCATAATTTTAGGCCCACAATACTTTCGTGGGCCTTTTTCATGGTGATCAAAATGTTCAAGCTCATCGGATATACGGGTTTACTGCGGACCTTGCTGCCATTAGCCCTTCTTCTCGGCTTGTTATCAGGCTGCGGTGAAAAACCAGCCTCTACAGTTGAGGCCTTTCTGGAGAGCCACTGGGCCGAACCGATGTCGCCGCAGGGCACGCCGCCCGCATCTTTTTCACCGCTGGAGGCCTCGCTGAATCCGGACGCCTGCGGGCAATGCCACACCGAACAGCACACAGCCTGGCGCACCAGCCTGCACAGCAAGGCGATGGGCCCCGGCCTGCGCTGGCAGCTCATGTTGATGGATCAGAACCAGGGTAACCGCTGCCTGCGCTGTCACGCGCCACTGGCTGAACAGAAGGCGCTGCTGGCGCTGGAGCACAGCTGGCCGAATGCGCCCAAGCAGCCGCCACCGGATTACGTTGACGCCGACCTTGGCCATCGCGGCCTGGTCTGCGCCGCCTGTCACGTGCGCGGTCACCAGCGCTTTGGCCCGCCGCCGCGTGGTAAGGTGGCAGAGGTCAGACCGCATGGCGGCTTTATCATCGCCAAGGCTTTTCAGGACAGCCACTTCTGCGCGCATTGCCACCAGTTTCCGGATGATGGCCCGCGCATTGCCGGCAAACTGCAGGAAGACACCTACCAGCAATGGCTGGCCAGCCCCTATGCCAAGGATGGGCCCAACAGGCAGACCTGTCAGAACTGCCACATGTCGGGCCGGCAACATCTCTGGCGTGGCATCCACGACCCGGACATGACGCGACGCGCTATCGATGTGACACTGAAGTTGAATGCGCTCGGTGGCGACCGCTACGAGGCACTGGCCAAAGTGCGCAACAGCGGTGCCGGCCATCATTTCCCGACCTATATGGTGCCCAAGGTCGAACTCGTGTTCTACCGCCATGATGATGGCGGAGGCATGCACGAACTCGGTCGCCGGATTATTGGTTGGCAGGTGGACACACAGATTAAGCGGGAGATTGCAGACAGTCGCATTCCTGCGGGCGAAACACGTGAATTCAGGCAGCCTTTTACTGCCACGGTCGGTGGCGGCTGGCGCATCGAAATGGTCATGCGAGTGCTGCCGGGTGAGCACTATGAACGCATATATCGCGATAGTCTCAGTCGTGCGGGGCAACTTCCCAACGCCGTAGTGCCGCTGCTACGGCAAGCACTTGCCGAAGTTGAGTCGGCGCGCTACGAATTACTGCGCGTTCAAGCGGCCGCAGAGGATTAATGTTAGAGGATTGCAAATTGAAAGATAGTTGGCTGGAAGCTTCATCGTGCAATCGGCTTTAGTCCGTAATTAAAAATAACTTATTGATAAAAATATATAATTAAATATGGCATGGATTATGCTGATTACGGCTGTAACAAGAAAAACGTGAAAGAAAACGAATGCGATTTACTGGCATAGCAACTGTGACGGCCATTGCCCTGATACTGGTGGCAACGACTGTCAGCGCGGCCGAGGAAGGAAAGTCCAGACTCAAGTACCGCAGCAAGGCACTGGCATGCACCTGCGCTACTGGTTTGAGTGAGGCGGACATAAACAAGGCGTGGAAAGCCAGGATGGCGCAAACAGAAGACGCTCCTCTCGATAACCTGGATGGGCATCCGACAACCCGTGATAAACAAAGGAGAAAAGTAGATGAAACGCAACCAAGGTAGGGGTGGTCTGTTGGGGAAAATCTGGCGGGGCAGCGTCATACTGTCACTGTTTGGCTTAAGTATCGCGTTGGTCGCCGAACTGGCTCACATGCAAACCGGGGAGCCTACCGAAGCCGTAGCCACAGGCTGGGGGGCCGAGGCGACAGCGGCGGTGGCTGAGGGCGTTGCACGCTTGTCGCCGATTTCGCTGGCGAATGCTTGCGGCCTTGGGGCGTCGAGCTGCTTCAAGTGCCACAACGGTAAGCGCGCTGCCAAACCTGACATGGATGCTGTCAAATCACCTTGGCACGCGCAGCATAAAAAAGTGAACAACTCCTGCGTTGGCTGCCACAATGGAAACTCTCGCATCATGAAACAGGACATCGCACATGCGAAGATGATCTCCAAGCCTCGCGACAACACGACTGATGCCTGTGGCAACTGCCATCAAGGTGACTTGACCAAGGTGCAGGGCGCTTATCACACTACTCCAGGAGCGAAATAACATGAAAACTTTCAATGCCCCACGCAATGCTCTATCCCCGCTGTCCCGTGCCTGTGCTGTTGGCCTTCTCGCCGGTTTACTGCCTTTGAACGCAATTGCCGGCCCGACCATCGAGTTTGGTGAACAGGGTTCGCTCACCTTTACCTACGCCCTGCAAGGTTGGTTCCAGCACAAGGGATTCACTTCAGCAACCGATAATGGTTCGTCGACCGATGCATTTTTGCGCCGCAACCGCCTGACTTTTTCCGGCCAATCCAATGACTTTGTGGGTTTTTATGCCCAACTTGAGGCCGGAAACGATAGCAAAGCCGGCCAGGATAACAAGAGTATCTATTACCGTGATGCCTATGTGACCTTGGACTACCGTGACGATCTGCGTTTTATTATTGGTCGCTTCAAGAACACCTTTTCACGCGAGGGCTTGGAGGCGTGTCTCGAGCCCTTGACCCTGGATCGTGCGGAAGTGCTGTCCTATACACCATTCGGGGGTAGCCGCGACACCGGCATGGTGGCCTGGGGCAATCTGATGGACGCCAAACTCCAGTATCGTTTCATGGTCGCCGACGGCCGTGAGGGCGATGTGGTACCAAAGAAGAATCCGCGTCTGACCACTCGTGTGCACTACAGTTTCTGGGACCCGGAATCAGATTACGGTTACCGTGGCACTTATCTGGGCACACAGAAGGTATTGACCATTGGCGCTGCTTATGACAAGCAGGATGGCGTTGCCTACGCCAACTATCCATCGCGCAGCGGCATCAAGGATTACAAGGCATGGACTGGCGACATCTTTATGGAATACCCGTCAATGAGCGGAGTTTATACACTATCGACTGCGGCGTTCAATTATGACACCGGTGGCGCCTACAATGGGTCGCCCGATTCCTTGTTGCCTGTCAACAGCGATCTCAAGGGATATTACGTCAAGGCTGGCTACATGCTGCCCAACAGAGTTGGTGACGGTCGCTTGCAGTTCTTCGGGCGACACGAGAAATCAGATTACGGCGTCCAGGTCGGCAACGCCCAGTATTACGACCAGCAATGGAATAGCATAGGAGCCAATTACTATCTGGACGGACAGAAGCTAAAGGTAACATTCGAGTACGCTAACATTTCCTTCGATACTCAACACCCCACCAATCCGGCCTTGCAGGATTATAATCAAGCCACGCTTGGCTTTCAGTTCATTTTCTGAACTGCACCTAGCTGGTGGTATTAAGCGTGGCCGCCCGGTAACTGGCGGCCACGTTTTTACCGTGTAGCATCAATCGGGGAGTTAAGAGGTATCGCCATTCAATCGTTCAATATCCCGGCAGTTATCATTAAGCGCGCGCTCCATTCGGGTATTTCCTGCCGCGTAATGTCGGTCTCAATCGCTCTGTTGACCGGCCTGCTGTATGCCTATATCGGTCAGTTTTGGCATGAATCGCATTCTTTCTTGTTATTTGCTGCCGTGTTGGTCGGTTTGCTGGGTTATCTGAACGTACGCCTGCTCGCTGAACTTGCTGCGTTGGGGCGGCTGGAAAATGGCATACATGCTGCGCGCGAGGGGCTGCTGGAGCCGATTTCTGTTGAGCCCTACACCAAGACCCGTGTCGGCCGCCTGATACCCGAATACAACACCACCATCGCCACATTGCGGTTGATGTTCCAAACTGTGGAAGAATGCCAGAGCCGCTTTCTCAACGAGCGCAACCACAGCAATACCATCCTGCAAAGTCTGCCAGGTGCATTGTTGAGTTTATCCGACGATTTAAGCGTTACGATCGCCAACCGCCAAGCAAATGCGCTGTTCAGTGTCAGCCCGAGTGCAGTAATTGGCACCAACTTGTTTGACCTGCTCGAACTTAACGAACGAGACCGCAATTTGCTGCGCGATGCCTTTCTCTACAAACATGCTATACGAAACCAGGAGATAACCCTTAACGTTGGCGGTAGCAAGCACTTCTTTTCGCTTAATCTCGCTTTCTACAATGACGAGGAAAACGACATGGCCGGCGTACTAATTCTGCAGGATATTACCGAGTACCGGCAGTTGATGGAAAGTGTGGCGACGCGAGAGAAACTGGTGGCGATGGGGCAACTGGCGGCTGGAGTTGCGCATGAATTGAACACCCCTCTGGGTAACATTCTTGGCTATGCACAGCTACTCGACCGTGGCGCCTCCGACTATCCGAAACTGGCAGGTTACGCCCGGATTATCGCTGACGAGACGCTGCGCTGCTCACGCGTGTTGCAGGAGTTACTCGACTATGCGCGCAGTGACAAGTGCAGCGGCGAAACATGCGACCTCAATCAACTCGTGCAAGAGCTGATTGAGACCCTGATCAATTGCCGGCTGAAGCGCTATCACATCGATATTGTGATTGACTTTAGTCCAGGCAGGCTGGTAGTCGAGGGGAGCTGCGGCCAGCTCGATATCGTCCTGTCGAACCTCCTGTCCAATGCCATCGCTGCACTGGACAAGGTGCCGTCGCCGAGTATTCAGGTGCGCACTTGGGCGGAGGACGGTTTCGCCGCAATCAGTGTTGCCGACAACGGTCCCGGCGTACCGCCGGATATCCGCAACCGCCTGTTTGACCCTTTCTTTACCACCAAGGATGTCGGCCAGGGTTCCGGGCTGGGTCTGTCGATCAGCCAGTCCATCGTCACCAAGCGCGGTGGATTCATCACCTACGATAACGAATGCAAGGAAGGTGCTTGTTTCGTCGTTAAACTGCCGGCAGTCGATCTGGAGCGAGCAAAGCTATGAAGCCGGACACAAGCACTGACATCCCGCTGGACGACAAAACAAATGCCTTGCCAACCATTCTGGTAACCGAGGACGACCGCAACATGCGCGAGATGATTCTCGCCGTGCTGGCCGAGTCTTCAATGGCCTTCAAGGTCGTCAGTGCCGAGAATGCGCACGAGGCGATGGATTTTCTGGAAAATAACGACGCTGCTGTCGTGCTGACCGACCTGCGTATGCCGGGCGCTGACGGTGTGGATTTGCTCAAATTCGTCAAATCACGCGATCCCCAAATCCAGGTTGTCCTGATCACCGGACACGCCACAATCGAGTCCGCCGTCACCGCGCTCAAAGAGGGCGCTTACGATTACGTACAGAAGCCGTTCGACACCATCAAGCTGCGCTGTGTTGTGGAAAATGCGCTCGGCTTTTACCTGCTCTCGACCGAGAATCAGCGCCTGCGACAGCAAAGCCGTGCCTACGAGGATAGCGGCGAGATCATCGGCCAGTCGCAGGCGAAAGAGCGGGTCGACCGCTTGATTGATGCTGCTGCCGCCTATGACTCCAGCGTGCTGATCTTCGGCGAAAGTGGGTGTGGCAAAGAGCTGGTGGCGCGTCAGATCCACCAGCGTGGCAAGCGCTGCAACAAATCTTTTGTTGCCATTAATTGCGCGGCGATCCCGGAAAACCTGATCGAAAGCGAGCTGTTCGGTTTCCGCAAGGGCTCCTTTACCGGGGCCGAGCGTAACAAGCCGGGGCTGTTCGAGATTGCCGACGGCGGCACGCTGTTCCTCGATGAGATCAACAATGCACCGATGGCTCTGCAGGCCAAGCTGCTGCGTGTGCTGCAGGATGGCAGTTTTTATCCGACCGGCGCTACCGAGCCGGTTAATGTCGATGTCCGCGTAATCGCCGCCAGTAACCAGCAGATTCCAGAACTGGTGGAAAATGGCCAATTTCGCGAGGACCTGTTCTATCGTCTGTCGGTGATGGAGATCAGCATCCCGCCGCTGCGCGAGCGGCGCGAGGATATCGCCCTCCTTACCTACTACTTGTTGAACAAGCATTCAAGGCGTCTCGGCAAGCACATCGGCGGCGTCAGCACTGCCGTGCTTGGTGCACTAATGCGTTATGACTGGCCAGGCAATGTGCGTGAACTGGAAAACATCATCCAGCGCATGATTATCCTGGCCGAATCGGATCACATCGATGCAGACGTGCTGCCGCCACGCCTGACCGAACAGAAAGACCCGCGAGGTCGCACGCTCGACTATCTACCACCACAGAGCCTTGACGAGGTGGAGGCCTATTTCATCCGCAAGACCCTGCGCGAGACACATGGCGACCGCGCACTGGCGGCGGAAATCCTCGGCATCGACAAGTCGACGCTGTGGCGCAAGGTGAAGCGCTACGGTATTGAGGAATAGTGCTGCCGGTTAACGGCGAACGGCTGCCAATCAATTTATCCTTACGCCAGCAACTACTCCCACTCAATCATCAATAGACATTACATCA
>JBAZFV010000023.1:0-22584 GCA_041653255.1 Sideroxydans sp. | reverse complement strand
CATTTGATTTGAGCTAACCGCAACGACTGCTATGGGTTAGCAAGCGACGGTCAATCTCCATCAAGCTCTTACTTTTGAACGTCCGCTGTTGAGCGTGGAGCGGACAGCCTCCTAGAACTAGTAGGCTGCCTTTTCAGCAATTCACCAGCGTCTCTTCAGGCCGAATAGTTGTCACGCAATATAAAAACATGTGCTCGCCGCACGGCAGCCGGGGCGGGTAAAAACCAACCCACCCCAGCAGCCACAGCATAGGTCGTTTCATGACCGTCAAGGACGGGCGACTTCGTCGTTCGGCAGGGCGACCGTGGGTGTGCTCGGTCTGCGACCTCCGCGCACGCCGCACCATCGCCCTCCTCATCCTTGACTGCCACTACACTCCCGGGCTCCGAGTCGATTCACTCTGATCCGAATGGGCATTGACCTCCGACTGCATGAGATTGGATTCCAAATATTCATACTCGAGGCCAAGCCGTTCACACATCTTTGATGCTCGCATGAGCCACTCCGCATTGCCGAACAATTCAAGGTGCTCTCGCTCTGGGCCGGCTGCATCCAGGATCAATTCGGCCAGTTGCTCGTCCGACGGCGTAGCATCCTTCACCAGAGTAAAACCACCACCATCAAGACCGATGGCGATAGGTTTCCTAGAGAGGTCTACTGTTGAGAAATATGCCGGGGCCTTGAATCCTGGCGTGTGAATCTTCACTACCGAACGACACCCACTAAGATCATTAGTAGCAGGAATCCAAATCCAGTTATCACCAATGTCCATTTTGCCCAAGAATCGATGTTCTTTTTGCTTTCTTCCTTGATTTGTTTCTCCGAATCTGCAATTTTCTTGATTACTTTCTTCTCTGATATGGCTATAAACTCCTCCAATTTCTCTTCCATTTTGCTCAGGTCGATTTTCCGGAACTTGTTTAGTTCGTTGTACTGTTCGATCAATAACGGCCTGATCGCTTCCTTGGTCTGATTCTGGCTGGCTTGTTTGATTTGCTTCGCTAGAGATGACATATGCGCTCCTTTCTTCCATTTCAATTACATCCGATATTCGATCA
The DNA here is from genome assembly GCA_041653255.1 of Sideroxydans sp. Taxonomy (GTDB): domain Bacteria; phylum Pseudomonadota; class Gammaproteobacteria; order Burkholderiales; family Gallionellaceae; genus Sideroxyarcus. Next base: position 21,526 of record JBAZFV010000023.1, on the reverse strand, counting down.
CCAATGATTCCTCGTTTGGCCATTGCCAAGGCTTTCCTGCCAATGTGCTTTGCTGGCGGTTTATTGATTCCGCGCGCTCTATTGGATAGTGGGCTGATCGGCTCCAAACCTAATGGGACGATTAAATGATTTACTTCAACCGCCCAACTCTCTCTTACCGATAGGATGGCTTCCACGCTTGCTTTGCGCCGTCGCCATGCGTGCTCTTTCTTGCTCTCGCCAACGATCTTTTCGATCCAGTTTCCAGTGAAGCGATCATCCTTCTTACAGCCACCAGCCTTGGGGTTGCTCGGGTTGTATCGCTTGAAAAACTGATCCCGTTCTCTTGCGATGCCATCCATCAATCGTTCACATACTTGGATATGCGCGTGAGGATTGCCTTCTTTCCAGTGAACACCAACTTCGACGACCTGGTTTGGAAATTTCTTTGCCACCCACTTGGTAACGAGCTCGATATTGGTAAATTGGCTCAATTCTGGTGGAAGACCTACTTCAAACTCCCTGTAAACAGATCCATTCTTTCGTTCCAATGTGTCCACTGCGTTCCAGAAGTCGTCCATATCAATAGCCCATGCCGGCCGATTAAATTGAAGGACGTCGAACGGATGCTCTTCCTCCACCTTGATATCCTCATCACGTCGAATATATCGGCCATGGAATTGAGCCCCCCCCTTTTGTCTTGTGCCAACTGCGATGTGCATATGGAATATCGTCATTGTGGAATAGCCTCGTGTTGGGTTGAGGCCGCCGGAGGCCGCACGTTTCTCCGCAGGAGAAACATATAAGTGCGCTCCTCGCCGGAGGGGCCGCTGCCGCGGGCTTGTAGCGAGGAGGTATGCTCCCGCGGATGAAAATCTGGTAACGTGATGGGAACGTAATGGCTCATGCCGAACCTCGCTTCCACGCGTACGCGGGCTCGACAGTTTGGATACGCCGCTCTTCAATGAACAGGTCAATGTCACGCTTGCGGAAAAATATCCGCCTGCCGATTCTGATGATCGGAGGTAGTGCGGCGGGACATCGGGTGACGTAGGTACGAACGGTCGTAACTGACATTTGCATGTACAGCGCGGCCGTCTCCAGAGGGAGGAGGGTTTCTGGACTTAACGAATGGAGATACTGTACAGCTTCGAGATGGTGCTTCTCAATATTAAAGGACATAGTTCCCCTTTCCCCCGCTCGGAATACGAGCAGGAAGTAAGAGAAAGCTAGGTGACGAATCCTTCTTTCACGAAATCGACTTGTTGCGGAGCATTACCCCGCATGACCCTGCAAGTCTTCACAAGTAGCTCAACACACCACTTAAGGTGAGCAATCCCGAAGGATCTTAACGGAGCGGTAAGGCTTAGCCAGCCGAGGGCATACTTGTCGCCTCACGGCGAGAATGCGGGGGCGTCACGGCACCGCACGCTTGCATTATAAAAGAATTGGGAAGTTTTTGGAAATCTTGATGTGCCAGTGCAAATTTGCACTAATGACAATAGCAGCAGTGTTTTTGGCACAATTTTGGCACACTCACTGTGCCAAAATGGTCAAAATCGGTCTTAAGATATATTTTGATTGAGATGCTTAAAGCCTGTAACGGCAGCATTTGTATGGTGGAGGTGATCAGGATCGAACTGACGACCTTCTGATTGCGAACCAGACGCTCTCCCAACTGAGCTACACCCCCACTGCGGGAGTGAATCCTAAATGGATTTAGGGGGTTTTGGAAGGGCGTGTGTGTTCCTAAAAGGGGCGATTCCTGCAATAATCCCACGCAGGACAAGAATCCATCTAGATAGAGGTAGCATCATGACCATGACTCAAGACGATATGAAACGCGCAGTCGCCCAAGCGGCGGTTGCCTATGTGCCCAACGATTGTATCGTGGGGGTGGGTACCGGCTCCACTGCCAACTTCTTCATTGATGAGTTGGCAAAGATCAAAGGCAAGATTCGCGGCGCCGTCGCCAGCTCTGAAGCTTCGGCCAAGCGCCTGCAGGGGCACGGCATCGAGGTGTTGTCACTGAACGATGCGGGCGATCTGCCGGTGTATGTGGACGGAGCCGACGAAATCACGCGCCACATGCATATGATCAAAGGCGGCGGCGGGGCGTTGACGCGTGAAAAGATCGTGGCGGCAGCGAGCAAGAAATTTATTTGTGTGTGCGACGCCAGCAAGCTGGTGGATGTGCTGGGCAAGTTCCCGTTGCCGATTGAAGTCATTCCGATGGCGCGCAGCTACATTGCGCGCGAGCTGGTGAAGTTGGGTGGCCAACCCAAGTTGCGCGAGGGTTTCATCACCGATAACGGTAATGTCATTCTGGATGTACATAATCTGCAGATCATGAATCCGGTCGAACTGGAAACCCTGCTCAACCAGTTGCCCGGGATGGTGACCAACGGCTTGTTTGCGCGTCGCGGAGCCGATGTTCTGTTACTGGGCACACCGCAAGGCGTTCAGACGCTGACGGCGTAACAAATATTTAACTTCGGCAAGTTACATTACGTACTAGCCTTCACTTGTTTGGAAAAAATCATGTCCAATAGCGAACACACCTCGAAACAATTTGATGCCGAACTGGAGGCAGTGCGCGCCCGTGTGTTGCAGATGGGCGGCTTGGTCGAGAGCCAGATTCGGCTGGCGGTTGATTCACTGGTGAATGGCGATGTCGCGCTGATGACCAAGGTGATCGGGGATGACCATCGCGTGAACGCGATGGAAGTTGAGATTGATGAAAGCTGCAACCGCATTCTGGTGCGGCGGCAGCCGGCGGCGGGCGACTTGCGTATGGTGATGACCGTGATCAAGACCATTACCGACCTTGAACGCATCGGTGACGAGGCGGAAAAGATTGCGCGCATGGCCAAGCTGCTCTCGCAGAAGGAAAGTTTGTATCTGCCCCGTTACAACGAAATCAAGTACGCGGCGGAAATTGCGCTCGATATGCTGCGCAAATCACTGGATGCGTTTGCGCGGCTCGATCTGGCAACGGCGGCAACGGTGGTGCGCCAAGATGAGCTGGTAGACGAAGAATTCCGCACCATCATGCGTTACCTGATTACTTTTATGATGGAAGACCCGCGCACCATTTCCACCTCGCTTGAGATTTTGTTCGTGGCAAAAGCGATCGAACGCATCGGTGATCACGCCAAGAATATGTCCGAATATGTGGTGTATATGGTCAAGGGGCGTGATGTGCGCCACGTGACCGTCGAAGAAATCGAACGCGAAGTCCAAAAGTAATCCGTTACCCGCACACCCGTGCAACGCCAGCCACTTCTTGCCGCCGTCGATTTGGGTTCGAACAGTTTCCGCCTGCAAATCGCACGGGTGGAGAATGATCAGCTCTACATGCTCGACGGCTTGCGCGAAGCGGTGCGATTGGCGGCCGGATTGGGAGAAGACAAGCTGCTCGATTCAGATGCGCAGCAACGCGGTTTGTCTTGCCTGGAAAAATTTGGCGAACGCCTGCGCGACCTGCCGCACGGGGCGGTGCGCGCAGTAGCGACCAACACCCTGCGTGTTGCCAAAAACGCGCCGGAGTTTCTGCAACAGGCCGAAGCGGCACTTGGCTTTCCCATTGAAGTTATCGCCGGACGCGAAGAAGCGCGCCTGATCTATCTCGGTGTCGCCCAAGGTTTGGCGCACAGCGAGGAGCGGCGTCTGGTGATGGATATCGGTGGCGGTTCGACCGAGTTCGTCATCGGTCAGGGCTTGCAGCCATCGCAGCTTGAAAGCCTGTACATGGGTTGCGTTAGCTACACCGCGCAATTTTTTTCGGACGGCAAGATCACCAAATCCAGTCTGAAGCATGCCGAACTGGCTGCGCGCAATGAATTGCAAAGTATCGTCACGGAGTATGCGCCTGAACATTGGGATGTGGCGCTGGGTTCATCCGGCACTGCGCGCGTAATCAACGATATGCTCGAGCAAAATGGTTTCAGTACAAACGGGATTACGCGGGATGGACTTGAAACCTTGCGGACCCATCTCCTCAAGGCGGGTGATGCAAGCAAGCTGGAATTGGCCGGACTCAAGCCGGACCGTGTGCCGGTACTCGCGGGCGGATTCGCCATCATATACGCGGCGTTCTGTGAATTGAAAATTGAGCAGATGCACCCGGCATTGGGCGCGCTGCGTGAAGGCGTGCTGTACGATCTGCTGGGCCGCTTCACTCACAATGACATGCGCGAAGCGACGGTGCAGCAATTCATGCGCCGTTATCATGTCGCGCCCCGGCAGGCGCAACGGGTGGAAGAATTGTCGTGTGAACTGGCCTTGCAGTTCCTCGGGGTGGATACAGACGAGGACAGCCTGCAATTTCTGCGCTGGGCTGCGCGCCTGCATGAAATTGGTATCAGCGTTGCGCACAGCGGGTACCACAAGCATACAGCCTACATTCTGGCAAACGCCGATATGCCCGGTTTCTCGAAGAAGGAACAGGCCTATCTCGCCCTGCTGGGGCAGGCACATCGCGGTAACCTTGAGAAAGTGCGGACGCAGTTGACGAATAATCACGATTTTGCGCTGGTTATGGCGCTACGTCTGGCGGTATTGTTCTGCCGCAATCGCAGCGGCAGTCGCCTGCCGCAGATGCATGGGAAATTCAGCGGCACCAAATTCCATCTGGCATTGCCCGAGGATTGGCTGTCACAGAATCCGCTCAGCGAAACAGCACTGCGCGGTGAAGCAAAACAGTGGAAAACGCTGGAGATTGGTGTTCAGGTCGAGGCGGTTTAAAGCGCCTCGCTCACACACGGCGGCGCAGACTGACAATCGCAACACGTTAGCCGGAACCTAAGCCCGGCATTCGCGGACGTTCCGTATCTCCCGTGCTAAACTCCACCTCGAAGCTGGCTAGACAGTCGCTGCGCACCTTAGGGTTGCGTAGAGGAAAGTCCGGGCTCCATAGAGCAGGATGCCGGTTAACGGCCGGACGCCGTGAGGCGATGGAAAGTGCCACAGAAAATATACCGCCGATGGCTGCGCAAGCAGATCAGGCAAGGTTGAAATGGCGAGGTAAGAGCTCACCGCGCGGGTGGCAACATCCGTGGCAGGGTAAACCCCATCCGGAGCAAGACCAAATAGGCTGGCCATGACGTTGCTCGCGTCGCCAGCGGGTAGGTTGCTTGAGCGTCAGGTAACGAAACGCCTAGAGGAATGACTGTCCACGACAGAACCCGGCTTATCGGCCAGCTTCACCTTTTTACTGATTTGCGGTGAGTGCCTGCTCCAATTGATCGGCGGGCAAATAACCGGGATTAATCACGCCGTTGGCGAAGATCAGCGCGGGCGTGCCGTTTACTTTTAGCTTGCGCCCCAGTGCCACGACCTGATCGGTCTTGGTGGTGCAACTCCCTTTTGACGGCTTGACACCATTTAGCATCCACGCATCCCACGCCTTAAACGGTTGCTTGCTGCACGATATGTCTCGTACCAGTTCGGCCGATCCCTCAAAGATCGGAAAGAGGAACAGGTAATGCGTCAGGTTGTCGATCTTTTCCAGTTCTTGCGCCATCTTTTTGCAATAGCCACAGTTGGGGTCTTCAAAGGTGATCAGCGTGCGCTTGCCGTTGCCTTTGACTTTCTTTAGTGCCAGCTCAAGCGGTAGTTTGCTGATATCGATGGCGAATAAATGGCGGGCACGGGCGTCGGTGATGTTGCGACGGTCCTGCATGTCAAACAATTTGCCGTCGATCAGATAACGCCCGCTCTCGTCGGAATAGTAGATGTGATCGCTGGTCACGATTTCATACAGACCCGTTACCGGCGTGGTGTTCACCTGGTCGATGGGGCCGATGGCCTGCTGGTGTTTCTGTTGCAGGACTTGCTTGAGGGCGGCGGTGTCGTTGGGGGCGGCCTGGGCGAAGGCGGCGCACAGGGACAGCGAGAGCAGTAGTAGTTTTTTCATATTTTTCCTTGTTTATAATCGATCAGTTGAGTGCGTGGCGCGCCAGCATCTTTTTCAGTGGCGTGGCCGCATTGGTTGCCGCCAGCCCGACGTTGCGCAGCGTGCGTAGCAGCGGATTATCGCTGATGAACAGGTGCTTGAGTCCATCGGTGGTGAGTTGCATGGAGAGGATATCCATGCGCCGCGCTTTTTCATAGCGGCGCAGCAGACCCAAGTTGCCGCAATCCAGTGCGCCGCGTTGCAGCAGAGTATGCGCCAGTTCGCGCGCGTCGCGCAGGCCGAGATTCACTCCTTGCCCGGCCAGCGGATGCACGTTGTGCGCCGCATCACCGACCAGCGCCAGGTGAGTTTGGGTGATGTGGGCCAGGTTGAGCACGCGCAGGGGGAACGCGGCGGGCGGTGTGATGAGTTCCATCTCACCCAGGACATGGTCGGAGGCGGCAGCGACACGCGCACAGAACTCTGTGTGAGTGAGTGCCAACAGTTCGGCGGAAGCTTCAGGGCTGACCGACCACACCATGGAAACGCGGCGGCCCGGCAGCGGCAGCAAGGCGAGGATGCCGTCCGCCTGAAACCATTGATGTGCGATGCCGCGATGGGCGCGGCTGGTATTGAAGTTGGCGACCACACCGTGCTGCTGATAGGGTGTGGGCACTTCAGGCATGCTGGCCTGATGGCGCACCCATGAATCGCGCCCGTCCGCACCGACGATGAGTCTGGTTCTAATCTCGCGGCCATCCTTTAATTTCAAATGCACCGCATCTTCCTGCCATGACAACTCGGCACATTGCGCCGGCTGCAGCAGGGTGAGATTGGTTTGCTCGCGCAAACCTTGCCACAAGGCATCCTGCAACAAGCGGTTTTCCATGATGAAGGCCAGCTCCGGTGTGCCGAGTTGATAGGCGCTGAAATCCAGCCTGGAACCGGTATCGCCAAACACGCGCATAGCTTCCACTTGCTGCACCCGGCTCATCTCCAGCCTTTGCCACGCGCCACATTCGCGCAGGAATTCGGCATTGCCGGGGGTGAATGCATAGATACGACTGTCCCATCCGTCTTCGGTAGCAGCCAATTGAGGTGGGGCACCACTTTCGACCAGAGCCAGCTTCAGGCCGCTATCTCTGAGCGCTGCGGCCAGACTGGCGCCAACCAAACCGCCGCCGATAATGACGAGATCGAATTCCATTTCGAAATGTTTTGTGTTTTGCAGAAAAATTCGAAAGCATCATAGCATGGGCGGGTTGATTAATTTATAATCAGCACCCCCTCCGGAAACCACCATGCAAATCGGCCGCTACAAATTAAAAAACAACCTGATTGTCGCTCCCATGGCAGGCGTGACGGACAGACCGTTCCGCATGCTGTGCAAGCGCATGGGTGCGGGTATGGCAGTATCCGAGATGGTGGCATCCAATTCCCTGCTGTACGGTTCCGAAAAAACCAAACGCCGCGCCAATCACGAAGGAGAGGTCGATCCGATCTCGGTGCAGATTGTTGGCGCCGATGCCGGGATGCTGGCACGGGCGGCGCAACACAATGTCGAGCACGGTGCGCAGATCATTGACATCAACATGGGCTGTCCGGCAAAGAAGATCTGCAATGTGATGGCCGGTTCTGCGTTATTGCAGAACGAGAAGCTCGTTGCGCAGTTGCTGCAGGCAGTGGTCGGTGCGGTGGATGTGCCGGTTACGCTGAAGATTCGCACCGGCTGGGACAAGGACAATCGCAATGCGCTGAACATCGCGCATATTGCAGAAGACTGCGGCATTCAGGCACTCGCCATCCACGGCCGCACCCGCGCCTGCGCCTATACCGGCGATGCCGAATACGACACCATCCGCGCGGTGAAGTCAGCCGTACGCATTCCGGTGATTGCCAACGGCGACATCACCACCCCGGAAAAGGCGCGTTTCGTGTTGCAACACACCGGTGCCGACGCCGTTATGATCGGGCGCGCCGCACAGGGGAGGCCGTGGCTGTTTCGCGAGATGGCGCATTTTCTGGACACGGGCGAACATCTGCCCGCACCCGCAGTGGATGAGATCCGCACTGTTCTGCAGCAACACCTGCACGACCTGTACGCCTTCTACGGCGAGCACACCGGCTTGCGCGTGGCACGCAAGCACATCTCCTGGTACACCAAAGGCTTGCCGGGATCGGCCGTATTCCGCCATCGGATGAACCAACTGGAAAATATCGACGAGCAGATGCGCGCCGTTATCGAATTCTTTGAAGAACAAAAAACAGGCAGCGAAAGACTGCGTTATGACAGGGAGTAAATGGCATGAGTGAGAGTTGCCCGATTGGCGAGAACGACATCGCCAAGCATGTGCGCAAAGCGCTGAACGATTATTTCAAGGATTTGGATGGCGAAGAGCCGTCGGTCGCGATCTACGACATGGTGATCTGCTGCGTCGAGAAGCCGCTGCTTGAAACTGTGCTGCAGCATGCAGGCAGCAACCAGACGCGCGCCGCCGAACTGCTCGGCATCAATCGCAATACCCTGCGCAAAAAAATGCAATTGCACGGCATCTTATAAATCGCGGGCTCGTTCCGCGAGCAAGTTTATTTTTTATTGGAAAACATCATGACAGCCATCACCCAAGCACTCATCAGTGTGTCGGACAAATCCGGCGTTCTCGAATTCGCCCAGGGCCTGCATCAGCTTGGGGTAAAGATTTTGTCCACCGGCGGCACCGCCAAGCTGCTCGCCGACAACGGCGTGCCCTGTACCGAAGTCGCCGACTACACCGGCTTCCCCGAGATGCTCGATGGCCGCGTGAAGACACTGCAACCGAAAGTACACGCCGGTATCCTCGCGCGCCGCGACTTGCCGGAGCATATTGCAACATTGAAGAAACATGACATCCCCACCATCGACCTCGTTGTGGTGAACTTGTACCCGTTCGCGGCCACCATTGCCAAGCCCGGTTGCACACTGGAAGACGCCATCGAGAACATCGACATCGGCGGCCCGACCATGGTGCGCTCCGCTGCCAAGAACCACGCGCACGTCGCCATCGTCACCGACCCGGTCGACTACGCCGATGTGCTGGCCGAGATGCAGACCAACGACTGTGCCGTGTCCGACGCATCCCGTTTCAACCTGGCCAAGAAAGCCTTCTCGCACACCGCCGCCTACGACAGCATGATCAGCAACTACCTCACTGCCATCAACAGCGACGGTAGCAAGCAAGCTTTCCCGGCACAGATCAATTTCAACTTCGCCAAAGTACAAGAGATGCGCTACGGCGAAAACCCGCACCAGAGCGCCGCGTTCTATCGTGATCTCATCGCCTTGCCCGGGGGCATCGCCGACTACACACAAGTGCAGGGCAAGGAACTCAGCTACAACAACATCGGTGACTCTGATGCAGCATGGGAATGCGTAAAGACTTTCGATCAGCCCGCCTGCGTCATCGTCAAGCATGCCAACCCCTGCGGTGTCGCCATCGCTGACAATGCATTGAACGCCTACAAACTGGCTTATTCGACTGACACCACTTCCGCGTTCGGCGGCATCATCGCCTTCAACCGTGAGTTGGACGAAGCCACCGCCGCGCAGATCGTTGCCAACCAGTTCGTCGAAGTCATCATCGCGCCGAGCGCAACAGACGCCGCACTCAAAGTCACCGCCGCCAAACAGAACGTGCGCGTGCTCACCGTGCCGCTGTCCAACGCGCACAACCAGTGGGATGTGAAGCGCGTCAGCGGCGGTCTGCTGGTGCAAAGTCCCGACGCATTGAACGTGGGGTCAGAGCACCTCAAGATCGTCACCAAGGCACAACCATCCAAAGAACAAATGGCCGACCTGTTGTTCGCATGGCGTGTCGCCAAGTACGTCAAATCCAACGCCATCGTATTCTGCAAAGGCGGCCAGACACTCGGCGTCGGCGCAGGCCAGATGAGCCGTGTCGACTCCACCCGCATCGCCAGCATCAAGGCGCAGAACGCAGGTCTGAGCCTGATAGATTCAGTGGTTTCTTCCGATGCCTTCTTCCCGTTCCGTGACGGTATCGACGTGCTGGCACAAGCCGGTGCCAAGGCTGTCATCCAGCCGGGCGGTTCCATGCGTGATGAAGAAGTCATCGCCGCTGCCGACGAGTTGGGCTTGGCCATGGTCTTCACCGGCCACCGCCACTTCCGCCATTAAGTCTGCTGTGCTTGGCATAACGGCGCCGCTCGTGACGGCATAACGCTTCGTTGAAGAGGTTGAAAAGAATATGAAGATACTGGTCATCGGTTCCGGCGGTCGCGAGCACGCACTCGCCTGGCGTCTGGCACAAGGCAAAAAAGTGCAGAAGGTCTACGTCGCCCCCGGCAACGCGGGCACTGCACTGGAAGAAGGGGTGGAGAACATCAACATCACCGCCATTCCCGAGCTGCTTGAGTTCGCCAGGGCCAACGATATTTACATGACTGTGGTCGGCCCCGAAGCACCGCTGGCCGCCGGTGTGGTAGATGCCTTTCGCGCCGAAGGCATGAAGATATTCGGCCCCACCCAAGCTGCCGCGCAACTCGAATCCTCCAAGGATTTCGCCAAGCGCTTCATGACGCGCCACAACATCCCCACCGCCTTCTTCGGCACCTTCAGCGACATCGCATCCGCCAGGGCCTATGTCGAGCAACACGGCGCACCCATCGTCATCAAGGCCGACGGACTCGCCGCAGGTAAAGGCGTAGTCGTCGCGATGACTAAGGAAGAAGCACTCGACGCCATCGACATGATGCTGTCCGACAACAAACTGGGTGATGCCGGTGCGCGCGTCGTGGTGGAAGAATTCCTCACCGGCGAAGAAGCCAGCTTCATCGTCATGGTGGACGGCAAGAACGTACTCGCCATGGCCAGCAGTCAGGACCACAAGCGCCTGCTCGACGGCGACCAAGGTCCCAACACCGGCGGCATGGGCGCGTATTCCCCCGCACCCGTCGTCACCCCCACCATCCACGCCCGTGCGCTGCGCGAAGTCATCATGCCCGTCGTGCGCGGTATGGCAAGCGAAGGCAACGTCTTCACCGGTTTTCTCTACGCCGGACTGATGATTTCGCCGGATGGTGGTCTCAAAGTGCTGGAATTCAACTGCCGCTTCGGTGACCCCGAAACCCAACCCATCATGCTGCGCCTGAAGAGTGACTTCGCCGTGCTCATCGAGCATGGCATCAACGGCACGCTGGACAAGGTCGAGGCCGAATGGGACAAGCGCACCGCACTCGGTGTTGTCATGGCTGCCGCCAACTATCCCGACACCCCGCGCAAAGGTGACGAGATCACCGGCCTGCCCAAGAAGCTGGAAGACGCCCACGTCTTCCACGCGGGCACCACCATGCAAGATGGCAAAGTCGTCACCAGCGGCGGCCGCGTCCTCTGCGTCGTCGCCCTCGGCGACATGGTCAAACATGCACAAAACCGCGCCTACGAGATTGCCGACACCATCAAGTTCGACGGTTGCCAGATGCGCAGAGACATCGGTTATCGCGCGATAGGGCGGAAGTAAGCAGGCGAGCAGCAATAGAGCGGGGAAGTGGAAACACTTCCCCGTTTTGTTTTCGGCGGTCTGATTATTCCGGCTCGCTGGTGTGAAGGAATACAGTCGCTACTATTCAGCCAGGCACAATAGGCGGCGCGCAAACTGCCGCACATCGCAAACACACACAGGAGCGCCACATGTCCAAGAAGAAATTCCACTGCCAAGCAGTCACCCATGCAGGCATCAAAAGCATCATCATCACCGATGATACGTACCACTGCTGCCCCACTCTGGAAGACGCAGGTAACAGATTGAACGCCCTGAAAAAAGCCATCGCCACCGGTAAATACCCCATCGCCATGGAGCTGGTGAGCTCCTGTGCCAAGTTGATGACCGGCCCAACGGTAAAGTATTACGTCACACAGAACGAGGCCGAGAAGTTCCTGCATTCACTGGATAAAGCCTTGCATAATTGAAGTGGTGAAGCTTCACCGCTTTGCATTCAGCGACCTATGTATTCTTTGCTATTGGCGATACTAGGTAGGGTCGGTACTATTCGGTTCGGATCGCGCTGTAGAAAATGAAACTGTATTTGCGATATCGAGATGACTTCTGCGGCATTAATTCGTGGAATAAATAGTTAAGTAGCAGAACGAAAGCAGTATTCAAGAGGGGATGAATATGAGCGATAAAAGGCTGGAGAAAATAATGGTGGGCCTTCGACAATTTGCCGAAGATAGGGATTGGGATCAATTCCACTCACCAAAAAATCTATCTATGGCGTTAATTGCTGAGGCAGCCGAGCTTGTAGAGCATTTCCAATGGCTCACTGAAGATCAAAGCAATAACTTAAATCAGAAACAACTAGAAGAAGTAGCTATGGAGATGGCCGATGTTCAAATATATCTGCTGCGTCTCGCAGAAAAACTTCAGTTGGACATGCTGACCGCAGTTGAGAAAAAGATGGCAATTAATGCCGAAAAGTATCCAGCAGAAATCGTAAAAGGCAGTTCTAAAAAGTATACGGAATACAAATAACTATTTATTGGGGATGGTGTGCTCGTATATACATCGACGAAAAAAGAATTTCTGAAGGAAGTTCGAGCTGGCGAAATTGACGAGAAAATTCTCGCTTCATTTCAGAGGCACTTAGGCCATTCCACTAGCAAAAGCGAAATTACTTCCTGGCGGAACTCGATGCAGTATATGAGTCAAGTTCTCACCGATGATGAAATTCCAAGCGATTCAGGTGTGGCAATTGAATATTCACTGCCACAGACAACCAAGCGAATTGATTTCATTCTCACTGGGGTAGGTCATAACAAAAATCCCATCGCCATCATCATAGAATTGAAGCAATGGGAGCACGTCAAGGCAACTTCTATGGATGGGATAGTTAGGACATTCGTGGGTGGGGCGGAGCGTGAAGTTAGCCATCCTTCATATCAAGCATGGACCTATGCAGCATTACTAGAGGACTTTAATGAGGCGGTGCAAGAGGAGAGCATCGGCTTGCAGCCATGCGCATATTTGCATAATTGCATTTCAGAAGATGTTATCAATGCAGAGTTCTATGAAGATCACACGAAAAAAGCGCCAGCATTCCTTCGCAAAGATGCGCAGAAGTTGGCTGACTTTATTAAGCACTACGTCAAATACGGTGATTCATGCGAGGTGATGTATAGGATTGAGAAAGGCCGAATACGGCCTTCGAAGAATCTGTCAGATCAACTGTTGTCGCTAATAAATGGCAATCAAGAGTTCTTGATGATTGACGATCAAAAAGTTGCTTACGAAACTGCATTGTCGTTGGCTAAGTGCGCGACAGTAAAAGAAAAGCATGTGTTAATAGTTGAGGGCGGTCCGGGTACGGGCAAATCGGTGGTTGCAATTAATCTGCTGGTTGCCTTAATAAAAGATCAACTCCTTGCTCAATACGTCACTAAGAATGCTGCACCACGGGCTGTTTATGCTTCGTTGCTAACAGGCTCATTCAAGCGGAGTCATATTGATAATCTCTTTAAGGGGTCTGGTGTTTATACAGGGGCAAACTCCAACGAGTTCGACGCACTTATTGTGGATGAGGCTCACCGGCTAAATGAGAAGTCAGGCATGTTCCAAAATTTGGGTGAAAACCAAATCAAAGAAATCATCAATGCCGCAAAGTTCAGCATCTTTTTTATTGATGAAGATCAGCGAGTGACATTCAAGGATATCGGCGAGTCAAAAATGATAGCCAGCTGGGCAAAGCAGCTTGGCGCACAAGTCCACCGTCTGCAGCTGCAATCTCAGTTCCGCTGTAATGGTTCGGATGGGTATTTGTCTTGGATAGATAGTGTGCTGGAGGTTCGTGAAACAGCCAATAGAACACTTGAGGGCATTAACTATGACTTTCGAGTGTTTGATTCACCCAATGAGCTTCGTGATGCAATCTATAAAAAAAATCGGATCAATAATAAAGCACGAATTGTTGCTGGTTATTGCTGGAACTGGATAAGCAAGAATTCACCATCAGAAGACGACATTACCCTAGAAGAGTATGACTTTTCTATGAAATGGAATCTGGCGGGTGATGGAAGTTTATGGATACTAAAGCCGGACTCAGTAAGCGAAGCTGGCTGTATTCATACCTGTCAAGGTCTCGAGACTGATTACATCGGCGTGATCATTGGCCCAGATTTTATTATTCGAGATGGAGTGGCAATAACTGATGCGGATAAACGGGCAAAGACCGATGCATCAATTAAGGGTTACAAATCTCTTCTTAGGGCGGATCCTGTCGCAGCTAAACAAAAGGCTGACCTAATTATCAAGAATACGTATCGGACTCTCATGACGCGCGGCATGAAGGGCTGTTACATATTCTGTACAGACAAGGAAACGAATCTCTGGTTTAGAGAGGCGATGGGAAGAGCGGAATTGGAATATCAGATGGAATCATCACCTGCTGAACTATTTGGTAAAGCAATAAATGATGATCGATATGAAGGGCTGCAGCTTAAGTTGATTCATCACTCCGAAGTTAAGCCTTACGAAAATGCAGTGCCAATTTATGATCTTGCGATAGCCGCAGGTCAGTTTAGTGATACACAATTGGTGGAGGAGGCATTTGGAGACAGCACAGCAAATGCTGAGAGTTTCGATTGGGTAGAGCTTCCTGATAGTTTTCGTGTCCGCCCTGGTCAATTCGTAGCAAGGGTAGTTGGTGAGTCAATGAATAAGCGCATTCCAAATGGCTCGTGGTGTTTATTTAGCCTGAACCCGGTAGGCTCCCGGCAGGGGAAAACGGTATTGGTTCAGCACCGTGATATTGCAGATCCTGATACAGGTGGACAATATACGGTCAAGGTATATGAGAGTGAGAAAGTTCAAGGTGAGAGTGGCAGTTGGAGGCATACAAAGATAAATTTGCTACCAAGTTCTACCGATCCAAACTACAAGACTATTGTTCTGTATCCAGAAGAGAAAGATGACTTGAAAGTGATTGCCGAGTTTGTGGCGGTAGTGAGTTGATCGGGTGAATATGAACAACTGGCAACAACTTAATTGTCGCGGTCATAAGAGCTAATGGACTCAGTCTCGAATTATCTATTATATGCACTGCTAAGAAAAGCAAACGCCGCATCTATGCGGCGTTTTATTTGGTCGGCTTGTGGGATGCCGATGGTGTCAGTCAGCTAAGCTGACTCTGTGTCGTCTAATTGTGATGAATCTTCGCGGGGTCGATAAGCTGCTCCCTTCTTGCGGGTTTGCGTTCATGCCCATTTGCTGCGACTGCAATTATTTTATACACCCCTTGCTGGGCACATTCAATCGAGTAATTTGCTTATGTATGCAGTTGGGCGTTAGGGAGCTGATTCCACACAAGGAATTTCTGTGTTGCCGATGAAAGGAATCAGGCGATGTGCATGGATCCCGTCAGCTAGGGGTTGTGTTTATTCCATGTCCGCCGGCTTCGCCCGCAACTTCGCGGCAATGTAGTCGGCTTGGGAGATGTGCAGCAGGTCGGTCATTCTGCGCATCAGGTGGTTCTCGTGGGCGCTGATGTGGCGGTCGGCGTAGGCGACTTGCCACATGTATTCGACGATGCGGCCCCTTTCTTCTCGTCCCAGTTCGCGGGTGATGAGCGAGGTGAATTGGTGCAGGTCGTGAGCTTGCTGCGCGGTCTGCTGGCCTAGTGCAGAGAGTTGTTGCACTTCGCTGTCGCTGAGTTGGAACCGTTCCTTGAGGATGCGCAATACTGTTGCGCGCTCTGTATCGGTGCTTTCGGCATCCGCGCGCATGATTTCTATCATCAGTACGGCGGTGGCGAGTTGCAGGGTGTGTTGGGGCGGTGCATCGTTGCTGGTGATGTTCAGGCTGGAGAAGAATTCGTTCAGTGTTCTTAGCATAGTGTTGAGGTGTCCAGGTTGTCGCTGGGCGCGACGATTCGTTTTTTAATAGTGCGGCGGTCTTTCGTTGTCCAGCGATTTGCCTTCACCGCCCGCTTCAGCAATCGACCGCACCTGACCGGCGAGTGCGATGTACATCCTTTCAAGACGTTCCAGTTTCTGTTGTTGCTGGTAGACGGTCTTGTTCAGTTCTTCGATCAGGTCTTCCTGGAAGGTGATCTTTTCTTCGATGTTGATCAGTCGTTCGTCAGTCATGCGAGTGCTCGGGATGTGTGGCGGTGGGCCGGGGTTGCATTGTAGCGCGGTACGGTTGTCTGCAATTTCGGTATGATTAGCCGCGAATCGGTGACAAATTGTCACCGACTGAAATTTCCCGCCGCCTGCAAAGAATAAGTGGATCACTAAGAAATGAGCAAAGCCGGAACGCTTGCTGCCTACTTCAAACGTGGCGGCCTTCCTGGAAAGCCTGCGTTTTCCTTTCAAAGCGCTGTTATCTGAAAAGCGCATCCTTATTCAAGAAATCGATTAAAATTTAAATAGCGTGATTTCTTATTAAAGGTAACGACTATGCGGCGAGACATTACTGGGCAATATCTCAGCAGCCTCGCGGGTGGCGAAACAGTGCAAGCCTTTGTGCCTGATGCACTGCCACCTATCCCCGCGCTAACAATCGATGAAGCGCGCCAACGCTTGTTGGAGCGCGCCACGCTTGCCGTGGGTCGGCTTGATAGCGTGAGTACGTTGCTGCCAGATCCGCAACTCTTCTTGTATGCCTATGTACGCCGCGAGGCCGTTCTTTCTTCGCAGATTGAGGGTACACAATCTTCACTATCCGATCTGCTGCTGTTCGAGCTGGACGAAGCGCCCGGCGTGCCGTTCGATGACGTGGTCGAAGTCTCCAACTACATTGCTGCGCTGGAGCACGGTATGGCGCGACTGCGCGAACCTTTTCCGTTATGCAACCGCTTGCTGCGTGAAATGCACGCACGTCTCATGGCGCGCGGTCGCGGTAGTGACAAGGCACCAGGTGAATTCCGCCGCAGTCAGAATTGGATTGGTGGTACTCGCCCAGGCAATGCGCGTTTTGTGCCTCCCCCTCCGCAGGAGGTGGATGCCTGCATGGCTGCACTTGAACACTATATCAATCTGCCGAATGAGGCTGCGCCTGTGCTGATCAAGGCCGCACTGGCGCATGTGCAATTTGAAACCATCCACCCCTTTCTTGACGGTAACGGCAGACTAGGACGTCTGCTCATTGCACTGTTGCTGCACCAAGGCAGTTTGCTTGCTCAGCCGCTGCTCTATCTCAGCCTGTATTTCAAACAGCACCGCAATGTCTATTACGAGCTACTGGACAAAGTGCGCACCGAGGGTGACTGGGAAACTTGGGTGGATTTCTTTCTGGAAGGTGTAGAACAAACCGCACATGGTGCAGTACAGACTGCAGCGCTTGGTGGCGTTGTTCGAACAAGACAGCCAGCGCATCCAGCAAAGCGGACGCGGTGCAGCCAATGCTCAACGTCTGCTGCTTGCCCTGCGTAGCCATCCTGTTTCCACACTCAAGCTGCTGGGTGCAGAGGCAGGTATTAGTTTCCCTACTGCGGGCAAAGCCATGCAATCCCTGATCGAACTCGGCATCGCACGCGAACTCACCGGCCAGCGGCGCAACCGCGTATTCGTATATGACTCTTACCTTGCTATCCTCAACGAAGGAGGTGAAGTGTTATGAGGAGAAAACTTCGTGTGCAGCTTTTCGAGCTGGTTTTTTTTCGCTAGCCGCTATGCAAAGAATGGATATTTCCAGCCGCGCCCTTGCTGCCCACCTCAAACGTGGCGGCGTGATCGCTTATCCCACCGAGTCTTGCTACGGCCTCGGGTGCGATCCGCGCAATCGGCGGGCGGTGCAGCGCATCTTGCAGTTGAAGCAGCGTCCGCAGCGCAAGGGGCTGATCCTGATCGCTTCTGACTGTCATCAGGTGTCGCCATACATTCAGCCGCTCACGCCTGCCGAGCAGCAGCGTTTGCAGCAGGATGGTGCGCAGGCGGTGACTTATCTGATGCCGGCGAAACCTTCCTGTCCGCGCTGGTTGCGCGGGATGCATGAATCGCTGGCGGTGCGGCTGACGGCGCATCCGTTTGCGCGGCAGCTTTGTCGCAGTGCGGGCAGTGCGCTGGTGTCGACCAGCGCGAACCGCAGCGGCATGCGCGCGGCGAAGACGTATGCAGAGTGTCGGCGAATGTTCGGTGATGGTGTGTGGGTATTGCGCGGTCGCGTGGGAAAACGCAAGCGTCCTTCGACGATCAAGGCGTGGGCCGGTGATAGAATCGTGCGCTCGTAAACGCAACTGGAGATGTGCATGAGCAACGTCGATTCATCCGCTGTCAAAACCTACCTGCTGGAATTGCAGGAACGCATCGTCGACCGCCTGGAACAAGTCGATGGCAAGAAGTTCATCCGTGACAAGTGGACGCGCGCCACGGGTTCGGGCGGCATCGGCAAGGGCGAGGGCATCAGTTGCATCATCGAGGAGGGCAATGTGCTGGAGCGCGGCGGTGTGGCGTTCTCGCATGTGCAGGGCGACAAGATGCCGGCTTCCGCTACGGCGCACCGTCCCGAGCTGGCCGGATGTTCGTGGGAGGCGATGGGCATGTCGCTGGTGATGCATCCGCGCAATCCTTATGCGCCGACTTCGCATGCCAACGTGCGCATGTTCATGGCGCACAAGCCCGACGGTGAAAAAGTATTCTGGTTCGGCGGCGGTATGGACCTCACGCCTTACTACGGCTTCGAGGAAGATGCGGTGCACTTCCACCAGGTCTGCAAGAACTCGCTGGCGCCGTTCGATGCGTCGCTGCACGCGAAGTACAAGAAATGGTGCGACGAGTATTTCTTCCTCAAACATCGCAACGAACCACGCGGAATTGGCGGCATCTTCTTCGACGACATGAGTGAGCCGGATTTCGACACCTGCTTCGCCATCCAGCAGAGCGTGGGCGACCATTACCTGTCCGCCTATGTGCCGTTGCTGGAGAAGCGCAAGGACACACCCTACGGTGAACGCGAGCGCGACTTCCAGTTGTATCGTCGCGGACGCTATGTGGAGTTCAATCTGGTAATCGATCGCGGCACCATCTTCGGCTTGCAGTCGAACGGCCGCACCGAATCCATCCTGCTTTCCATGCCGCCGCTGGTGAAATGGCGCTATGACTGGCACCCGGAAGCGGGCACGCCGGAAGCGGAGCTATACGAAAAATATCTGGTACCCAGGGACTGGGTGTGAAGCGCACGCGGGCCGGACTGTAGCCCTGACACGGTGCGGCGGAGCTGGCGGTGCAGGAAAGGCTACCGACAGTGCACGATAAATTCAAACTGCGTCGGGTTCCCGACCTGCAAAACCATGCATGCAGTACTTCCTAGGACTTCTGCATGAACCTTTGCAGATGGTCGAGAAACATGTGTGTCTTGTAAGGCGGATAGCGGCGCATCGGCATCACTGCCCACGCAGGCATGCTGGGTAATGCCCACTTCGGCAGCACTTGCACCAGCCGTTTGCGTTGTAAGTCTGCGGTGGCGAAACTCACGGGCAGGGTGCCGATGCCGGCACCATCCAGCAGCAACTGCTGGATCATGTCGGGCGAATTCACTGACAGCCGCCCGGGCGGAACTCCCTCCCACACTTCCTTGCCGCGAGCCAGTCGCCAAGCTACGGCGCTGCCATCGGCCGCAAGCAGACGCACCGCGATGTGGTGCGCCAGGTCATCGGGATGGCGCGGGGCGGGATGGAGGGCGAGATAGATCGGGCTGGCGTACAAGCCGAAGCGTTGCTCGTCGATCTTGCGTGCCACAAGCGTTGCATCGTCATCCAGCACACCCATGCGAATCGCCAAGTCGTAACGCTCGCCGAGCAGATCGACCCGGCGCGAACTCAAGTCGAGGTCGAGCTGAATCTCCGGGTAGGTTTCGATGAAGGTGGCGATGGCGCGCGAGCAATGATGTCTGGCGTAATCGCCCGGCATCGAGACGCGCAGATGGCCGCGTGGTTCCAGTTCGCGGCTGTGCACGAAGTCATGCAGATTGCCGACCTCTTCGCTCACGCGTCGGCAGTGGTCGAGGAACTCCTGGCCGTATTCGGTCAAAGCGAGGCGGCGCGTGGTGCGTAACAGCAGGCGCTGTCCGAGCGCGGATTCCAGATTGGCCAGACGGCGCGAGACGGTTGCCTTCGGCATGTTCAGATGTTCGGCGGCACGAGCCAGACCGCCCTGTTCAACGATACTGGCGAACAGGATCATGTCATCGGCGGAGAAATTCTTTTGTTCCATTTATGGGACAGTCTATCCCGAAAACATGGCTTTATCTATTTTCTGATAATCCATACCATGTGACTCAACTAATCCATTGCAAGAGATCGCTCATGAGCACAGCAGCCATCAGGCAGGCATCACGCAGTATCGAACGCCTTGTCGAGGGTGTCGCCACCTCGGATGGCGACGGGGTGAATCTGACCCGGGTGCTGACCGGCAAGTTGCAACGCCGCCTTGATCCGTTCCTGATGCTGGATGTATTCGGCAGCGATGACCCGAATGACTACATTGCCGGGTTTCCCGACCACCCGCATCGCGGCTTCGAGACCATCACCTACATGCTGGATGGCCGCATGCGCCACCGCGATAGCGCGGGGAACGAGGGCTTGCTGCAGGACGGCGGCATGCAATGGATGGTTGCCGGGCGCGGCATCATCCACTCGGAGATTCCCGAACAGAAAGACGGTGTGATGGAAGGTTTCCAGCTTTGGCTCAACTTGCCGGCGCAGGAAAAAATGACCGAACCCTGGTATCGCGATTTCGCCAGCGCGGAAATCCCGCACTATGTGACGGCAGACGGTGTCACCGTGCGTGTGCTTGCCGGCAGCAGCAACGGTACGGCGGGAGCGATGACGCGCCCGGTCACCGAACCGCTGTATCTCGATATTCAACTGCCGCCAGATGTTTTGTTTACGACTGCGATTGCGCCGGCGCACAACGCCTTTCTCTACGTCTATCGTGGTGCGGCCAGTGTCGGAGGGCAGGAGATTCCCGCGCAGTGCATGGGGATTTTGAGCAATGACGCGGACGGCGTTACACTGGTGGCACACGGCGAGACACGGCTGATTCTGGTCGCCGGTAAGCCGCTACACGAACCCATCGTGCAGTACGGCCCGTTCGTGATGAATACCCAGGAACAGATTCACCAGGCTTTGGCCGATTTCGATTCCGGCAGTTTTGCCTGAAAATATTCGCCGCTACCAATGTATATCTTGTAATGGCCGCCTGGCCTGATTTGCCCACCCAACCACCACAAAGGAGATCGACATGAACAAAGCCAGCACAATTCTCATCGCCGCCCTGTTTTCCACTGCCGCCTACGCAGCGCCCGAAACCTACATGATCGAACCGACGCATACCCTGCCGCGTTTCGAGTACAGCCATTTCGGCTATTCCACCCAGCTCAGCCGTTTCGATAAAACCTCCGGCACCATCGTGCTCGACCGCGCGGCGAAAAACGGCTCGGTCGATGTCGTGATCGATGCCACTTCGGTCAATACCGGCTACGCCCTGTTTAACCAGCACATCCAGTCGCCGGATTTTTTTGATACCGAGATGTTCCCCACCATCACCTTCAAATCGAAACAGATGAAATTTGACGGTGACAAACCGGTGGCAGTGAGCGGTGACCTGACCATCAAAGGGGTGACCAAACCGGTGACACTGACCCTCACTTCCTTCCATTGCAT
>JBAZFV010000022.1:14787-23551 GCA_041653255.1 Sideroxydans sp. | reverse complement strand
TCCAGTGGTGCGCCGGCGGGTGAGGTTGAGCCCCCTATCCACGAAGAGTTGCCACCCCACCCCGTGTCGCCCTACGGAGCCAGCAAGCTCGCTGGGGAAGGGTACTGCTCCGCCTATAAACGTACCTTTGGCATTGATACGGTGATGTTACGTTTCGGTAATGTCTATGGTCCCGGCTCTGTGCATAAATCGAGCGTAGTGGCCAAGTTCGTCCGCCGCGCACTGGCTGGCGAGGCACTCGAAATCTACGGAGATGGCACTCAAACCCGCGACTTCATCTATATTGACGATCTGATAGACGCCGTGCTCTTGGCGGCTACTGTCCAAGGCATAGGCGGCGAGGCTTTCCAAATTGCCACCAGCCGCGAAACCACAGTGGGAGAAATGGCCGAAAAGTTGGTGACCTCGCTCAAGGTCGTTGGCGTGCCAGATGTTCGCCTTGTCAATGCTGAAATCCGGCTCGGCGATGTCAAGCGTAATTTCTCGGATACGACAAAAGCCAAACATCGGCTCGGCTGGCAGGCAAAAATCGAACTCGATGAGGGATTGCATAAAACAGTTTCCTACTTTCTAACAAACAAGTGAATTCAATGAAATCAATCTTCGAAAACAAATCAATCTTAGTTACTGGTGTCTGTGGCACTGTTGGTTCAGAACTAATTCGTCAACTTTTATCCCTGCCGGAATATGCGCCGGCGGAGGTGGTGGGTATAGACAACAACGAAAGCCAACTATTCTTTATTGATCAGCAGTATTTGAGTGATAGTCGTGCCAACTTTTTTGTTACCGATATTCGTGACCGGGACGAACTCACCCGCAAGATGGCGGGCATAGATATTGTGTTTCACTGCGCCGCGCTCAAGCATGTCATCCTTTGTGAGCGATCACCAGAACAGGCTGTGCAGACCAACATTCACGGCGTGCAAAATGTCATCACAGCAGCACAGGCAAGCGGGGTGGAGAAGGTCATCTTTACCAGTTCCGACAAAGCGGTGAATCCAACCAATGTCATGGGAACCTCCAAACTGATGGGTGAACGACTGATGACCGCTGCCAATAGCAACAAGCGTGGCAAAGGACCGATTTTCGCTTCCACACGCTTTGGCAATGTGTTGGGCTCCAATGGTTCCGTCATTCCCATCTTCCACAACCAAATCGCAAAGGGCGGTCCCATCACCCTAACCCACAATGACATGACTCGTTTTGTCATGAGTATCGAAGAATCGGTGCGTTTGGTGATTGATTCCGCCATGCTCGCCAAAGGCGGCGAAGTTTTCATCACCAAAATGCCAGTGGTGCGCATTGCGGACCTAGCCCGCGCATTGATCGAAGAACTGGCTCCGCGGTATGGCTACACACCGGACAATATTGAAATTACAGAGATCGGTACCAAGCCTGGCGAAAAACTCTACGAAGAGCTGATGAGCCCAGAAGAAACCCGCCGTGCACTAGAGCTTAAAAAATATTTCAGCGTTCTCCCAGCCTTCCGAGGTATTTACCACGATATTCAATACGACTATCTAGACATAGTGAGTGCGTCCGTCACCAACCCCTATGTTTCCGCAGAAGAGACACCGCTGTCGGTGGAGAAAATCCGCCTCCTTTTAAAAGAATACAAATTACTTGGCACGCCAGATGACTCAACCCAAGCCCGTTACTGGCCGGGCGACAAAGAGGAGAAAAACTAATGCGTGTTCTGATACTGGGTGGTGATGGCTATCTTGGCTGGCCTACTGCCATGGATATGGCAGCCAAAGGCCACGAAGTTTGTGTGATGGACAACTACGCGCGTCGCAACATCGCACGCGAGACCTGCTCCGAGGCGCTGATGCCTAATCCCAATCTGCACGACCGCGTGGAATTGTTTCAAGCATTGACTGGTAAAAGTATTAAGGTGGTGATTGGCGATTGTGCCAACTACCGACAATTGAGCAATGTGTTTCAAGAATTTGGTCCGGAAGCTCTTATACACTATGCCGAACAACCATCTGCGCCATATTCCATGCGCGGCTTTGACGAAGCCCACTTTACCCTGAACAACAACATCAATGTCACCTTCAATGTTATCTGGGCGGTAATGCAGCACGCGCCGGAATGCCACATCGTTAAACTCGGCACCATGGGGGAATATGGCACGCCAAACATAGACATTGAAGAAGGCTGGCTGGACATCGAACACAACGGACGCAAGGATAAATTTCTATTCCCGCGCCAGGCTGGCAGTCTTTACCACACCACCAAGGTGCTGGATACCGACCTCATCTGGTTCTATGTGCGCACCCACAATCTGCGTGTAACCGACTTGATGCAAGGGCCGGTATATGGATTACATACAACCGAATCGGAAGCGGATGAGCGCCTGCTACCCAACTTTCATTACGACGATATCTTCGGTACCGTGGTCAACCGCTTCTTGGTTCAGGCTGTGGCTGGAGTGCCACTCACCATATATGGTAAAGGGGGGCAAACGCGCGGTTACCTCAACCTGAAAGACACCCTGCAATGCGTGAACCTAGCGATGGAAAATCCGGTGAAGCCGGGTGAGTTGCGCATTCTCAATCAGTTTACCGAACAGTTCACTGTCAACCAGCTTGCCGAAAAAGTGCAGCGTGCTGGCAATGCCATGGGTTTGAATGTGCAGGTCAATAATATTGTTAACCCGCGCAAGGAACTGGAAGAGCACTACTACAACGCCAAACATTCTGGCTTGCTCGAACTCGGTCTAAAGCCGCATTACATGACCGATGATGTTTTGGCGCAAATGCTCGAATCAACGATGCGATACAACACTGGGATTGATCGGAAGAAGATTGAACCACGAGTTCGTTGGAAAAAATAACTCGTCAATAATTCGATCAAAAAATCCAAGAATTAAATAACTCAGCCTCTGTGAAAATTAAGATATCAAGAAATGTATTTGCACCCGCCGCTCAAGTAATAGTGAGCGGTGTAGTGCTGTTTGTTTTGTATCGATATCTGTATGACAATCTCGGAGTCGCGCAAATTGGTGTGTGGTCCCTTGTGCTCGCAGCAACATCTGTTTCGCGTATTGGTGATTTGGGTTTATCGGCGGGCGTAGTTAAGTTTGTTGCCCAAGCACTGGGTGCGAACGATGGTCAGAAGGCGGCAGATGTCATTCAGACCGTAATTCTGACCTTAGGGGTAGCGATGGGGATATTACTAATCATAGGCTATCCCCTTTTTTCGATGATTCTGAACTATTTGCTTCCCGCCACCAGCGTTCAGATAGGGTTAAACATCCTGCCATACGCGCTTATGTCACTTTGGATGATGATGATCGTGGCAGCGTTGAGCGGCGCCCTAGACGGTTGTATGAGGCTAGATCTGCGCAGTGTGATAACTGCAGTCTCCCATTTTATTTTTCTGGGGATGGTGCTGATACTGGTGCCCATGTACGGGCTTGAAGGCGTTGCAATTGCACAAGTTGTTCAATCGGCCGTGTTGCTTGCACTGTTATGGTGGGCGCTTAGACATCAATTGAAGCAGTTGCCGATTATCCCGCTACATTGGAAATATTCCATACTCAAGAACATGTTTGGCTATGGCGTGAAATTCCAAATTATTACCGTGATGAATATGTTGTTTGATCCGGTTGTTAAGGCATTATTGAGCAAATTCGGTGGGCTTGAATCGCTTGGATTATATGAAATGGCGAACGGCTTGGTTCTGAAAGCTAGAGCAATCATCATTGAGGCAAACCGAGTAATGGTGCCGGTCATCGCAAAGTTAGCTACTGGCGAAACGGGAAAGGCTGAACAGATGTTTACTTCGGCATACAGCTTGAATTTCTACGGCGCTATAGCACTCTACGGTTTGCTTGGAATATTCGCATCAACAATATGCGTACTCTGGCTCGGACATTATCAAAGTACATTTGTATATTTTGTCTTGCTATTGAATCTTGGTTGGTTCGCAAACACGCTGAATGGGCCGGCATATTTTGCAAATCTTGGTGCGGGTAAGCTCGAACAAAATATGATTGCCCATATAATTATGGGGTTTTTTAGCTTTATTCTCGGGGGGTTACTCGGGGCGCTTTATGGCGGTTTTGGAGTTGTGTCTGGTACTGTGCTTGGCCTGATTGCGGGGAGCTTATATCTGCTAATTGAATATATCAAACGTATGGGGTCGCAATGGCACGCCATTTTACTACCACAAGGAATGGCGAATGGCTTGCTAATGGCAGGTGCGTTAATTGCACTTGCGAATGGTATTGCCGGACAAACAACAGATTTCGTATGGGCGCTAAGTTCCGCATTTATCTGCGCCTTTATCTACATGGTTGTCCTATACAGGCACCCTAATCGCAGGGTTTTATTAAAACAAAATAGCGGGGAGTAACATC
This sequence comes from Sideroxydans sp., assembly GCA_041653255.1. Taxonomy (GTDB): domain Bacteria; phylum Pseudomonadota; class Gammaproteobacteria; order Burkholderiales; family Gallionellaceae; genus Sideroxyarcus. Next base: position 19,185 of record JBAZFV010000022.1, on the reverse strand, counting down.
TTCGTAGGTTAAAGGGAGTGTATTGATAATGAATTTCGGTATGTTGAAAATAGCCACGATCGCGGCGAGTCTATATAAGCGCCTGCCTGTAAAACCTTTCAGCCCGTTGTTGCAAAAGCTGTACTTTAACGTGCTCGGCTCTGGGACGGGGTTGAGTATAGTGCGAAAGAGTATTGACAGCACAGAGTATGAGCAGGACTTGAGAGAGGTTATAGACAGTGAGAAGTATTACGAAGGCTCACGAGAGCCGGCGACCTCTCAAACATTAAAGATGTTATGCGGTCGAGGCCATGTGGTGTTTGATATCGGAGCAAATGTGGGTAGTCATACCTTGCCTATGGCCAGTTATGTCGGAGAAACAGGGCGGGTCTATGCGTTTGAGCCCGTACCCTGGGCAACCAGAAAGTTGAAGCGAAACTTGGAGCTTAATGACTTCAAAAATATTAATCTCGAGCAGATTGCTCTGAGCGATAGCAACTCGGGCAATGTTGAAATGGAATTTCGAGCTAGTTTTAAGATTGGCTCTTCAAGCGGTGTTGGGGCTGATGGGAAAATAGATGAGGGCTGGTGGAGTGAGTGTGAGAAAGTGAACGTTCCGATGATTACGGTTGATAGTTATGTGGCTAAAAAAGACATTGAACGCCTAGATTTAATAAAGCTTGATGTGGATGGATTTGAGGGCAAGGTGATTCGCGGAGGGATGGAGACGCTCAAGAGATTCAAGCCAGTGCTGATAATGGAAATTGCACCCGCCTGGGTGGAGATGAGAGGGGACTCCATGCAGGAGATTCTTTATCAACTCGAACAAATCGGTTACAAGGGTTACACCGAAGTTGATCTCGAGAGAATTGAAAGCATATCGCAACTAATACAAACCACCCCAGCTGGCGGTGGGCGGAACGTAGTGCTTTCTGTGCAACCACTCAGCAGTTACTCTAGTACGGATAGTAATAAAAATTAATTAGTGACTCTCGATGAATAGATATAAGTGGAAAAAGTGCCCTCTTTGTGGATCTACAGATTGGCAGCATATGGGTACTATTGAATATAGGCGACCTATTTTGTTTTCAACGACCCCAATTGAGTTAGATGAGGTGCCGTGCTTAACAGGATGTAATTCATGTAAGTCTTGGTTTACTCAGCATGTCGTTCCTGAGTCAGAGGCATTGGACCTATACAGAAGTGGGGATTCAAATGCCAAATGGCCTAGACAAATCCCTTTTATTGAAGAAAAGTCGGCAAACATAGTCTCTCGGTTAAATCAATATTTTTTGGAGGGGAGCCGAGTATTGGATGTGGGTTGTAACACTGGTTCATTGCTGGATTTCGCTCGCTTAAAAGGATGTCTAACTCACGGTGTTGAGCCTTCGATTTCTAGTCAATCAATATTGACTGAGAAGGGACATGTGGTATTTTCATCCACGGATGCAATTGAAGGTAAGTTTGATGTAATCACGGCTTTTGATCTAGTTGAACATCTTTATGATTTGTCAGGTTTCATTACAAGGATGCACGGCCTACTAACCAAGGGGGGGGTATTAATTCTACTTACTGGTGATATCGCGTCGCGCAGTGCACGACTAGCCAAGCAAAATTGGTGGTATTTAAAAGCGCCGGAGCATATTGTTTTCCCCTCTCAATCATATTTGAAGAATTTTGAAGGCTATCAGTTATTAACGGTTGACCAAACTTACGCTTCGCGAGGGTATAAAAAGCCATATATGTTTTCAGTGGCGCAGCTTGTTCGTAAAACAGTTTTAGGGTCGTATGATGGCTTGCCTCCATTAGGGCCTGATCATATGTTGGTTGTACTTGCCATGTCGTAACGATCAAATAGTATGTCCATTATCAAAAAAGTACTTTCAATTGCTAGTTATCCTAGGCATTTTCGGAGGTTGTGGTGGCGCTATGTGACCCCAATTCTCGTTAAGCAGACGGGAGTTCATACTCAAAAAAATGTACGATTCCATGGGATGCCAATTATTTCATTGTTTGGAGATTCTGTAATTTCGATTGGTGAGAGCTGTGTGATTTGTTCTGATACAAGAATGACGGCACTTGGTTTAAATCACCGAGTAGTGATGAGAACATTGCGCCAGGGAGCCAAGATCGTAATTGGAAGAAATACGGGGATGAGCGGTGGTGTGATTTGTGCGGCGTCGAGAGTTGAGATTGGGGACGATTGTTTGATTGGAGCCAATGTTGTAATTTCAGACACCGATTTCCATTCGTTGAATCCTGTCGGCAGGCGAGAGAATTGCAATTGGGATGAAATTGTAATTCGGCCTGTAGTTATTGAGGATAACGTTTTTATTGGTACTGGCGCGATAGTTTTAAAGGGTGTAACGATAGGCAAGAACAGTGTTATTGGAGCGGGAGCTGTAGTTACAAAGAATATTCCACAGAGTTCAGTCGCAGCTGGAAACCCTGCACGAGTCATTCGAACACTCAGAATGGATCATGCGCATTCAGATAACGATTTAGCCAGCAATGCAGCTAGCAACCACCAAAGTAAATAGACCGTTACACGAGGGAAATAGTATCCCCTTTGCAGTCTATACCGACATTGTGTGGCTGGTGATTCCGGTTTTTGTTGTTCTTGTATTTTCATTCAACTTCCATACGCTTTGGTTAATCTATGATTTGATTGCTCTGTTGCTGATTGTTTATTTTCTGGGCTCTCGCAGATCAAGAATATCGGCTCGTCAATATGGCGTATTCATCGTTGCATTGGGGTATTTTACTTTTATCGTGGTGCGTGAAGGCCATTTGCTCATGGGTTTTTTAAGTATATGGGATACATTTAAGCACCTCGTATACGTTGCACTATTTATCGGTTTTATGAAATTTCACACTCAACAGCGAATTGAGGGTTTTTCAAGATATTTACACAAAATTTGTTTTATATTTTTTTCAATACAGATTGTTGCAGTAATTGTGCAGTATGCAACGGGAGTATTTTATGACGATATTGCGGGTACTTTCGGTGATGGTGGGAGTCATGCGATTGCTTACATTTCCATTTTATTCTTGGTTGGATTGATTCTTCATAAAAGCAGCAGCATTGTTGTAGTGGGGGCTGTGGTTATTACATTAGCACTTAACATTCTGTCGGAAAACTCTGGGTATGTATTGCTGATGCTTGCCGCGTTTCTTGGGTTAATACTTGTCCATTTTTCGGTGCGTGACTTATTCAAGGGGCGCAATTTCATTTTTGCGGCGATGACTTTGATAGTCTTATATTGGCTATCTATGATGACGATGTATTCAGAGCATTCGTTAGGTGAGATCGTGATCGCTCGTTTCATTGATATATTCGGCGCTGATGCAGATCTTGATACTCAATCTGTGGGTAGAGGGGTGTCTCTGCTTTTAGCATCAGATTTGGGCGGATGGTTTGGTCGGGGCCCTGGGGCATACTCAATCATTTATCAATCCCAAGGGTATGATTTCGAGACGGTATATGGGCTGCAAATTGCTATTAGTGAACTTACGCACTTGGTTTCGGAGTCGGGCTTTGTGGGGTATGTGTTAACGGTTCTAGTGTATATCACATTCATAAGCGGGCTCTTTAATGGGGGGAGCTACAAATTTGTAGGAATGACTTTGTTTGTCGTATGTACTGCCTACTCGAAGGTGTTAATGAATGAATCTCAGTTTTTTTTATTTTTGTTGCTTATGTTCTACTTTGCAGTCCTCGAAAGAAAAAGTAGTTTCTATCAAACCCAGAAGCTGAAGAAAATATCTGCTTAAATGAAAAAGCGTATTTGTTTCGTACTTGCGTGCCATAACCGACGTTCGGCCACGCTGAAATGTCTGGAATCGGTGTTTCAGCAGGAGAGCGATGATTCTGTGGAGATTGAGGCAGTTCTTCTGGATGATGCTAGTACTGATGGGACTGCCACCTCGGTAATGGAGTATTTTCCGAAGGTTGTAGTGTTACATGGCTCTGGTTCTCTCTATTGGAATGGTGGAATGCATCGTGCCTTGGGGGTGGCGAAGGAGAGAAATTTCGACTACTACGTTTTGCTGAATGACGACACTGTCTTATATTCATTCGCATTAAAAGCCCTGTTGTCTACACACGAGAAACTTGTTTTAGGCGGGCATGGATCTGTGGTTGTAATCGGATCGACACAAGATTCACGGAGTGGGCAACTTACCTACGGTGGGCGGCGCAGTACGAGCAACTGGAATCCGCTCAAAATGGAAAAGATAGAACCATTAGATGAGCCGGTAATGTCACATACGATGAACGGGAATTGTGTATTGATTCCACGTGCTGTTGTTGATAAGGTCGGCAATTTAGATGGTCATTTCACTCATAGCATGGGTGATATGGATTATGGTTTTCGAGTTAGAAAATTAGGGGGGAAGCTATGGGTTGCGCCTGGCTTT
>JBAZFV010000022.1:0-14777 GCA_041653255.1 Sideroxydans sp. | reverse complement strand
TTTGAATCCTGGGTCGGGTATGTGGACTGATAAGCGTTTACCTTTATTCAAACGCTGGACACGGTTGCTTGGCCCCAAGGGACTACCACCCCTTGAGTGGATGATATTTACGTATAGGCATGGAGGTTGGCTATGGCCGATTTTGTGGGTTGGGCCATATCTAAAATTTTGGATTAAAGCGATGAAAGGATGATTGGGGTGAATAGCGTTTTAATGCAGTGTCCTTGTGCTTCACATCGGGAGCCGTTGCTGACTGCATATGACAAGGGAGAAACGGATTTTCGGATATGTCCTGATTGTGGCATTGCATTTCGAGAGCGGTTTCCAACAAAAGATGAGCTTGAGGAAATCTATAGGCTGGCATATGCCAAGGAAAATATTTCCGGACGAAATACAAATCAAGAATCGGGAAGCTATGCAGCAAAGTCGTATGCCGATTTTATTCTGAATAATTTATGGGTGTCAGGTGCGCGTGTCCTGGATTATGGCGCTGGGAGTGGCGAACTCGTTGAGTATTTACGCGAGAATGGAGTCGATGCTACGGGCCTCGAATTTTCAGATAATGCGAGGCAGTTTTGTCGCTTGAATCGCGGTTTTGATCTCTTGGCTGATTTGTCAGAAATTCCAGATGGGCATTTTCAGGTGGTGAGTATGGTCGAGGTCGTTGAACATTTGACCGATTTGCCTGCATCTTTGAATGAATTGCGCCGTGTCATGGCACCTGGTGCATCCATATTGGTGACGACGCCGAATCGAAAAGGCTTGAGGGCTCGGTTGCAGAAAGGATTTTGGCGAGAGGCTCAGAAGAAATTTCATTTATTTCTATTCGATCAAGATAGTCTGGAATTTCATTTGAAAGCTTCAGGTTTTGACGAGGTTAAAAAAATACGTTTTAGCCCGCGACAGCGCGCAACCCTCAAGTATCTGATCTCGGCAAGATTAATGCAGGCATTGGGGTTGTTTGGGTCATTGTGCGTGGTGGCCAAGAGGCCGAAACGTAATGAATCCGAGATATGAAAATCTGGCTGATACAGTTGGCGAGGCATTACTGGAAACTGGTCAATCCCGTTGCGTTTATTGCGCGTAATTTCATCTCCAATGTGGCGCGGATTGGGGTTAGGGCCAATAACTGTCTGGATGTGGGAGCAGGTACAGTGCCGTATGCAGCACATTTGGGGCGTTTTTTGGGGGTGCGTGACTATGTTGCGATGGATGTGGCTCCAACAGATCGCTGTACATTGGTGGGTGACGGGTGCGCATTGCCGTTCAGGGATGCGTCTTTTGAGCTAGTTGTCAGTTTTGATGTGGTGCAACATGTGGCGAACTCGCGTGCGATGACTGACGAAGTCGTTCGTGTGCTCAAACCTGGTGGGCACTATTTGTTTACCTTTCCATTTTTGTACGCGGAGTGTGATTTTCACGACTATCACCGTTGGACGATGGAAGGAATGAGCGACGAGCTTGTACGTGCTGGGCTTGAGATAGTAATGGAACAGCGCAGAGGCGGCTTATTCTTCGCGGCTACGCTGGGGGTAAACTGGTTCATTCAGCACATGATTCCCGGAGCAAGGCGCTCATGGCGTACCGAGCGTACGATGCTTGGTTTGCTTCGTGCTGCATTCGTAATGTTTTTAACCGTGCCAACCTTAGCGTTAGGTTGGGTTGGGTTATTGCTGGATAAATTACTTCCGGTGCGGGGGTGCTATATGGGGGGGGCAGTCCTGGCGAGAAAATCGGTACATCACGTCGGGATGGAGCCGGTTCTATGATCTTTGTAACATCATGGGACGATGGACATCCAAGTGACGCGCGTATAGCCGAGATGCTTGACCTGCATGGGTTGACTGGAACGTTTTATATTCCGATTCGGAATAGTGAGGGGCACGCGGTTATGAGTGCAACTGCAATGAGAGACATTGGCCAACATTTTGAAATTGGCAGTCATACACTTGATCACAAGTATTTGCCGGGATTGCCAATCATGGAATGCAAGCGCCAGATAAACGAGGGCAAGCTTCAGCTGGAAGGTATTCTAGGTCATAAGGTGGACGGTTTTTGTTACCCAGGGGGGAAGCAAAATACTGCGATTCAACAGATGGTCAAAGATGCGGGTTTTACATACGCTCGGGGTGTCGATAATTTTTGGCTTAATTGCGGAACAGATCGCTTTAATGTGCCGACGACCATTCAGTTTTATCCGCATCCTCGTCATGTGTTATGGCGGAACTTTGTTAGGCGTGGAAATTATATCGAGCGGTCTCGTGCATTCGCTTGTGTTGCGGGTGCCACTGATTGGCTATATTCCTTAAAACGTTTGGCGGACAGTTACGCTGAAACTGACAGTGTGGTGCACATTTGGGGGCACAGCTGGGAAATTGAGAAAAATAATTTATGGTCTCCATTGAATGAGTTGCTGAAGCACGTGTCGCAGCTCAAGCCACGGATTTGCCGCGTGGATGAGTTTTTTTAATGCAGTTGGAGAGAGGATTTGGCTAAAGAGACTAGAACTGTGCGCCGTGTGATTATCATCAAGACGCTCGTTAAACAGTACCGTCTTGTTTTCTTTCAGAAGCTTTTTGAAGAACTGAGGTTGGAAGGGGTCGCACTTACTGTTTTGTATGGCTCTCCAAGCCAAGCCGAGAAAAAAAAGTCAGACAACGTTAATTTACCAGCAGAGATTGGGCATGCGATTCCAAGTAAATATCTATGGGGGGATCGCTTGTTGCTACAGTGGCCGAGTCTTGAGAATATAGTAACAGCGGATTTGATCATCGTTGTGAATGCTAACCGCAACTTGATCAATTTCCCACTGATGTTGCTCTCAAGACTAGGACTTAAACGCGTTGCATTTTGGGGGCATGGCGCCAATCACCAGAGAATTGGGAATTCGTTTTCGGAGGCGATTAAAAGATTCCTTGTTGTTCAGCCTGACTGGTGGTTTGCCTATACAGAACAAACGGCGGCGTATCTTGCTGCGGTTGGCTTCGACGCCAGTCGGATTACGACGATAAATAACGCAATTGATACGAGCGATTTTGCTCGTGAAGTTGGCGCGATGAGTATTGATGAAATCATATTAATGAGAAAGAAACTTGGACTGCGAGAAACTGATCGTGTGGGTCTATATTGCGGTTCTCTTTATCCGGAAAAGAGACTTCCATTTTTGCTGAAAGCGGCGGAGTTGGTGGCTAAAGAAGCTCCAAATTTTAGATTACTCATTATTGGTAGTGGTGTTGAGGAAAAGTGGGTGCGTGAGGCGTGTGATCGCCATGATTTTTTGCGTTATGCGGGCTCCTTGTTTGGCACAGATAAAGCCATTTGTTACCGGATGGCTGAGATGGTTGTGAATCCCGGTCTTGTAGGTTTGGCAGTGTTAGATAGTTTTGCGGCCGCAGTTCCTTTGTTGACGATGGCTGATAGTTTGCATAGTCCGGAATTCTCTTATGTTGAAAGCGGTGTGAACGGATTGGTGGTTGAGGGTAATGAGAGCGATTTCGCCAAAGCAGTTCTGAGTATATTGGAGGATGCTGAATTGGCATTGCATCTCAGAATTGGTGCTGCAAAATCAGCCAAGTTATACAGTGTTGAGAAGATGGTTGAGCACACTAAAGAAGGAGTGCTTAGGTGTTTGAAGTCACTAGTGTCCCAACGTTAATCGAACAGAAACAACTGGTTGGCTGAGTCTGATGAATCTGTGTCTGGTGGTGTACGCGCCAACAGTTGATTTAGAGCCATTCTCTCGAACATAGTGAGGCTCAATATTTGTAGCATTTCGTAGAGCGAAGCGGTGATATTCAGACGCTTTCGCAGGATGGCGACTAGAACGTAAACCGAGACAGCGATCCATATTTGAGACTTGACCGCGTTCTCTGAAGTACCGAAGAAGGACTTGATACGCAGATGCTGTTTGATCCATTTGAAAAACAATTCGATTTGCCAACGGCAGCGATAAAGATCGGCGATGCTCTGTGCCGACAAGTCGAGATGGTTGGTCAAAAAGACCAACGTCTTGCCCTCGGCATCTTTGATCTTGATGCGCCTGATCGTTGTTGGGAAATGTTGCTGAGAATAAAAGCCGGTCAGCGTACCCAGTTGGTCGCAGATGATGCCAGAAGAACGATCTGTTGGTCCGGAGTAACGTCTCGTAAAGCGCAGATTCGCCTTGGCGCGCGTCACAAAGAAACTGCCTGCCTGGTGCAATCGATGCAGTCGGGTGAAGTCGAGATAGCCGCGATCCATGATGTAGAACGCGCCAGGCTCGGGAATAATCTGGTCGAGGATGTTCACATCGTGCAGTTTTCCGTCGCTGATGTGGATGAAACTGGGAATGTTGCCGCGCAGGTCGAGCAACGTATGCAGCTTGATTGCGGCCTTGGTCGAACGAAACGGTGCCCATGGAAATACCGACAGGCACAGGTCGATAGTGGTCGCATCCAGTGCGTAGACCGTCTCCGAGAGATCGACGCCAAACGGCTCTTCCACGTAGAGCGGTCGAGCTATTCCGATCAGGCTTTGCGCGAAGTCGGCATAGATGCGCCAATCTCGAACCGCATTCGCATTGGCCAGCGTATTGCGCGACACCGTACTGCGAAAACCCATGTGGTAGAGCTTGGCGGACTGGCTGCGCAGGCAGGCTTCGATGTCGCGCAGGCTCTCGCGATAAGTCAGTTGCGCGAACGCCATACACAGAAACTGGTCGAGACAAGTGAAGTGTTTGACTTTGTGCTCTCCGTTGTAGCGAGCGACACATCTTCGGAAAGTGGTCAGCGGCAAGTGCGACATCACTTGCGCAAAAACAAGTTTGCCCGTGTTCATTGACAGTCCTCGCAATCGGGTTGGAAATAACCCGAATGCTACGTGCCAAATTCAAATCGAGACCAGACTTAACCATGAAATATCTTAGTTCCTTCAATCTATTACAATCGACTTGGCGGACAACGCTGGGACACTAGTGATCCACGATAGGGGCTTAACATGAAAAAGAAATCAATCGTTGCTATATTCCTCACCGTTATTACGCTATCGGCATTCCAGGTTCAGGCTTCCGAGCCGCTGGAACTAAAAAAAGTCATGCAAGAGTTGAGCCGGAACATGCAGATCATTACTGACGGTATCTCGCGCGAAAACTGGAAATTGGTTGCAGAGACTGCCCCCGTGATTGCGGAACATCCGCAGCCACCTTTGGCGGAAAAGGCTCGCATCATCAGTTTCATGGGTGCCGAGATGTCCAGATTCAAAGCTTTTGACATGCAGACACATGAAGCGGCACACGAGATGATGCACGCGGCGCACGAACAAAACGGACAGCGCGTCATTGATGCTTTTCAGAAAGTGCAATCATCCTGCCTGAATTGCCACCAGGCATTTCGTGCATCGTTTGTAAAACACTTTTACGGGAAGTCCGGCGAGTGAAATTGGGCCACAACAACGAAACATATATGGAAGGAGCAACATGAAAAATTGCAGATTGAGCTGGATGCTGGTTGCGACGTTGTTCGTAATCGTCGCTGTATTGGGCTATAAATTCACGGTTGGAAATGTGGCCCCGTCGGATGACGGACGTCAGGCAGTCCTGCTGACAAAAGATGAACGCAATGCTTTGCTATTGGAGATGCGCGTCTGGCTGCAGAGCTCGCAGGGGATATTGGCTGCGGCCTCCGGCAAGGATTTTGATGCAGTCATTAAATCCGCCAAAGCGTCCGGCATGGCGGCAGAGGCGGATACGCCGGGCTCATTGTTCAGAAAGATTCCGGTTGAAATGAAGGCGCTTGGTTTTGCTACACGAAGGAAGTTCGATGACATTGCCGCAGAGGCTGAAAAGTCAAAAGATGGCAATCAGATCACGATGAAATTAAGCGAGGCCATGAAAAACTGCATTGCCTGTCATGAGATGTACCGTTTTGTAGAGGAAGAGAAATAGGGCACCTCCCCGTTTTTTAGCGTGCTACCGAATTGTATCTGGCTTGCGCCCGCTGTTGTGCCAGCCAGTAAACCTCGGTCAAGTCCTCAATGCTGATGTCCAGCGGACTATCTTCATGTTCCAGTACCCACTCAAGGTCTTCCTGCTCCGGGATAATGATGACCTGAGTGGACGGAGGTGCTGTGTGGGTGTGTGTTGTCAGCATTTGCGGATAATGCCTGCGCGGCAGCGCGTTGTTGAGGAGCAAGGCCAGCAGCAGCATGATGCCGGCATTTGCGACCACAATCAGCGCGGTCCACAGTAGACCCATCTGCTGGAAATGGCTTGCACCCAGCACCAGAGTCAGCGCAGTCGCGGCCCCCGGCGGGTGCAGACAGTTCAATACATACATCAGGAAGATGGCAGCGCCGACGGCGACACCCGCCGCCAGCAATGGGTCGCCGATATATACCATGCTTAACCATCCGCAGATCGCCGAGAATAGGTGGCCGCCGACCAGATTCCAAGGTTGCGCGAGCGGACTGTGCGGAACGGCGTAGAGCAGCACCGCCGATGCTGCCATCGATCCCAGCAGTAACAGCGGATATTGGGATTGCGGCAGAAAGTGCAGGGCCCAGGCCAGCAGGAAGATGGCCAGCCCACCCACCACACCGCTGCGCAGTTTTTCCCCGAAGGCTGCGCGCAGGGGATGTGGTTTGAAAGATTTGCAGTAGTCGTGGAAGTTCATTTTTGTGGTGTGATATTGACCGGCAACAGATCTGCCAGCGTGCTTTCATCAAGCGAAGCAAGGAAAGATTTTTGTGCCTTGAAAAACAATTTGCGCAAACGGCAACTGGGCAGAAGCGGACAATCGTCATCGCTTGTTCCCTCTTTCATGCAGAACACCAGTGCCAGACTATTTTCCATAAGTTTTACCACCTCGCCGACGCGGATCTCGTGTGCTTCGCGCGCCAGACGGATGCCACCGTTGCGTCCGCGTTCGCTGATAACGAGATTCTCGGCGACCAGAGCCATCGCCACTTTCATCAGGTGGGTCTTGGCGATGTCGAATGATTGGGCGATTTCGGCGATTGTGGCGGGCGCACCTTTCTGTCCCAGATAGATCAGGGTACGCAGTGCGATGTCGGTGGACAGGTTGATTTGCATGATTTTTTTATGCGCCGGCACGGATTATAGGCGACAGTCGATATGGTGCAGGGCGCATATTGCTGTACGGTGGCGTCATGTTTTCACCAGATTGATGAGTCTGACATTTTTCCGATATACCGAGATGGCGGTGAATACGGCAGTTCCGAGCAGTATTCCCTGGAGTAGCAGCCCCAGCATGACTGCCCACGCAGCCATGATCCAGAACGGCGCGCCAATTACTGCCAGCAGCGTGCACAAGTGCAGCCGGTAATGCCACCACATCCAGGTTTCAGGAATAATTTGCTTCATGTTCGGAACGCCGCTCTTCATCCCGCCACGGAATAGATGGAACCAGACCAGAAAGGGGATGATCTTGTACAACATGCCATTGATCACCGACATGGCGAGGCCCATCAGAAAAACAAGCACGGACAGTGTCCTCAAGTAAGTGCCTGCCGCGGGATAGAGTATCGCCGCCAGTGAAAACAATGCAGCCAGCACTAATGAGATCATTCCTAGGCGAAAAAAACTTAAGGTGGTATCAGCAACACGGCGACGTCGCTGCTGTTGCAGTCTGAGGGTGACTGCGGCAAAACCTATAGCCAGCAGCCAGAACAGCCATTCCGTCATGACGGCAATCCAGTACGGATAAGGTTCGATCCAGAGCAACGCGGCACTGGAGAGCAGGGCGATAAAAATCGCCGGGGCCAATACGGTGGTCAGCCATTTTGGGTAGCTTGGCGTGAGCTGAAACATCGGTACGACCTGATACGACACACCGATGGTCAGGAGCATTACCCATCCGCCCAGCGATAGTTTTATGTGCGCCGATATCATTTCGACATAAGGCAGGCTTGCCCCGGTGGCGTACCCCCGAGCCAGCAGCACGCCCAGAGTCGCGGCAACTGCGAGTGAGATGATGGATAAGAAGATCGCGGTTCTGGTGTCATTGCGTGCGGTAGCGCGCACCAGGCTGATGAGGCTGGCACCGATAAATATCAGGAAGGTGCTGCCAAGCAGTGGCCAGGCGAGGTTGAGTAATGCAGGTTTACCCAGAATGAACCCGGCACACAATGACAACGTGCCAATGAGCAGCAGGAGCAATGAGGATATCGCCACCAGACGGGAAGCGGGCATCTTGCTGCCGACCAATACCGGCAGTATTTGCTGTGTTGCGCCGAACATGACCGATGCCATGAATCCCAGTGTGATGCAATGTGCCGCCGCACGGAGGGCGGGATCATGCGCATCAGTAAAAGGATTGCTACCAGCCAGTGCCAGCATTACTGCGGCCAGTACCAAAAATAGTGGCGCCACAGCAAAGAAGCTCAACGGGATGAAGATTGGTGGCGACTGATCTGTGCTGAGCGAGGTCATCCTCATGAGGCATGTACGATTTCGATTAGAAAATCGCCATCCGCAAGCGCCGATGTCTGCCAAGTATAACCCGACTCACGCAGCGCATCATAAAGCGGGTAGGGCTCGCGCTGAATTTGTACTTGCAAGGCTGTCCCGGCAGGCAAAGTCTGTAGCACTTGCATGATATTCACGAACGGTTCCGGTGGCGGTAACCCGCGCACATCGAGTTTTATGGCCGATCCCATCTCGAAATCTTTTCAGAGCGACTGCATGCGGCTGAGCAGAGATTCCCGTTGCACGGCCAGGACACGGTCCGCGATGGGATAGAGAATCTGCTCTTCCTTGTGATTATGTTGCTGCATGACGATGAGCAACGTCTCCGAAATGCCGCCATAACCCTGCGCATCCTTTGCAGCCAAAGCAGCTGTCATCTGCTCAAAAAGATCATTCATTTGCGCATGTTCCATCAGCATGATCTGCACCGGGCCGGCGGGCCCGCCAGCCGCTTGCAATGCCGGGAAAAGCAGCTCTTCCTCCATGCGCAAATGATTGGTCATGGCATCATGAAATCGTTTGAAAGCGGGTGCAGCCTTCTCCCAGTTGCCGTCCAGTACGGCTTCCTCGGCGTAGGCAAATTCATCGTCACAGGCTTTATGTGAGGCAGCCATAAATTCAATGATGGTTTTCATCCTTATATCCTTGCTCTGTCTGTGGGTAGTGTTGCGATAATTATTCAGGTCAGCCGTGTTGCATTGTAAAATAAAACATGCAAAACCAATACATGTATTATAACCCGCTAACAAGCAGGCTAAAACCCCTTTCAATATGAATCACAAAATGTCCTGTCATCGTAGAAACACAGTCCTGTCCGATATGCGTCAGGTGCTGCCCCGGGTAAGGCTGGCATGTTAGTCATGATGGCACTGCTGGCGGTGGCGAGTTTTGTCGGTGCTGCCGTATTGTCCCTGCTTCAGGTGCTGCCGCCGGCCGCACCGATCCATCTTGCCCTGGCGGTGGGTGTCATGCCGCTGATCGTGGGTGCGATGACCCATTTTGTGCCGGTACTCTCGCGCAGTTCGACACCCCATATTGGGGTGCGTTTGATCCCGTTTCTGTTCCTGATTGCGGGCGTGCTGGCGTTCTTTTCCTTTGTTGAATCAAATCAGGCTTATCTTTTTGCCGCCTATCTGGCGCTTGCCGCAGCTGCCGCATTCGCAGCTTGGATCGTCCGCCGTGCGGCCAAGGCTGTGGGCAAACCTCATCCTTGTCTGGACTGGTATCTCGCAGCAATCGTCTGTCTGATGTTGGCACTCGTGGCGGTATCGGCAATAACGTGGTGGCCGGAGCAGTATTCGACTTTGAGACGTTTACATATGCATCTCAACACCTTGGGGTTTATCGGGCTGACCGCAGTCTCCACACTGCAGGTGCTCATGCCTACGGTGCTGGGAAAGGCTGATCCGCAGGCTGCCGCAAGGTTACGCCAGCATCTGAAATGGGTATTGGGCGGTACCTTGCTGGTCTCGATGGGTGCGGCCTGGTTCAAGCCGCTGGCGTACATGGGCATCGTGCTGTGGGCGATCCCATTGGTTTATTTGGGCAGGACCTGGATTTCCCTTTACTTCAGGGAAATTTTCCAGATCAACGGTGCTGCCTCGTCACTTGCCGCCGCCTATGTCGGATTTTGTGCCACCCTTTTGTTTGGCGCATTGCATGCGAACGGTATCCTGAATTCGGCGGATGCCACCCTCGCATTCATCCTTGTTTTTCTCCTGCCTTTGGTCACCGGCGCGGTGAGTCAGCTATTGCCTGTCTGGATCCGTCCTGGTATGCAAACCGCCTGGCATGCGCAGGTACGGCATAAACTAGGCGCGGGTGGCGCTTATCGTGCCGTACTTTTTCTGCTTGGCGGACTGTCGGTGGGGGTGGGTTGGCATGGGGGTCTGCTGCTCTCAATGGCGGCACTAATCATCTTTCTGTTACAACTTGCGGCTACAATCCATAGCCACGTCATTAAATATAATTCTGGAAAATAAGGATGCGGAGCACTATGAACTACCCCGATTTTTTTGATGCGGTACCCCAAATCAGCTTGTATGATCCCTTGGCCGAATTCCTTGGTGCGACTGAAGAGGGTGTGGTGCGCTACGGATATCTGGATGCGGTAAAACTCGCTGGCCATTCCTGCCCGACCGTTGCCTGTGCCTATTGGTCAACCTGCAAGGCATTATCATTTCTCTATCCGGATGCGCTGCCGGTACGTGGCGATATCCGCGTCGATTTCAGCCAGGACAGCACCAGCGGTGTCACTGGCGTGATCGCGAATGTGGTCAGCATGCTGACGGGCGCCATGTCCGATAATGGTTTCAAGGGTATCGGTGGGCGTTTCGACAGAAGGAATAAACTGTATTTTTCTGTGGCGGATATGCAGGCAGAAATTCGCTACACCCGGCTCGACACCAAGCAGTCCGTGAGTGTGACCGCCACTCCGCAGCACGTTCCAGCATCGCCGCGCCTGCCCGAACTGATGTCCGTCTGCATGTCCGGCAGTGCCACGGCGGCAGAGGCCCGCGAATTCGGACAGCTTTGGCAAGCCAGAGTGCGCAGCATATTATTGGAGCACGGTGACGATCCGGCCGTATTTTCGGTCACGCCCGCGTGAGAAGGCCCGCCCTTTAGATACATCAATCTCATTCAATTTATTACGAGACTACTATGCTAAAAAGTTTTACTGCTGCACCGCACCGCGTCATGTTCTTCGCCGGCGCACTGCAAACCCTCTTTGCCATGCTCTGGTGGCTGTTTGAGCTGACGACACGCTATGTTTTCCCCTCACAGATGGTGATGTGGCCGCTGTTTCCCACAGCGATCCACAGTTGGTTGCTGCTGTCCGGCATGTTGCCCTTTTTCATCTTTGGTTTTCTGATGACCACCTTTCCGCGCTGGATGAACGGGAAGGAGATTCCGGCGGCACATTATGTGCCGGCCTTTGTCCTGATGTTCATAGGTGCGCTTGCGTTCTATGCCGGACTGTTCTTTGGGCGGGCGCTGATTGTCGTTGCGACCTTGAGCATGCTGGCGGGCTGGGCGGCGGCACTATATGCCTTGCTGCGTGTGCTGCTCGATACGCCGCACCCCGACAAGCGCCATCCCCTGATGTTGTTTGTTGCCCTGTGTTTGGGCTGGCTCGGGTTGGCCGGTTTCCTGGTCTGGTTGATGAACGATGACCACTTCTATTTGCAGTTCTTTTTGCGTGTCGAATTGTGGGGGTTCGTGCTACCGGTATTCGCCACCGTCGCCCATCGCATGATTCCATTCTTTACCGCCAGCGGACCCTCACAGCCTGAAGTACCGCGCCCGTTCTGGCCGTGGTGGACAATACTGGCGGCAAGTATCACCCACGGGCTGCTGGAACTGTTTGGCGCACCGGACTGGCTGTGGTTATGTGATATTCCACTGGCGCTGTCATCGCTGTATTTGAGCTATCTGTGGGGATTTCGCCGCAGTTTCCGCAATGCACTGCTTGCTGTGCTGCATGTGGGATACGCATGGATGGGTGTGGCGATGCTGTTGTAT
The DNA here is from genome assembly GCA_041653255.1 of Sideroxydans sp. Classification (GTDB taxonomy): domain Bacteria; phylum Pseudomonadota; class Gammaproteobacteria; order Burkholderiales; family Gallionellaceae; genus Sideroxyarcus. Next base: position 2,794 of record JBAZFV010000022.1, on the reverse strand, counting down.
GCCGTACAGAGTCTATGGCTGCTTGCGCACCACGGTACAGGCTTTATATGGGGGCTGGCACCGCTGCATGCGCTGACCATCGGCTGCTATGCCACGCTGATGATCGGCATGGGTACGCGTGTCACCCTCGGCCATTCCGGGCTGCCTTTTGAGATCGGCACGACGATCAAGCTGATGTTTGTCGGTATCCAGCTCACTGCATTGGTACGCATTCTGGCTGACATACTGCCGTCTCATTCCGTGTGGCTGTACATCGCCGCTACGGTGTTGTGGCTGGCCTGCTTTGTCCCGTGGGTGTGGCGTTATCTGCCGGCGTATTGGCGGCCGCGCTCAGACGGGCAGCCGGGCTAATCATTGACCGGCATTGGGCGAGCGGAGTGCGGGGCGTATAATGCCCCGACTTTGCCAACCACTACCCAAGAGAAACTTACATTGAACACAGTCAGTTTTGCCGACCTGAAGCTCGCTCCCGAAATTCTCAAGGCGCTCACCGAAGCCGGTTACACCACCCCGACACCGATCCAGGCACAAGCCATTCCGGCCGTGCTGGATGACCAGGACCTGATGGCGGGGGCGCAGACCGGAACCGGCAAGACCGCCGCCTTTGCCTTGCCTATGCTGCAAAAGTTGTTGCCGCACGCCAGCCCCAGCACCTCGCCCGCGCGCCATCCGGTGCGCGCGCTGATCCTGGTGCCGACGCGCGAACTGGCGGTGCAGGTGGAGGAGAGCGTGAAGAGCTACGCGAAATACACCGATCTGCGCTCGCTGGTGGTCTATGGCGGCGTGGATATCCGCACCCAGACCCCGCATCTGAAGACCGGGGTGGAGATTCTGGTGGCGACACCGGGACGCTTGCTGGATCACATCGAGCAAAAGACCGTGTTGCTGAATCAGGTGCAGATGCTGGTGCTGGACGAGGCAGATCGCATGCTGGACATGGGCTTCATGCCCGCGCTGAAGCGCATCCTTGCGCTGTTGCCGCGTCGCCGCCAGAGCCTGATGTTCTCCGCCACTTTCTCCGACGAGATCAAGAAACTGTCCGAGGATTTTCTGATCTATCCGACACTGATCGAAGTTGCGCGCAGCAATGCCCTGGCCGAGAACATCACACAAAAAGTCTATCTGGTCGAACAGGCGGACAAGCACGCGCTGCTGGCGCAGTTGCTGCGGGGCGACGATGCCAAGCAGGTGATAGTGTTCACCAAGACCAAACTGACCGCCAGTCGCCTCGCACGCCAGTTGCAGCGCGAAGGCGTGGCCGCCGATGCCATTCACGGCGACAAGAGCCAACTGGAACGCCAACAGGCGCTCGAGTCTTTCAAGCAAGGCAAGGTGTCGGTGCTGATCGCCACCGATGTCGCCGCGCGCGGGCTGGATATCGATCATCTGCCCATGGTTATCAACTACGAGATTCCGCATGCGGCGGAAGACTATGTGCACCGCATCGGGCGTACCGGCCGTGCCGGAGCCTCGGGTAAAGCGATCTCGCTGGTATCTCCGGAAGAAGAGAAATATCTGGCCGAGATCGAGAAGCTGATCAAGACCACGATCGAAAAAGAAACTGCTGCAGTGCCGCATGCTCCAGCCAGACCGGTGCGCGCACCCGCCGCATCACGCGAGTCGCACCACACTTACCACAAGCCTGTACCGAACAAACCGGCACATGATCCCTGGTTCGACCAGCCCTACGTTCCCAAGGTTACCGAACCTGCTCCGTCAACCAGCAAAGCGGAGTTCGCGGCAGACAAGCCGAAAGCCCCGATCCCGGCCTTGTTCAGGCGTTCGAACTGACGTTATTTTCCGTGCGGTGATGTAGAACACCATGACCGTCGCACAGACCATAGTTCCCATCTTTCTGCTGATTCTGCTCGGTGGGCTCATGCGACGTTGGTTCGGTCTGCGTGACGATTTCTGGCCGCAGCTCGACCGTCTGATCTACTACATCTTCTTTCCCGCACTGCTGTTCCACACGCTCTCGCATTTCAGCATCGATGTGGGCGCGGCGATGCCGATGATGATGGTCGCCACGCTGTACATGGGTGCGGGCATGCTGCTCGGCTTGCTGGCCAAGCCATTGTTCCATGCGCCGCCCAAGGTGTATGCCGCGACTTTTCAGTCGTTCTTTCGTTTTAACAGTTATGTCGGACTCGCCATCGCCGGCGGCCTGCACGGCCAGACCGGACTCGCCGCCATCGGCCTGCTGATGGGCTTCATGGTGCCCATCGCCAATGTGGCCAGCGTACTGATGCTGGCACGGCACAGCGAGAGCCACTGGCTGCGCGAGATTCTGCTCAACCCGTTGATCCTCGCCACTGCCGGCGGTATTACCTTCAGCCTGACCGGGCTGACCCTGCCCACAATGTTGAATGACACACTGGGCTTGCTGGCACAGGCCTCGTTGCCGATGGGACTGATTGCGGTGGGTTCGGGCTTGCGTCTGAAGGGACTGCATAGCCAGCGCGGCACCTTGTGGTATGGCGTGCTGGCCAAACTGCTGGCGTTGCCCGCGATCGCGTGGGGATTGGCGACACTGTTCGGCCTGAACGGCGTGTATTTCAACATCGCCGTGCTGATGGCAGCCCTGCCGGTCTCCACCATGGCCTACGTGCTGGCGACGCGCATGGGCGGCGACGGCGATACCATCGCGGCGCAGGTCATGTTGAGCACTTTACTGGCCGCGCTGACCTTACCGCTATGGCTGTTGCTGATGGGCTTTTGAGAGAGGCAACTTTAAGGTCGCCATGGTGCCGCCGCCATCACGCGGGGATAGCCCGACGCGCCAGCCATTCGCTTC
>JBAZFV010000021.1:0-24364 GCA_041653255.1 Sideroxydans sp. | reverse complement strand
GTCAGAATCGGCAAAATTACCATCAACAGCAGCGCAACGGTGAGGCGTGTTCTGAGTGAGTTGAATTGAATTGTCATTGAATCGTCGCCGGTTTTCCCGCCGCTGGTTTGTGCGCGCGGCATTCTATCCTGTCGCTTGCCCGCCGTATCCCGAAATTATCCGGCAACATTGGCTTGCCAGACAGGTAACCGTGATACCCATGGCAGCCGCACAGATTGAAAAATTGTTTCTGTTCCACCGTCTCCATTCCTTCGGCGATACCGGCCAGCACGGATGTACGCTACTCAAATCAATAGCTGCAACACCCCGAAAAAGCCAACCGTACTCGAACCACATCGGCAAGTTCCTGGCAATCTTGAGCAGGAATATCACCAGATACAGGCTTTCCACGCAGTGATGCTTGCTTTCCCGGCGTGAAAGCGCCCCCGCAAGGAACAACAGGGTTCTATAATCACCAACCTGATTTTTTTATTTCCCGGAGATGCATCCATGTCAAACGATCCGTTCCACGTCCGCCAATCATTCCAGCTCGCATCCGGCCAACAGAGCACGCTGTATTCCCTGCCTGCACTTGAGAAGACGGGCTTTGGCGGTATCTCACGCCTGCCTGTTTCGATCCGTATCGTGCTGGAATCGGTGCTGCGCAATTGCGATGGCAAGAAGGTGACAGAACAGCATGTGCGCGAACTGGCGAACTGGCAGCCGAACGCGGAGCGCACACAGGAAATCCCGTTCGTGGTGGCGCGCATCGTATTGCAGGATTTCACCGGCGTACCACTGCTGGCCGACCTCGCCGCCATGCGCGATGCCGCCGCGGCACAGGGATGTGATCCAAAAATCATCGAGCCGCTGGTACCGGTGAATCTGGTGGTTGATCACTCGGTGCAGATCGATAGTTACAATAACCCCGATGCACTCAAGACCAATATGGGGCTGGAGTTCGAGCGCAACAACGAGCGCTATCGCTTCATGAAATGGGGTATGCAGGCATTCGACACCTTCAAGGTCGTGCCACCCGGCATCGGCATCGTGCATCAGGTGAACCTGGAATATCTGGCACGCGGCGTATTGCAGAAAGATGGTGTGACTTATCCCGACACGCTGGTCGGCACTGACTCGCACACCACGATGATCAACGGCATCGGCGTGGTCGGCTGGGGCGTGGGCGGGATCGAGGCGGAAGCCGGCATGCTGGGACAGCCGGTGTATTTCCTCACACCGGACGTGGTTGGTGTGCATCTCAAAGGCAAATTGCGCGAAGGTGTAACGGCGACCGACTTGGTGCTGTCCGTGACCGAGCTGCTGCGCAAACAGAAAGTGGTCGGCAAATTCGTCGAATATTTTGGCGAGGGCACTGCCGCGCTGTCCGTTCCCGACCGCGCCACGCTGGCCAATATGGCACCCGAATACGGAGCGACCATGGGTTTCTTCCCGGTAGATGACGTGACGATCCAGTTTATGCGCAATACCGGCCGCACCGAGGATGAGATCGATGCACTCGCCAGCTATTTCAAGGCACAAGGACTGTATGGCATCCCGCAGGACGGACAGATCGATTACAGCAACGTGGTCGAGTTGGACCTGGATAGCATCGTGCCTTCGCTGGCCGGACCGAAACGCCCGCAAGACCGTATCGCTCTACCCGCCATGCGCGACACTTTCAACACTCTGTTCCACAAACCCGTTGCGGAGAACGGTTTCAATCAGCCCGCGGAGAATCTCACCAAACGCTACCCTACTGGTAAGGATGGACTGGAAATCGGCCATGGTGATGTGCTGATCGCGGCGATCACCTCTTGCACCAACACCTCCAACCCCGGTGTATTGCTGGCCGCCGGCTTGCTGGCGAAAAAAGCCGTGGCGAAAGGCTTGAAAGTCTCCCCGCATATCAAGACCACACTGGCACCCGGCTCGCGAGTGGTAACCGAATACCTGAACAATGCAGGTTTGCTGGAACCACTGACACAGCTGGGTTTCGGCCTCGCTGCCTACGGCTGCACTACCTGCATCGGCAACGCCGGCCCGTTGCGTGAAGATATCGACAAGACCATCACTGAGAATAATCTGGTGTGTGCGGCGGTGCTCTCCGGCAACCGCAATTTTGAGGCGCGCATCCATCCGAACCTGAAGGCCAACTTCCTCGCATCACCGCCGCTGGTTGTCGCCTACGCCATCGCGGGCAGGATGAACATCAATCTCGACAGCGACCCGCTGGGTACCGGCAAAGATGGTCAGCCGGTGTATCTGAAAGACATCTGGCCGAACAGCGCGGAAGTGCAGACCGTGATGAAGTTCGCCGCCGACCCGGCGGTGTATCGCAGACTGTATTCAGACCTGACCAAAGACTTGCCGTTGTGGAACGCCATCCAGGCACCGACCGGAAACCTTTATCAGTGGGATGATTCCACCTACATCGCACGCCCGCCGTTCTTCGATGGCGACACGCCTGACGTGGCAGATATTCACGGCGCCAAGGCACTGGCGCTGATGGGTGATTCGGTCACCACCGACCACATCAGCCCGGCCGGCAGTTTCAAACCCACCACCCCCGCAGGCAAATATCTGCAAGATCATCAAGTCACAGTGAAAGATTTCAACAGCTATGGCTCGCGTCGCGGCAACCACGAAGTGATGATGCGCGGCACTTTTGCCAACGTGCGCGTGAAGAACCTGATGTTGCCGCCCAACGCGGACGGCAGCCGCATCGAAGGCGGCTACACGCTGTACAACGGCGAACAGATGGCGATCTACGACGCCGCAATGAAATACATCGCCGCTGGCACGCCCACCTTCATCTTCGCGGGTGAAGAATACGGTACCGGCTCCAGCCGCGACTGGGCGGCAAAAGGCACGCAATTACTGGGAGTGAAGGCCGTCATCGCCAAAAGCTATGAACGTATCCACCGCAGCAATCTGGTCGGCATGGGCGTGCTGCCCCTGCAATTCAAAGACAGCGACAGTGTGGCCAGTTTGAATCTGACCGGCGACGAGACATTCGACCTGCTCGGCATCAACGCCAACCTGAAACCGCAACAGGACGTGACGCTCACCATCATCCGCCGCGACGGCAGCAAACAGAATGTTGCACTGCTGCTGCGCATCGATACCCCGATTGAGGTGGACTACTACCGTAACGGCGGCATCCTGCCGTTTGTGTTGAAGGAGCTGGTGGCCCGGGCGTAATGGAACTTATGTCCCGTAACAGGAAAAAGCCCGCGGTGTCGCGGGCTTTTTTATTCGTCCGGTGAGCTCTGCCCGGGGAACAACACATCGGTAAAGCCAAAGTTACGAAAATCACGGATGCGCATGGGATAGAGAATCCCATCCAGATGATCACATTCATGCTGCACCACGCGCGCATGGAAGCCGCTCACCGTGCGGTCGATCAGTGCGCCGTATTCATCGCGCCCCTGATAACGCAAACGAGTGTGACGCGGCACCAGCCCGCGCACACCGGGCACACTCAGGCATCCTTCCCAATCCTCTTCAATTTCTTCGGATAAAGGTGTGATGACGGGATTGATGAGCACGGTCTGCGGCACGCTTTCGACATCTGGATAGCGCGGATTTTTGTCCATGCCAAAGATCACCACGCGCAGCAACACACCGATCTGCGGTGCTGCCAATCCTGCCCCGTTGAGGGCGTGCATGGTATCGCGCATATCCCGCAGCAAATCGCGTAACGCGGCGCCACCAAAATCACTCACCGGTACGGAGGGTTGCAACAGGCGTGGATCGCCCATACGCAGGACTTCCCTAAAAGACATGGCTCATACCCTTTCACACCCCTTTCCCGCGGGGTGAGGGAGCCAGTACGAAGACCCCTTATTGTTAGCTGCCATCGCATTCCACCACGCATTCGATGATCTTGCGCACCCGTGCCATCGCGGCGTGCGCCACCGGTCCGATCTGTCCCAGTGCGATGGCACGGGTGCTGCCGCCCCGTCCTGCGGCGGCGTTTACCACGACGGCTATCGCGGCATAATCCAGTCCCAGCTCACGCGCCAATGCTGCTTCCGGCATGCCGGTCATGCCCACCACGTCAGCTCCGTCACGCTGATAGCGATTGACCTCCGCCACCGTATCCAGTCGCGGCCCCTGGGTGACCGCATACACGCCGCCATCCACGCAACTCTCCCCCGCCTGTCGTGCCGCCGCCAACAGTTCACTGCGCAGATTTTCGCTATACGGCAGAGTGAAATCGATGTGGGTAACCGCCTGTTCGTTGCCGGCAAAGAAGGTAAAAGCGCGGCCATGCGTGTAGTCGATGATCTGGTCCGGCACCACCAGTGTACCCGGCACCAGATCGGCACGAATGCCACCTACGGCGGATACCGAAATCACGCGCCGTGCGCCCTGGTCACGCAAGGCCCACAGATTTGCCCGGTAGTTGACGATATGCGGCGGAATGGTGTGGCCGTAACCGTGGCGCGCAATGAATATGACCTCGTGCTCATTGATTGTGCCAAATGTCATTGGGCCGGATGGTTCCCCATACGGTGTGCGGATCACCTGACGGTGGGTGATCTCCAGATTCGCCAGTTGGGTGAGGCCGGTACCGCCGATGATTGCTAACATAATAATTTCCCATTTAAAACCAGCCACAGATAAACACGGATAAGCAGCGACACCACAATCCGTGAATGTCTGTATTCATCAGTGGCCGATTACGTCTTCAAAGTTTCCTTCACCGCGTAGATTGCGGGCAGGTTGCGCCATGCGCCCTGAATATCCATGCCATAACCGAATACGAAACGGTTCGGTAATACAAGACCGGCGAAGTCGACACGGATGGGCTTGGCCTTGCCGTTGTCCTTGTCCGCGAACACCGCACTGTAGAACGCCGTCGCACCAAGCTCCAGCACACGTTGCCTGATTGCAAACAGCGTTTCGCCTTCATCCAGAATATCATCCAGCACCAGCACCACCCTGCCCTGCACATTCTCGCGCGGAGCAACCTTCCACTGCAATTCGCCGCCGCGTGTATCGTTGCCGTAGCGCGAGACATGCAGATAATCAAAGTCCAGCGGAAAATCGAGCAGCGGCAACAGTTGCCCGCTGAACACCACCGCACCGCCCATCACCGACAGTACCAACGGGTGGCGGTCGGCCAGCGTGGCATTGATTTTGGCGGCGACACGATGCAGCGCCGCCTGCACCGAGTCGGCATCATGCAACATTTCGGCGTTCGCCAATATGGCTCGTGCCTGCTGGCTGGTTAACATGTTTCCGTGTATCCCTAAAACAGACTCGCAGGTCTGGTTTTTACCCGACGGGTTGATTATCGATAGCAGTCGGACTGAAGTCCAACCTACATACCCGCGCCACCGTTTTTCAGCAAAGACAACAAGGCCGCTTCATCCTTCACGGGCACATTCAGTTCGCGTGCGCGATCGAGTTTACTGCCCGCGTCCGCACCGGCCACCACGCAATCAGTCTTCTTCGATACCGAGCCCGCCACTTTCGCCCCCAGTGCTTCCAGTTGCGATTTTGCCTCATCCCGCGTCAGGCTGACGAGTGTACCGGTGAGAACAAAGGTCTTGCCGGTCAGGGGCAAGGTTTGCGTGCTGACACCTTCGTGCTCTTCCCAATGCACACCGAGCTCACGCAACTGTTGTACCACATCGCGGTTGTGTGGCTCGGCGCAGAAATCAACGATGCTCTGTGCCACCACCGGTCCCACATCTGACACCTGCAACAGCCGTTCCTCTGTCGCCTGCAGGATGACATCCAGCTTGCCGAAATACCGCGCCAGTTCCTTCGCCGTGCTCTCACCAACATGGCGGATGCCGAGCGCGAACAGGAAGCGGTTGAGCGTGGTGTGTTTGCTTCTTTCCAGTGCACCCACCAGGTTCTGCGCGCTCTTCTCCGCCATGCGTTCCAGCCCGGCCAGTGTCGATGCGTCCAGCCGGTACAGATCGGGCAAGGAGTGAATAATGTTCTCGTCCACCAGTTGATCGACCAGTTTGTCGCCCAATCCTTCGATATCCATCGCGCGCCGGCTGGCAAAATGCAGCAATGCCTGTTTGCGCTGCGCGTGGCAGAACAAACCGCCGCTGCAGCGCGCATCCGCCTCACCCTCTTCACGCACCACGCGGCTGCCGCATACCGGACAGCTGGTCGGCATCACGAACGGCATGGCATTGGCAGGCCGCCGCTCCGCCAGCACGCCGACCACTTCCGGGATCACATCACCGGCGCGACGCACGATCACGGTGTCACCGATATGCACATCTTTGCGCCGGATCTCGCCTTCATTGTGCAACGTGGCGTTACTGACGGTGGTGCCACCAACGAACACCGGCTCCAGCTTCGCCACCGGCGTCAGCTTGCCGGTGCGCCCGACCTGTATCTCGATGTCGCGCACGATGGTCAATTGCTCTTCTGCCGGAAATTTATGCGCCACAGCCCAACGCGGTTCGCGCGAAACGAAGCCCAATTTTTTTTGCAGTGCGAGGTCGTTGACCTTGTACACCACGCCGTCGATATCGAACGGTAATGCCTCGCGTTTGGAAGCGATGCGTTGGTGGAATTCAGCCAGCGCCTGCGCACCTTTCGCGACAGCGCGATCGCCGCACACCGGCAGACCAAACATCTGCAATGCATCCAGGATGGCACTGTGCGTGCTTGGCAAAGTCCAACCCTGCACTTCGCCCAAACCGTATGCAAAGAACGATAGCGGACGTTGCGCCGCCAAGTTGGGATCAAGTTGACGGATGCTGCCCGCCGCGCCGTTGCGGGGATTGACCAGCGTCGGCAGGCCTTTTTCGCGCTGCTTCTCGTTGTAACGATTAAAATCCTTGCGCGACATATAGACCTCGCCACGCACTTCCAGCACTTCGGCAGTACAGCCTTTCAAACTCAGCGGAATGCAATGGATGGTGCGAATATTCTGTGAGACATCCTCGCCTGTCTCGCCGTCGCCGCGCGTGGTGGCCTGTACCAGCACACCATGTTCATAACGCAGGTTGATGGCGAGTCCGTCGAACTTGAGTTCGCAGACGTACTCGATCTCGTTGCGCGTCTCCAGTGCGTTCTTCACACGCGTATCGAAATTGGTTGCGCCGCTGGCTTCGGTATCGGTCTCGGTGCGGATGGACAACATGGGCACGGCATGACGCACCGGCATGAAACCGTCCAGTGCTTTACCCCCCACACGTTGCGTGGGTGAGTCTGCCGTCAATAATTCGGGATGTTGTGCTTCGAGGGTTTGCAGCTCACGGAACAGTTTGTCGTATTCTGCGTCGGGAATGGCAGGCGCATCCAGCACGTAATAGTTATGACTGTGCCGTTCGATCTCGGCGCGTAGTTGTGCGATTCGTTGTTGCAGGGATTGACTCACGACAAACTCTTGCCACAAAGTACACAAAGATCACCGGGAGCCTGATTGATGTTTTTCCCTTTGCGCTCTGCGTACTCTGCGAACCAATGCATTTGGTCTGGTTCTATCATCAGGAGAACAGCCGCATGGCCTGCGAACTACCCGGCGCGATACCGCGCTGGATCATGCGCTTTTCAACTGTGGCGACACTGGTGCGAATCTGCTCGAGGGCACCCTTGGCCAGCAGGACATGTTGATCATCCACCAGGGTGGCGCGCAAGGCGGTGGCAAGCTCCATCGCGAACAGTGTCATCTCGTCGAAACGCTGTGCGGAATCGCTGACCCTTGGAATGTCCAACAAGAGGGTCAGGCTGCTTACGCGCATTTGATCCAGAGTGTGATGCTGAAAGGGGGTGCCGTCGGAAACACTCAAAGTGAACAGCGTGGCACCATCGGAGCCGAACAGGTGAAACTTGCCGTCGGCCTGCAAGCTCATGCCCATAGGCTGTACCACACCCGCCACTTCGCTCGCGAACAGGGGGCGATCAGCGCCGCACAACAGATTGAGACCGATAATTTGATCGACCTCGGCGCAGAAAGCGTCCAGTTCACGCGCGCGCTCCATGGCGCTTTCGACCAGTGGCAGCACCATGTCTGCGTCTTCCTTGTGCCCGATCTCACCCATCAATTCACGGAAATCGGCCAGGCGTGTGGCACTGACCGCACCGTCACGATCAACCAGTTGCAGCCCAACTTTTAACTCGGAATAAGTGGTTGAACTGTCTGGAATGATGCGTTCCCAGACACCGTTCGTCACATTGCAGCCGCAAGCACGCAGCGTCTTGCCAAAATCGAATCGGCGCTCCCAGACACGTGCCAGTGCTTGCGCACTCAAGGGAAACTTCGGAGTCATGCTGACGGTGTAATCGGTTTGTTCATCCAGCAGGGCGCCTGTATCCAACGCCTCATCGGTGATGAAACGCTCGTCTTCTTGCCCGACCGACAGCGGTGCGGCCTGCCCCTGAGCCGTTGACCCGGATGCGGTGTGCTGTATGCCCTCGATACGGTTCAGACTGCGCCGATAGCGCCACTGCTGCCACCAGCCGTAGGCATAGACCGCCACAACAACGATGACGGCGATGACCAGCAGACTTGATTGAAATTCAGTCATAAAAACCCCATAAACCAAAAAAACCTTTGTCAGCCACAGATAAACCTTATGTACACCGGTCAGGTACTTCACCCAAAACATGAGGTAACACATTGAAGCAATCCGTTGTTCATCTGTGTCGATCCGTGTTTATCCGTGGCTTAACGACCTATTCCATAGTCAATCCACTTTGCACATAAATCGCAGAGCTGTCGCGGCGATTATAACGACACCAGCGGTAATTCACCCTCGCTTACACCCACTTTGGCAATATCGTGCAGCGCCTTGATGAAATCTGCATCTTCGTGTAACTGGGCGGGCGTCCGGGGATGCGCATGGCCGCGCATCTGCGCCAGGCGGGCACGGCTGGCAGCAGTCATTTCCCACTTTAATTCAGCCAGCAACTCATCTGCCGAATCGGGGCGATTGCACACCAGCACCATATCGCAACCAGCATACAAAGCCGCCTCGGCGCGCTGCACGATGCCGCCCGCCACCGTCGCCCCTTCCATGCTTAGGTCATCACTGAAAATACAACCTTCGAATCCCAGCTCACCGCGCAAAATATCCTGCAACCATACTTTGGAAAAACCCGCCGGGCGCGGATCGATTCTTGGGTAGATAACATGTGCCGGCATCACTGCGGTCAGGCCAAAAGTGATCATCTGCCGGAACGGGATGAGATCACACAGTTCAATGTCGGTGTAACTGCGTTCATCGACCGGAATGTCAAGATGGGAGTCTGCACAAACGAAACCGTGGCCGGGAAAATGTTTACCCACGGACGGCATGCCCGCCGCCTTCAGCCCGAGCAACAAACCGTGTGCCAGTTCGGCAATGGCTTGCGGCTCGGCGTGAAAAGCACGATCGCCAATCACGCTGCTCGCGCCGTAATCCACGTCGAGCACCGGGGTGAAACTGAAATCCACGCCGCATGCACGCAGTTCCGCCCCCAGCACCAGACCAACCTCCTGTGCCAGTATTTTGGCGCGTTTAGGCTGGGCATCCCACAATTTTCCCAGTTCGCGCATCGGTGGAATCCTGGTAAATCCTTCGCGAAAACGTTGCACCCTGCCACCTTCGTGATCCACCGCAACAAGCAATGGCGGTGTACGCAAGGCATGGATACTTGCGGTCAGCTCGACCAGTTGCGACGGTGATTCGTAGTTGCGCGCAAACAGAATCACCCCCCCCACCAGTGGATGGCGCAGGCGTGTCTCATCCTCGGGTGTCAGCATTTTTCCTGCCACATCCAGCATCACCGGCCCGATACCCATCACTGCTCTCCTTCCAGAATCACGAATGCAAGCGCATGCGTCTGCTCATCGCTGATACTCAGATGCTGGCGCACGACGCCGAGCTGTTGCAGATGGGCGGACAATTCCGCATCGAAGTGGAACACCGGTTTGCCCAGATCATCATGGCTGACAGTGATGCGTTGCAGGCTAACCGGATGACGCAGACCATGCCCGGTCGCTTTGGCAAGAGCCTCTTTAGCGGCGAATCGTTTGGCAAGAAAGCGGGCAGGATGCGTCTGGGTCGCATATTCCGCCTGTTCCGGTAGATTCAGGATGCGCGCGGCGAACGCCGCACCATGGCGCTCGATCGCCGCCTCGATGCGTGCGATGCTGACGATGTCGGTGCCGATACCGAAAATCATGCGTCAGTCCCCTGCAGACGAAATTCCGGCGGTCAGAAGATTCTTCATGTTGCGTACTGCCTGTTCCAATCCGATAAACACCGCCTCGGCAATAATGGCGTGGCCGATATTAAGTTCCGCGATATGCGGCAGGGCGACGATGGGACGCACGTTGTGGTAATGCAAGCCGTGTCCGGCATTGACTTGCAGTCCCAGCGTATGGGCATGCAGTGCGGCGCGATGCAGGCGCGCCAGCTCCGCCTCGCGTGCGGGTATGCTGTCTGCATCGGCATAGCGGCCGGTGTGCAATTCGATCACCGGCGCACCGGCCTGTCTGGCCGCATCAATCTGTTTCTCATCCGGATCGATGAACAGTGACACACGGATCCCTGCTGCGGCACATCGCGCGGTGGCGGTTTTTATCTGTTCGAAATATTTCACCACATCCAGCCCGCCCTCGGTGGTCAGCTCCGCGCGCCGCTCCGGCACCAGACAGATGTCGTGCGGCTTTACGCGTAGCGCATTGGCTATCATCTCGTCGGTAACCGCGCATTCAAGATTCATGCGTGTCTGTAGCATGCCGCGCAGGACATCCACATCGGCATCCTGAATGTGGCGGCGGTCTTCGCGCAGGTGAATGGTGATCGCATCCGCCCCCGCCTCTTCACAGATCAGTGCGGCACGCACCAGATTGGGATAGCGTGCACCGCGCGCCTGGCGCAGTGTGGCGACGTGGTCGATGTTGAGTCCCAGCTTGATCATAGCTTTTGTATCTCTCTCATTAGTTCGCGTGTATGCAAAACCTTTCCGGCCAGGTGATGGTCGAGCAGCATACGCATCAATTGTTTGCTTTGGCGTGCCGTATCGATATCGCGGTAATCGTCCGCCGCCATATCGAGCAGGGTCTTGCCCAATACCGGCATGCCTTGCACAGCCTCCGCCGTCTCTGCCACCGCGCCGTGTTCCAGTATATAGCGGTAGCACTTTTCCGGTGTGATCGGCGCGCCATCTTTTGCTTCAGTCGTCAGTGTCAGTGCGTAGCCCAGCTCTTGCAGCATGTGCTTCTCGAAGCAGCGCAGAGTGAAGGCATGATCGTCTTCCTGTGCCAGTCGCTGCAAAGTCTGCTGGTAGTAATCGAACAGGCGTTCGTGCGGATCGTCGCGCGCCATCAGGTTGAGCATAAGTTCGTTCAGATAGAAACCGCACAGCAATGCTGTACCCTGTAACTGCGGCTGGCCACCCATCCATTCCGCGCTGTGCAGAGTGCGTAACTCATGTTTGCCGAACCAGTTCAAGGCCAGCGGCTGGAAACTCATCAACAGCCCGCGCAAGGCAGAACGTGGTCGGCGTGCCCCACGCGCCACCAGGGGCACGCGCCCATGCTGCCGGCTGAACACTTCCAAAATCAGGCTGGTCTCGCGGAACGGGTAACTGTGCAGGACAAAAGCGGGCTCGTCCTGAATGCGTTTTCTGGATGTAGCGTTAGTCATACCCCAACGTTTTCAGCATGTGCGCGCTGTCCGCCCAGCCGCTGCGAATTTTGACAAACACTTCGAGGAACACTTTTCCGTCGAATAGTTTTTCCATGTCGAGGCGTGCCTGGGTGGCAATCTCCTTCATCTTTTCACCTTTCTTGCCAATGAGCATGATTTTGTGCGCTTCTTTGTCCACCAGGATAGCAGCGTGGATACGGCGCAATTTTCCTTCATGCTGGAACTGCTCGATCACCACACTGACCGAGTAGGGCAATTCTTCGCCGGTGAAGCGGAATATCTTTTCGCGCAAAAGCTCGGCAGCGAGGAAACGCTCGTTACGGTCGGTAATGTCGTCTGCGGCATACAGATGTTCACCTTCGGCAAGATGCGGTCTGATCGCATCGAGCAGGGTGTCGAGTTGTTTATCCTGGCGCGCGCTGACCGGCACGATGGCAGTGAATGGATGCAGTGCGGCAATCTTCTCGATGAAAGGCAATAATTCGGCTTTGTCTTTCATCAGGTCGGCTTTGTTGATCACCAGAATGACCGGGCGATCTTGCGGCAACAGTTCCAGCACTTGCTGGTCACGTTCGTCGAAATGGCGGGCTTCGATCACGAACAATACCGCATGCACTTCGCGCAGGCTGTTGGTGACGACGCGGTTCATACTGCGATTCAGCGCGTTGGTATGCTGAGTCTGAAAGCCGGGTGTATCGACGAAGACGAATTGCTCCTTACCTTCGGTCAGAATACCGGTGATGCGGTGGCGCGTGGTCTGCGCCTTACGCGAAGTGATGCTGACCTTCTGCCCGATCAGGTGATTGAGCAGGGTCGATTTGCCCACGTTGGGGCGGCCGATGATGGCAATGAAGCCGGTGAGCGAGGTGTTTTCAGTCATGAGGTGATTTGTTGGTAGGCCGCAGCGGCTGCGATCTGTTCGGCCAGGCGGCGGCTGCCACCCTCACCTTGCGTGCTTATGCTCAGTTTTGGAATCGTGCAGGAAACCACAAAGGTCTGCGCATGAGCCTCGCCCTTGATGGCGATGACTTCGTACTTTGGCAGGGGGAACTTGTTGCCCTGCAGTTGCTCCTGTAGCAGGGTTTTCGGGTCTTTTCCCAAGGTGCGCAAGTCAAGGCCACCAAGGTAGGGGATATACAATCCGAGCACGACTTTTTGTGCAGTGGAAAAATCCGCATCCAGCCATACCGCCCCAAACAGCGCTTCGAGTGCATCAGCCAGGATGGATGGACGGCGGTTGCCTTCGCCTTTTACCTCACCTTCGCCCATCAACAAGTGATCGCCCAGCTGCAGTTGTTGCGCCAGTGTTGCCAGCGTCTTCTGGTTGACCAGATTGGAACGCAAACGGGACAGATCGCCTTCCGCGATGTCTGGGTAGGAGTCGTAAAGATATTTCGCTACCGTGCAGTTGAGCAAACTGTCACCGAGGAATTCCAGGCGCTCATTATGTGCGGCACTGTAGCTGCGATGAGTCAGGGCACGTTGCAACAGCTGTGGTTGCGTAAAGCGGTAGTTGATCCGCTGGCTCAGTGCGGCGTACTTCATCTGTGCGTCACGAACTGGATGGATTAAAAGCCAATACCAGGCTGACGTTACCCACCAGCGGGATCCTGACTTCGTAGCTGGCACTCAATCTGAGCACACCACCATCGCGCACAATCTCAATATCCTCAATCTTGAGGTCAGTGATGTCATTGATGTTGGCACGTTTGCGGTAGGACATCTCGATTGCGCTGATCGGCGCATCCTGCATCGCGGGATCAGCCACGATCTCGCGGAAAATCTGGCTGATCTGCCCGCTGTGTATATAGGTTGGTATTACTTTCAGGCCGAGCAAAGCGACGAAGATGAGCACGAATGCGCCCATGATGAAATTGCCAAAGCCCAAGCCAGTCTGTCTATTCTTCCATCCCCGCATGATGCATCCTTTCTCAAAAAATGCCTTCACTCAACCGACAGGCCAACGCGCTTCAGCTCGTCGAAATTCATCCAGATCAAGAATGCCTTGCCTACGATTAATTCGTCCGGGACGAAGCCCCAGTAGCGGCTGTCTCGACTATTGTCGCGGTTGTCACCCATCATGAAGTAATTCCCGGCGGGCACGGTGCAACGCATTTCGCGCTCACTATAACGGCATTGCTCGTATTGGGGGAAGTGTTCAACGCCATTCAGATGAATCTGAATCCGGTCCGGATTGACCAGGATGACATGTTCGTGACCGTCGAGATTCTCCCGGTAACGCTCGGTATGCACAAAATTAAGCCCGCTTTCAACGTAGTTGTAATCCCCGTCACGCTCGGCCGGTTGCAGTGTGCCGTTGACCCAGAGTTGCTTGTCGCGGTAGATGATCTCATCACCCGGCAACCCGATTACTCGCTTGATATAGTCCACCGATGGGTCATTTGGAAAATGAAACACCATCACATCCCCGCGCTTTGGCTGGTTGATTTCAATAATCTTCTTATTGATGATGGGCAGGCGCAGGCCGTAGGTGTAGCGGTTGACCAGAATGAAGTCGCCCACGTGCAAGGTTGGGATCATCGAGCCGGATGGAATCTTGAACGGCTCGACCACAAACGAGCGTAACAAGAACACAGCCAGAATGACCGGGAAGAAACTGATCGAATATTCGACCCACCACGGCTGTTTGTCAGCTTGCGTGCGTTGTTTGCGCAACATAAAACGATCCAGCAGCCAAATCGCACCAGTCAGCAGGAGCAGCACGAACAAGATCAGCGCAAAAGTCATGGTCTTCCCTGTCGGTTATTTATCGTCCACACGCAGAATGGCAAGGAAGGCTTCTTGCGGTATCTCTACACTACCCACTTGTTTCATACGTTTCTTGCCGGCTTTTTGTTTCTCCAGCAGTTTCTTTTTGCGCGAAATGTCGCCACCGTAGCATTTTGCCAGCACGTTCTTGCGCAGCGCCTTCACATTCTCGCGCGAGATGATGTTGGCCCCGATGGCGGCCTGGATCGCCACGTCATACATCTGGCGCGGAATTAGTTCGCGCATCTTGGCCGCCACTTCGCGCCCGCGATACTGGCTGTTGGCGCGATGCACAATGATAGACAGCGCATCCACTTTTTCACCGTTGATCAGCATATCCACCTTGACCACGTCTGACGGGCGGTATTCCTTGAACTCATAATCCATCGATGCGTAACCGCGCGACACCGATTTCAGCTTGTCGAAGAAATCGAGCACGATTTCGCCCATCGGCATCTCGTATTTGAGCAACACCTGCTTGCCGTGATAAGTCATGTCAATTTGCATGCCGCGTTTCTGTGTGCACAGCGTGATGACTGCACCCACGTATTCCTGCGGCATGTAAAGATTGACGTTGACGATTGGTTCGCGGATCTCTTCAACCTTGGACAGATCAGGCAATTTTGACGGGTTATCCACCATCAACACCGTGCCGTCACGCAGCAACACTTCATAGATCACCGTTGGTGCGGTGGTGATCAGATCCATATCGAATTCACGCTCCAGCCGCTCCTGCACGATCTCCATGTGCAGCAATCCAAGGAAGCCGCAGCGGAAACCAAAACCCAAAGCCTGCGACACTTCCGGCTCGTATTGCATCGCCGCATCGTTCAGCTTCAGCTTTTCCAGCGAGTCGCGCAGTGCTTCATACTGGTTCGATTCCACGGGGAATAATCCGGCGAATACCTGCGGCTGGATTTCCTTGAAGCCCGGCAGTGCGGTAGCGGCAGGCTTGATTTGATGCGTGACCGTGTCTCCGACCTTGGCATCTTTCAATTCCTTGATGCCGGCAATAACGAAACCGACCTGGCCGGCGCTCAACGATTCCCGTTTCTCCGATTTCGGCGTGAACACCCCGACATGTTCGGCCAGATGTTGTGCCCCGCTCGCCATGAGCAGGATTTTTTCCTTGGGCTTGAGCGTGCCGTTGATGATGCGTACCAGCATCACCACGCCAACGTAATTGTCGAACCATGAGTCGATGATCAGCGCCTGCAAGGGCGCGCTGGGGTCACCCTTGGGTGCGGGCACCTTGACGATCAATGCTTCCAGGACGTCTTGCACACCCAGTCCCGTCTTGGCTGAACAGTGCACGGCGTCGTGCGCATCGATCCCGATCACATCCTCTATTTCGGCGATGGCATTGGCCGGATCAGCCGACGGCAGATCGATCTTGTTCAGCACCGGCACTACCTCCACGCCGAGATCGAGCGCGGTGTAACAGTTGGCCACGGTCTGCGCCTCCACACCCTGCGAGGCATCCACCACCAGTAGCGCCCCCTCGCAGGCGGAGAGCGAACGCGATACTTCGTAGGAAAAATCCACGTGCCCGGGCGTATCGATCAGATTCAGGTTATAGACCTGGCCGTCACGTGCTTTGTAGCTTAACGCGGCGGTCTGCGCCTTGATGGTAATACCGCGCTCGCGCTCGATATCCATCGAGTCCAGTACCTGCGCTTCCATCTCGCGGTCGGACAGGCCACCGCATAAATGGATGATGCGATCGGCCAGTGTGGATTTACCGTGATCGATGTGGGCGATGATGGAAAAGTTGCGGATATGTTGCATGAGTATCAGTAAAAAAACCCGCCAAATCGGCGCTTGCGCAGGGCGGCCACGACGCGGTGCAGCGGAGCCGATGGGTGCGGGAGTAGCCGCGAAGCATCTTTCCCCGCAAACTGCTGGCTACACCAGTAACGTGTCGAAGGCGCGCATTCTAGCCGATTTTGGCGGGCACTGTCGCACGGTCGACATTCATGTTTATTTGTCGTCGATTTTCAGCGGGACGTACATCGTCCCATCGTTGCGCCGCACCAGCAATGCAATGTTGCGGCCCGGCGCAACCTGCTTCAGGATTTCGTTGAATTGCTTGACGTTGAGTATCTCAATATTGCCGATTGCCAGAATGACATCCCCGCGCTGGAGATCAGCACGTGCCGCTGCACCTTTGGTATCAAGCACCAGTAATCCCCCCCCGACGTGCAACTCTGCTTTTTGCTCGTCAGTCAGCTCCGTAACCTTTAGTCCAAGGCGGGAAATACTCTGTGATTGGGGATCATCACTGTCATTACCCGTGATTCGCTTGCCTGCAGCATCCGGTATTTCACCGACAACAACCGATATTTTCAAAGTACTACCTTTGCGCCACAGTAGCACCCCGGCCTCGCTTCCCGGTTTGGTTGCCGCCACGATGCGCGGCAGATCGGAAGAACTGGTAATTGGCTTGCCGTCAAATTTAAGAATTACGTCACTGGCACGCACCCCCGCCCGATCAGCCGGCCCGCCGCGCTCCACACCAGAGATCAGCGCGCCCTCCGCCTTGGCCAAACCAAAAGAGTCCGCCAGTTCGCGTGTCATCTCCTGAATACTCACCCCGATACGGCCGCGTGTCACCTTGCCGGTGGTGCGCAACTGGGCGACCACATCCATCGCAACATCAATCGGAATGGCGAACGACAAGCCCATGTATCCGCCGGAACGGCTGTATATCTGCGAATTGATACCAACCACTTCACCCTTCAGATTGAACAAGGGGCCACCTGAATTCCCCGGATTGATTGCCACATCAGTCTGAATAAAGGGTACAAAATTCTCCTGCGGCAAAGAACGGCCTTTGGCGCTCACGATGCCCGCAGTCACACTGTTGTCGAAGCCGAAGGGTGAGCCGATCGCCAATACCCATTCACCCACTTTGAGGTGCTCCGGATTACCCATTTCAACCAGTGGCAAGCTGCTCGCCTCGATCTTGAGCAATGCCACATCGGTGCGCTTGTCGGCACCCACTACGGTCGCCTTGTATTCGCGCTTGTCCGTGAGGCGGACGACGATCTTGTCCGCGCGATCGACAACATGTGCATTGGTGAGAATGTACCCGTCAGCACTGATGATGAAGCCAGACCCCAGCGACCTGGATTCGCGTTGTTGCGGCATTTGCGGGGCGAAGCGCCGGAGGAATTCGTTGAACGGATCATTTTCCGGCAGATTTGGAAATCCCTGAAAGCCCGGTGTGGCTTCAATTATCTGGGTGGTGCTGACATTGACCACTGCCGCACCCTGCTTTTCCACCAGTGCGGTAAAATCGGGCAAATCTGCCGACCATGCAGAACATGCGAACAAAGCGCCCAGGAAGAAAAATAAAGACCGTTTATGCATAGCGATTCTCCAGATGGGTTCCGTCATTTCAGAGACCAGTTTTTGATTCCACTACCGACTGCACAACGGCTTGCTGCCTCGCCCCAAGTGCAAAGACGCGGCTCACCGCAAACCCCGTCAGCAATCCCACTAACGCACCGAGCACGGCATAGCCGTCACGGGCTGCATCTGTAGAACCGAGTGATGCCCCCAGTAGCGCACCGCCCAGCAGCAAAATCAGCGGTAGCATGTACATCAACAGCGAACTGTGCAACAGCATTCCTTGCGGGAGAGCGACATTGACTTCGTCACCGACTTGCGCCTGCACTGAATTTTTTGCGGTGAACTTGCGTAATTTGTTGCTGCAGAACATCTGTGCCAGCTTGCCACTACCACAACCGTTGCCACTGTTGCAGTGGCTGCATCCAAAGTTGCCGACAGGCGAAATCTCGGCCTGATCACCGTGCAATTCAAGCACGATGGCGCGCATCTCATTCATACGGCATCCCCGCATAACGCACGGACTCTGCAACCTGCAGCACGCTGCGCGGCGGTAGTTCGCCAACGACAGTGACGTACATGCCATCAATCAACTTCCTGTAAACATGCACCGCCCCATGGCTCGAAAGCCCGAGGCGCGGATGCTCCACCTCACCAAGCTGTTCAATGAAAACCGACAGGGCAGCCAGGCCGTCCGAAAAGACAATCTGCACGACCGGAGATTCACGGTGCGCAAGGGTACGGCGCATTTCGATTATTTTTTTAAATCCGGCAGGTATCCCATCCACTTGCCAGCCACTCGATAAACTCTCGACATTCGCTTGAGGCAGGGGTGAAAGATGTTCTCTGACAGTGATTTCTTCGGTTTCAGACTCGCTGTCCGGAACCCACTTGCGATCGATCTTGCCGCCTATTTGCAGCTGCGAAAATGCATACTGCTCGATTACCTTGTTGTGTTCGTCCAGCACAACCGCTTTCAGCAGCAGGCCGGAATCGCTGTGTGCCCACATCTTGCGCGCGTAGCGCAGGGTATCTTTCGGCTGAAAACGTATCGTGTGCGCATGATGATCGGCCACTCGGTCCTCTTCTTCCTGCGTAACGGTATAGCTTTCTTTCAGGGTCAGAATCTGCTCGGGTAATAGTGCCGGGAAAGTGCGTCGGACATGGCGCTTGCCAAACTTGACCTTTTTGTCACCCACAAACATCCAGACCCGGTCGTTGTGACGGATGATCTCGCGCCGCGGACCTTCCAGTCCCTGTAAACGCTCATGTTCACCCTGCCGGTCGATCAGATGCGTGATACGTGACATCTCCACCCGCCCCCCGGCCTGATAGATAAAAATGCCGCTGTAATTGGTTTGATGCGCAGCAAACGCCATGGTACGCAACCAATCCGCATCATCCAGCAACGGATCCGCCACGGCAGACACCATACCCAACAACAGCAGCAACGTGCCCGGCAAGAAGCCTTTCAGAATCACACGTTTCACTGTTTGGCCGCCACCGTATGGATAAAGGTCGCCGCCCCCTGCACATCGGCACTAGGAGAGAACTCCTGGTGCGCCATCAGATAGTCGTTGACCTGATAGGCGGCAGGGCGAACTGCATTCTTTTGCTGAATATTGGCCATCTGTACCGCCGGCTCATTCCCGATTTGCATCGACAACCAGGCGACCAGGGCCAGCGCCATGACCGAGGCAACGGCTGACAATGCGTAATGCTTGACGCGCTGCGGCTTGTGCTGGCGTGGAGCGAGGATAGTCGGCTCCGCTTGCAGGCGTCGATGAAAGGATTCGGTAAAGCCGCAACGAATATGCTCCGGTTGACGCAGGACATCACCGATCAGGTGATAAGTCGCCCAGTCGCGGCTGCCATCCGGTTGTCGCTTGAGCTTACCCAAGAGCACCTCTGCTTCATCCTCGAACAGTTCACCATCCATCAACGCCGATATTTCCTGTTTCATATTCACCACCTGTTATTTTCACTTGTTCCCAATAATGGCCGCAGATTCGTTGCGACCACCTCGCGCGCACGGAATATACGCGACCTTACCGTGCCAATCGGACAGTTCATCACCGATGCAATTTCTTCATAACTCAAACCCTCAATCTCACGCAAGGTCAGCGCGGTACGCAAATCGTCAGGCAATTGTTGCAACGAGGCGTTGACGACTGCCACCACTTGTTTGCTCATCAATTCATTTTCCGGGGTCGCCACCTCATGCAACAGTGACGCATCCTCAAAATTCTCCGCCTCTTCCGCATCAAAAGAGGTGCTGGTTGGCGCACGCCGTCCATGTGCCAGCAAATGATTCTTGGCCGTATTGATTCCAATACGGTACAGCCAGGTATAGAACGCGCTGTCACCACGGAAAGCCGGCAGGGCACGGTACGCCTTGATGAAAGCTTCCTGCGTCAAATCTTCCGCCTCGGCCGCATTGCGCACGAAGCGATTGATCAAACGCCCGAGACGGCGCTGATATTTACTGACCAACAGTCCGAACGCGTGCTTGTCCCCGCTTTGCGCGCGTTCCACCAGTTGTTGATCGACCTCCCTGTCACCCATTCCGTTTCCCGGTTTATCTCAAGCGCCGCCAAGCGCGGCGCGTGAGTATAACCGGACGGGTGCACATCGTCAGCCTTGCCCGTAACGCGCGTGTGGACAGTGGCATTAAAAATTAGTTCATTTCCACGCTGGACCAATAACCTTTGCTATAGTCATGCCACCAATCCATCTCCCCCATCATCGTGCGGCAATTTGACACCCTCATCATCGGTAGCGGACTGGCCGGCCTGTCCCTCGCCCTGAAACTAGCCGACCGGCAACAGATTGCTATTGTTACCAAGCGCGGCCTGCTGGACGGCGCCAGTGCATGGGCACAGGGCGGAATCGCTGCGGTACAAACCCCGGATGACAGTCTGGACGAGCATATCCGTGACACACTCACGGCAGGTGCCGGTCTGTGCGACGAGCAAACAACACACTTTGTCGTCGAGCACGGCGCGGCTGCCGTCAACTGGCTGATTGAACAGGGTGTGCCATTTTCCAGAACAGAGGGAAATAATACCGACTTTCACCTCACACGCGAGGGCGGGCACAGCCGGCGTCGTATCATTCATGCTGCTGATGCCACCGGCAAGGCGGTGCAACAGACACTGGCCGATCTTGCTTTGGCGCATCCGAATATCACCGTGCTCGAACAGCATATCGCGGTGGACCTGGTCACCGGACGCAAACTCGGCAAGGATGACGAACGCTGTTATGGCGCGTACGTACTGGATAAGTTGCACGATCGGGTGCTGACCATTGCGGCACAGAACACCGTACTGGCAACAGGCGGTGCGGGCAAGGTTTATCTGTACACCACCAATCCCGATACCGCCACCGGAGACGGCATCGCCATGGGATGGCGCGCGGGTTGCCGTATGTCCAACATGGAATTCATGCAATTCCACCCGACCTGTCTTTACCATCCGCACGCCAAGTCGTTTCTGATCAGTGAAGCAGTTCGCGGCGAAGGTGGCATCCTAAAACTGCCAGATGGCACCCGGTTCATGCCGCAGCACGATGAGCGTGCCGAGTTGGCACCACGCGATGTAGTCGCACGCGCCATCGACTATGAAATGAAAAAAGGCGGATTTGATTGCGTATTTCTGGATATCTCACACCAGCCGGAATCTTTTCTGAAAGAACACTTCCCGACCATCCATGCGCGCTGTCTGACGCTGGGTATTGATATCGCCAAACAGCCGATTCCGGTCGTCCCGGCGATGCACTTCACCTGCGGCGGCGTAATCACAGATCTGGAGGGGCGCACCGATATCGATCGGCTGTATGCCATCGGTGAAACGGCCTGCACCGGTTTGCATGGTGCCAATCGCCTTGCCAGCAACTCACTGCTGGAATGTCTGGTATTCGCCGAATCGGCAGCGAATGATATCCTGCAGCGTCAGCCCGTCCTACCGGAGAAACTGCCGAACTGGGACGACAGCAGGGTGACCGATGCGGATGAGCTGGTGGTCATATCGCACAACTGGGACGAATTGCGCCGTTTTATGTGGGATTACGTCGGCATCGTGCGCACTACCAAACGCCTGCAGCGTGCCCGGCATCGTATTCGACTCCTGCACAGGGAAATCAGCGAGTATTACCGCAATTTCCACGTAAGTGCCGACTTGCTCGAACTGCGCAATCTTGTACAAACCGCTGATCTGATTGTGCAAAGCGCCCAGTCACGTCATGAAAGCCGCGGACTGCACTACAGCAAGGACTACCCACAAACCTTGCCTGACGCTAAACCAACCATTCTCACCCCCTCCATTCACCCCTGATCAGACCAGCGCAACCGGACCCGCAGGCGATGAAAGTCAACCTTGTCCATACTATCCGGCATGATCACCAAATTGCGGTGCTTGCCTGAATCAGTCGTAACGTTAATCAGGGTAAGGTAAGGAGACACAAAACTACTCTTGTCTATGCTCCCCGCAACAGGTGCACCTCTGCGAAGGATGAGAGTGATACGTTGCTGTGATGCAAGATCGAAAGCCACACAGGATATTGCGGCTTGCAACCAAACATCTCGCAGCAAGACATATCCAAGTACTGACAGCACCCAGACCATGCCTGCCAGGCACCATCCGGCAGCAAGCGGTAAATTGGAAATCAGCACTACAAGCACTGCTACAGAAAGCACCAGGAAAACAGTAAGCATGTGTGATGGCCGGATAGTGTATCTCTGCCCGGGTTCATGCCTGGAATCATCACGCATCAGGAAAAGATGGTGGCGAACAAACCGATCAGGATGATGACAACGACCACCAGCAACAGATAACCACCCATCGGTTGCGCATCCATCCGATTACTTGAATCCCGGGTGATTGCAGTTTTTTTGGGAGCGCTGCGATTGATCTCGCCAAAGTCCGGGCGGGTGATACGCAACGTTCTGGAAAGTTCTTCCACATCCTCTTTGCTGGCAGTCATCGCTGCCAGTCTCATGGTTGCTTCATTCGAGTCAAAAGAGTTGGAAAGACCCAAAGCGCCCACGGGTTTTGCGGCTGCATTACCCTGTTCTTCCGCAATAAATTTCCCCACTTTTTGTGCGACCGGACTGGCCTTGGTGATTGCTGAATTTTCAGCTTGCGATATTGTGTTGCGACAGGCTTTCAGATCATCAGCCAGATCACGCGCATTCTGATAACGCTCATCCATATCCTTGGCCAGTGCCTTGGCCACGATGTAGTCGAGCATCTCAGGTACCGCCGGATTTATGCTGCCCGGCGATGCCGGAATGGTATTGAGCGTCTGGTACATGATGGCATTGATGTTCTCGCCAATGAATGGCACCTGTCCGGCCAACATCTCGTACAACATCACACCCAGGGAAAAAATGTCAGAGCGCCTGTCAATCTCCTTGCCCAACACCTGCTCCGGCGACATGTACTTGGGCGATCCTAGCACCATACCGGTTTGAGTCCGCACCGCAGCCGATGCCATCCGCGCGATACCAAAATCGGTGATCTTGGTATGGCCGTCGCGCACGATCATCACATTGGATGGTTTGACATCACGGTGCACGATGTCATGTTCGTGCGCATATGCCAGCCCCTGCGCAATCTGAACGACGATATCGAGCACCTGGCCAATCGGCAGCAATGGCGTTTCATTGAGGAGGTCACGCAGTTCTTGTCCATGCAGGTATTCCATCGCGATATAAGCGATGTCTCCACTGCGCCCCACATCGTAGATGGTGACGATATTTGGATGACTGAGCCGGCCAGCCGCTTTGGCCTCCTGGTAGAAGCGGGCTTCATACTCCTCACGCTCATCCATCGCCAGGCTTAAATTGATGGTCTTGATCGCCACTTCGCGGTCAATAAGCGGGTCCTTGGCCTTATAGACGACACCCATCGCCCCTTGGCCAAGCTCTCCGATAACCTCATAACGCCCAAGTTGGCTGATCATTGTTTAGCGCCGAATGAGTTGACTATTTAGCCTTGCTGTCTTTTACGCTGCGGAATACTGGCCCCCACAACGGATGCCCTGCTTCCGCAGGAGATAGATCGAATGCGGGATCGATTTGCAATACCTTGCCAAAGTATTCCTTGCAGAGATTTTCACGGCCGGAAATACAATGGATAAATGCCAGATATTTGTATGAGGTCAATTTATCCCCCTGGAGGGAATATTTTTCCTCCAGAACTTTCTGCAGCGCATTCATCGAACTGATGTAATTCCCCTCTTCATAATCCTTAATTCCCTTTTCCAGCTGAAAACGAGACTCGCTCTTCGCAAACAGGCGAATACCGCCGCGCCCGTCATCACAGGTAGTGACCAAAGAACCGCATCCAACCAACAACAGCGAGCTCATGCCCGCCACAATCAAACGCAACATCTTTCTACTCTCCTGTTATTGGCTGCTTACTATTGGAAGCTATGCCTGATTTTTATTGTCGCGCCCGTCTTCACCACAATCACCTCCTTGTACACAGGAAAAGTCGTATTCCTGATTTCGAGGGTGTGCTTGCCGGGAACTACTTGCATTTCAAGGAGGGGCGGACTTACTCCCTGCTTCTTTCCGTCAAGATATATCTCACCCCATGGCTGAATGATCAGTCCGACGACTCCTGGGCCACCGGTAGTTT
>JBAZFV010000020.1:0-27007 GCA_041653255.1 Sideroxydans sp. | reverse complement strand
AACCAGAAGTCGGCACCCTTTGCCGATACACTTGCGGAACTTAAAAAAGATTTGGGTTCGTTGCGGGGCAACCATGAATGAGCGTTTGCTTGAGGTAAGGCAACGACGGGGCGAGTTGTTGAGAACTATCTCTGCCCAGCGTGAATTACTCACCGAGTCAGCCGCAAGTTGGCGTTATCCTCTGTCTGTGCTGGATAAAGGTTGGGCAGTAGCACGTTATATGCGTAGTCACCCTTTACCGGTGGCAGCTGTTGTGGCACTGGTCGTAATCCGTCGACATAGCCTTGCGGGTGCGGTGAAATGGGGTTTGGTAGTGTGGCGTGGATATCGCTACCTTGATGCAATAAAGTCCGTGCCGACTGTACGAAGGACTATCTTCAACGGCTATAAGTGACGGTATTGCGCTTAGTGATGGTGTGTTTTGCCCGCTTGGTTGTAGTGTATTTGGCCTCACGTCTACCCGAGCTGCCTGGCAGAATAGTGAAGCGCTGACCGATACGGAGTCGATGGCTATTTTTGTTCATCGCAATCAGGCTGGCTTGACTGACACGAAATTTTCTCGCAATGTCAGAGATGGTGTCCCCTTTGCGTACTACATAGATAAAGCCGGACATTTCTTGTACAGCAGTTGCATGCATATTAAATGGTGAGAACTCCTCGCCAGTGTCATGGTCACCCGCTGGCACCAGCAAGGTCTGCCCGTTACTTTGCATGGCGTAGCGAGACAAGCCATTCGCTGTGCGCAATTGTTCCAGCGGAATATCGAAGCGGTTGGCAATGTCGGTAAAAGCTTCCCCTTGTCTGCTTTCATAAGCGCGCCATGAAACTAGGCGCTGGTCATTCTTTTCCAGATTGCTGCGGAAAGTTTCAACTTTATCTACCGGCAGCAACAGCACCTCTGCCTGGTCATGCAGAATTACCGGCCGATTGTGTCCTGGATTAAGAGCAAGGAATTCTTCCATGGAAACTTCTGCCAGTTCTGCCGCGATTCTTACGTCCATGGGCTCGGGAGGCGTGACGGCGGTGAAGTAGGGGCGGTTCGGTATTTCTTGCAGTACCAATCCAAAACGTGCCGGATCGCTGACAATATGCTTGATTGCGATAAGCTTGGGTACATAGTTTCTGGTTTCACGCGGCATTTTCAGATGCAAATAATCGGTTGGTTTGCCGCGCCTGCGATTGTTTGCCTGCGCCCGTGCAACTGCATTCTCACCCCAGTTATAGGCGGCCAGAGCCAAATGCCAGTCTCCAAACTGGTCATGCAGCTTCTGCAAATAATCCAGTGCACCGTTGGTTGCGCCTATGATGTCGCGTCGGCCGTCGTACCACCAGTTTTGTTCCATACCGAAGTGTTTCCCGGTAGACGGAATAAACTGCCAAATACCTGAAGCACTGGCAACCGAGTTGGCACCTGGATTGAAAGCGCTCTCTATGATGGGAAGCAGCGCGATTTCCGACGGCATACCGCGCCGTTCGACTTCTTCAGCGATATGGAATAGGTAACGCTTCGCCCGTTCACTCATGCGCAGCACATAATCAGGATGGCTGGCGTACCATTTTTCGTGGCGTTTGACGAGTGGACTGTCCAAGTCGTTCATGTTGAGACCATTGCGGACACGCTGCCAGGCATCCTCCTCCGGAAGCGCAGTCAGCTCCGGATAGTGTGCCTGTTCAGCTAGGTCATCAGCAATCTCAACATGCGGTATTTGCAGGACGTATTCAGGAGCGACGATCATCGCCTCACGAATCGGTGCAGGCATTTGTGTCTGGATGTCGGTTGGGGTGCGGGTGGTTTCCTCCGTCACTGTCTCTGCACGCGCAGGGGATGCACACACAACAACAAAAACCAGGGACAGCAACGCGGCGCGTGCTGTCCCTGTACTTAATACGTGAATGAAGGATAGATTCAATTGTTGGCGTTTCATATCGCTGACAGTTTACCGCACAATGTGCTGAAGTTTAACCTTCATCCATATCCTGCTCAAATTACTTGATGACTTCTTTTAGTTGTTCAAGGATGGCTGGATTTTCCAAAGTAGACACATCCTGGGTGATTTCCTCGCCCTTGGCGATAGCGCGCAGCAAGCGACGCATGATCTTTCCGGAGCGGGTCTTAGGTAAGTTCTCACCAAAGCGAATCTCATCCGGCTTGGCGATCGGGCCGATTTCCTTGCTAACCCAGTTGCGCAAATCTTCCATCAATTTCTTTGCGGTCGCGGCATCAGCCGGACGGCTGCCCTTGAGCACCACAAATGCCACCACTGCCTCACCTTTCAGTTCGTGCGGCTTGCCGACGACAGCAGCTTCAGCCACTAACGGGTTGGCAACCAGTGCAGACTCAATCTCCATCGTGCCTAGGCGGTGGCCGGAAACGTTCAACACATCGTCGATACGTCCCATGATCCAGAAGTAGCCATCTTCGTCGCGGTGAGCGGAGTCTCCGGCCAGATAGGCGCCTTTCATTTCTTCCGGGAAATAGCTCTTCCTGTAGCGTTCCGGGTCACCCCAGATGGTGCGAATCTGTGAAGGAAAGGGTTTCTTGATGACGAGGAAGCCGCCATGTTTGTCGTGGACCTCATCACCCGCTTCATTGACGATGGTGGCCATAATGCCGGGCAGGGGCAGGGTGCAGGTACCCGGCTTAATCGGCATCGCACCAGGTAGCGGGGCGATCATGTGGCAGCCGGTCTCCGTTTGCCACCAAGTATCGACGATGGGGCAGCGTGACTGACCGACCACAGTGTAGTACCAAATCCATGCTTCTGGATTGATGGGTTCACCCACCGTACCCAGTATGCGCAAACTGGACAGGTCGTACTTGCCTGGCAAGTCCGCGCCCAGTTTGATGAGGGAGCGGATTGCGGTTGGTGCGGTGTAGAAGGTAGTGACTTTGTGATCCTGAATCATCTTCCAGAAACGGCCGGCATCAGGATAAGTCGGCACACCCTCAAAAATAACCTGGGTCGCGCCCATCGCCAGCGGGCCGTACGTGACATAGGTGTGACCAGTGACCCATCCCACGTCGGCAGTGCACCAGAAAACATCACTCGATTTGTAGTCAAAGACCCATTCCATGGAAACCATTGATCCCAGCAGGAAACCCCCGCTGGAATGTTGCACCCCTTTGGGTTTTCCGGTAGAGCCGGAAGTGTAAAGAATGAACAGCGGGTGTTCCGCACCCACCCATTCTGGCTCGCAGGTTGAAGACTGGCTGTTGAACAGGTCGTGATACCAGATGTCACGCTCATCATCCCAGACCACATCGCCTCCAATACGGCGATAAACGACAACAGTGTGAACCCCATCACATCCACCAAGAGTTAGGGCTTCGTCCACGGCGGGTTTCAGCGCCATTGCCTTACCACCACGGAACTGACCATCGGCGGTAATTACCGCGGTAGCTTGGGCATCGGTGATTCGCTCGTGCAAGCTCTTGGAGGAAAATCCACCAAAGACGACCGAGTGGATCGCGCCAAGGCGCGCGCAGGCTTGCATGGCAACCACCGCCTCGACACTCATTGGCATGTAAATAACAACACGATCACCTTTTTTAATACCACGCGACTTGAGCCCATTGGCGAATTGACAAACTCGGCCATGTAACTCGCGATAACTGACGCGGGAGACTTTGCCATCATCCGCTTCAAAAATGATCGCTGTCTTTTCCGGCTGGGTGGAAAGGTGTTTGTCTAGGCAGTTGTAGGAAACGTTCAGTTCGCCGTCTTCGAACCATTTGTAAAAGGGGGCATCACTCTCATCCAATGTCTTACTGAACGGTTTTTTCCAAATAATTTTGTCTTTGGCCAGTTGCGCCCAGAAACCGGCGTAATCTTTTGCTGCTGCTGCACAGAGGGTTTGGTAGGCGGCCATACCGGAGACATTTGCCTGCTTGACGAAAGCGTCGGAAGGGGCGAAAACCCGAGTTTCATTCAGTATGGATTGGATATCGGACATTAATATTCTCCCTAAAATGTGTTTTGATAATCTCAAATTCCTGCAATGCGCTTCAGGTCAAACCCCCACTGTACGGGATTCTCAGCGCATACGATCGTTTCCTGTGAACGGCCCAAGTCTAGCATTTCAGGCATGATCGGCGCGTTCGATTTTGTTGAAAAGAAAACTTTTACAATAGGTGCGAGCAGGCTCTTGCCGCTTTGTTCCAAAACTATAGCCAGCCTTCCTGACTTGAGCCTTACTAGGGAGCCTGATGGGTAGATACCAATGGTCTTGACGAATGCCCGGAAGATATTTTCATCAAAATGCCCCTCGCGCCATTCAGCCATTTTGCGCAGGGATTCGGCGGGCTCCCAGCCGGGTTTATAGCAACGATTGGAAGTGATTGCATCATAGACGTCGCATACTGCTCCCATACGGGCATACAGGGTCAGCTGGTCACCAGAAATCCTCTCGGGATAACCCTTTCCATCCATGCGCTCGTGATGGTGCAAACACACATCCAAGGCGATTACGTTGATTCCTTCAGCTCCGTCGAGAACTTCCCATCCAAGGCGGGGATGCCCTTTAATGGTTTCGAATTCCTCGTCAGTCAGCTTTCCTGGCTTATTTAATATTTCAATTGGTATCAGTGCTTTACCTGCATCATGAAGTAAGCCAGCAATGCCGACCTCCTGGAGTTCACGCCCGCTCATGCCCAGCTGCTTACCCAAGGAAATCATCAGCCCACATACCGCAACCGAGTGCAGGTAAGTGTAGTCATCCACGCTCTTGAGCCTTGCCAAATTGAGAAAGGCTTCTGGGTTGCGCTCAATGGACTGCGTGATTTGATCCACCAACGGCCCCACCTCGGCAACATTGATCGCATTACCCATCCTTATCTCGTTGAACATCGAGGTAACAGCTCCTTTGCTTTGAGCAATCAGGCGGCG
Source organism: Sideroxydans sp. (assembly GCA_041653255.1). Lineage (GTDB taxonomy): Bacteria > Pseudomonadota > Gammaproteobacteria > Burkholderiales > Gallionellaceae > Sideroxyarcus. The sequence goes on along the minus strand of JBAZFV010000020.1, from coordinate 22,121 downwards.
TGCGTGTGCAATTTCCTCGAGAAATGGAACTTTGACAGGAGCGGGCGGGCTGGGATTGTCTAGTTCATCAGCGATTTTTTTGGCTACGATCTCCTCTGTGGCGGACGCCGCCCCAGTATCGACATCACAACCTAATTCAGTATCAATCCACACTTCATTGATGGCAGAACTTTGTAGCGTCACCATATCTTTTTCTGATTCAAGCAGGAATGACTTTTGCCAGAAAGGATGGTCCATCCAGCTTCCGCAGATTTCCCTGATATACATTCCGATACGTGCATCCCTGACTAATATTTTCTTATGCATAACTTTTACGGCATGTGACTGTACGAATGACGGGTATTCTACCCTTGATCCATGATGTATTGCTGCTTTGAGCTCGCGTGTAGCCTTAAGAATTGCGAAGAATTGTGCCGCCCGAATTGCCCGCCTTGACAATTACAGACACTCGCATAAAATGCGCGCTCCTTAGGGTCGTTAGCTCAGCTGGTAGAGCAGTGGACTCTTAATCCATTGGTCGAGTGTTCGAATCACTCACGACCCACCAAACAAAAAGCCTGCTCGACTCGACGCAGGCTTTTTACTTCTCATCAAGAAGAAATGCAGATGCAGGGGAGGCAATCTATAGATTGGCTATTGATATGAACAAACCGTGCAGGTTCTGTCATTTGACATAATATACATTATGCGACAAATGGGGGATGGTGTTCAGTCCGCGGAAGTTAAGAACAAGCGCTCAAAATTTGCTGATGTGGCACATCCAATCTCTTCAATATCCATGTTGCGCAACCTCGCAATTTCTTCTGCTACGTATTTGACGTATGCCGGCTGGTTGGTCTTGCCTCGATAAGGGATTGGTGCGAGATATGGAGAGTCGGTTTCAATTAATATCCGATCCAACGGGATCTGCCGTGCAACCTCTTTAATGGCGGTAGCGTTTTTGAAAGTCACAATGCCGGAAAAAGAGATATAGAAACCAAGGTCGATGGCAGCTTTGGCTACTTCAAGACTTTCGGTGAAACAATGCATTACCCCTCCGGCATCACCGGCTCGTTCTTCTTGCATGATGCGCAGGGTATCTTGCGCAGCCGACCGGGTATGGATAATAAGGGGCTTTCCACAACCAATGGCAGCTCTAATATGGACACGGAAACGATCACGTTGCCAATCGAGATTACCAGTTAGCCGATAGTAATCCAACCCAGTTTCGCCGATGGCAATGACCTTGGTGTGTTGCGCCAAGCGAATCAGGTCTGCTAGGCTAGGCTCCTCTTCGACTTCATAATCAGGGTGGATACCCACCGAGGCGAACAGATTCTCATATTTATTCGCTAATTCAATAACCTGTGATGCGCCAGGCATGTCAACCGAAACGCACAAGGCATGTGAAACATCATTGGCCCTCATATTGGCCAAGAGAGAGTCAATATCTTCCATCAAGCCGGGAAAATTGAGATGGCAGTGTGAGTCGATGAACATAAGGAGATCAGACTGCGAATAGTTGGCAATACGATAACAATAGTGACTCAATAAGAAGTCTTTGATTCAGTGGGTGATTAGCTGCTCTACGTGCAACCAGCAGCTCCTTTTGGTAGCGCATTAAGCCAGGCATTGAAATGCTGTCCGCCAATTTGAGAATCATTGATGCGCGATCCGGAAAGTAACGCACAGAACCAGCAAGTTTTGCGCTGGCCAAGTCATGGCACCATTGCTGCAGGCAATGAATAACATGAACTGGTGCACTACGCTGCAGGCTATCGACCAAGGATAATGGGTCCAAACGAGAAGGTTTAGGGATAGCATCAAGAATAATTTTTCGCTCTTCGGCCCCCTCACCCGATTCCGCCCATGACAATGCTTGCAGGGGAGCAAACCCAGTTTGTGCCAGCGCCTGTTCTGGGTTGGGTACGGCTTGCTCGGTGAGCCAGGCGATACCTTCGTCACGTGTTGGCGTGGGCAGGCTGATGCTCTGGCAACGACTAAGTATGGTTGGCAAGAGCTGTTGCGGCTTGTGCGTGACCAGCAGGAACAAAAGATTGGCTGACGGCTCTTCCAAGGTTTTAAGCAGGGAGTTTGCGGCATTGCTGTTCATTGCCTCCGCCGGATGGATCAGGATAATGCGGTAACCACCGCAGTGAGAAGACAGGTTGGAAAAACTAGTCAAATCACGAATCTGGTCGACCGAAATTTCACGGGAAGGCTTTTTGCCGCTCGCCTTGACTACTCCCTCCTCCTCAACGTTCAGCACATCGGGTTGGATTAGCCGAAAATCCGGGTGGCTGTCCTGCTCGAGCCAGCGGCAAGAATTGCACTTTCCACAGGCTATACCATCACCAGCCGGGTGTTCGCACAACAAAGAAAGAGCAAAATTCAATGCCAAGTCGAGCTTTCCTATACCCTGTGCACCCTTTAGCAACAAGGCATGCGGCAAACGCTTGCGCAGTCCTTGCAACGTCTGCCAAGATGTTAGTTGCCATGGATATAGTGTTTTCATATCAAAGCATTGAGATGATGTTTGAAAGTTCTTGTTGAACTTCGTGGATGGTATTTTCGGCACGGATGACGGCAAAACGCTGCGGCATTTTGGCCGCCCGCCCCAGATAAGCTTGGCGGACGCGCTGAAAGAATTCCCCTTGCTCTTGCTCAAAACGATCCAAACTAGGGCTGTTCGACAATCGCTGGCGCGCCACCTCGATTGGAATATCAAACAGTAAAGTAAGATCAGGTTGCAACTCGCCCTGCACCCACTGCTCGAGCTGCTCCAATTTGGTGATAGACACGCCCCTGCCCCCACCTTGATAGGCGAAGCTGGCATCACTAAAACGGTCCGAGATCACCCAAGTGCCGCGTCGCAATGCAGGACGGATCACCTGTTCAATATGCTCGCGCCGTGCCGCAAACATCAGCATCGCTTCGGTTTCAGCGTGCATCGGCTCATGCAGCAGGATTTCACGTAGCTTCTCGCCTAGCGGTGTACCTCCCGGTTCACGCGTTAACAACAAGTCGATACCGCGCTGGCGCAGGACATCGGTGAACCACGCAAGGTGTGTACTCTTCCCTGCACCATCCACGCCTTCAAAAGTAATGAATTTTGCTTGGGTCATTTCAACTGGTACCGATTGACTGCCCTATTATGTTCGGACAGGGAGTTTGAAAAATGGGAGCTGCCATCCCCCCTCGCCACGAAATACAGTGCCTTGCTCTGCGCCGGGTGGGTTGCAGCTTTTAAAGAGGCCAGTCCCGGCATGGAGATCGGAGTTGGCGGTAGCCCGCCCCGAGTGTATGTATTGTACGGGGTATCGGCAGTCAGATCGCGTCGGCGCAAATTACCGTCAAATCGCTCACCAATTCCATAGATGACCGTAGGGTCCGTCTGTAAACGCATCCCGATTTTTAGGCGATTAATGAAGGCTGCAGCAATCATGGCACGGTCTTCCGCTCGCCCGGTTTCTTTCTCAATGATGGAAGCCAGAATCAGGGTTTGATAGGGAGATATGAGAGGGAGGCCGGCATCGCGCTGCTCCCATGTGCGGGCCAGATGTTGTTGCATAAGATCGTAGGCACGTTGCAGTACCCGCAAGTCACTGCTTCCGCTAGAGAAGTTGTAAGTATCTGGAAAAAACAGGCCTTCTGCCACATCTTCAGTTGAGCCGATGCGTTTCAATAATTCCTGTTCGGATAGGTTCGCGCTGTCATGCCTTAATTTGGGATGTGCGTTTAATAACGCACGTAATGCTTGGAATGTTGTCCCTTCAACGATCGTCAACTGACTTTGCTCGGAACGACCGGAGCTGATCATATCCAGCAATTCAAGGCGGGAAAGCGGTCTATCCAATTGGTAGTTGCCGAACCTGATCTGCCGTGTCTTGCCGAGCAGCCTGGCAAGCAATACAAAGGAGGTGTGGTCTGCGAGTGCCCCCGCCTGTTCCATCTGAACGGCGGCGCTTTTCAAGCTACTTCCTGGCTTGAGTGAAAACTCGAGGGGCGTGTGCACCGAAGTCATGGGCGAAAAGGCATAATCAAGCGCGATGCCCGACAATACGAGCAGCGCAAGTATCAGCCCAATAGTAAGTTTCAATCTACGCCTCATCCTCATCCAGCCAATTTCTAATACGGGTTGCAAAAGGGTGCTCGGTACGAAGATAGCCTGGAAATTCCCGAATCGACCACAACCTGAACAGGCTATTCACCAGAAAGACCTCATCAGCTGCAAGCAAGTCTGCGATCTGTAATCGCCCGATCTTGCAATCGGTGTCATGCTTGTCTGCCCAGTCGAGCACACGCTCCCGTTGTACGCCAGCCACCCCGCACAAACTCAATTCAGGTGTGAAGATGATTCCATTGCGCACCAAAAAGAGATTCGATCTCGTCCCGCTAATTACCATTCCTTGTTCATCTTCAAGCAAGCCTTCGGGTAGCCCAGCCTCTTGACATTCCGTGGCGGCCAATACATTTTCTAGGCGATTGAGGTGCTTGATTCCGGCCAAGGCGGGTTGGTGGCCCAATTTTATGCTGCAGACTTGAGTCTGGATGCCAGCAGTATAGAGTTCTGCCGGATACTGGGGGAGAGGTTGACAATCGACGATCCGGGTGTGACCAGCGATCGTTGGTGCGGCATAACCGCGCTGGCCACGGCCGCGGGTAATAACAATCTTTGTGATCGCCTCTGCTTGGCTACCAGATAGCTGGCGGATTTCACTCAGGAGAATATTCTGATCAGGGCAATCGAGCCCAAGCGCTGCACAGTCGTGCCGCAACTTCGCAAAGTGACGCCGCCAGTTCAGCGGCTCGGCATTGCGTGTGCGCAAGGTGCGGAACACGCCATCACCATAAGACAAGCCACGGTCTTCGGCAGAAATGCAGTCGCTCGGTAGTCCGTTGACCAGCATCGCAAGAGAGTTCAGACCCTGCGGAATACCAGCGTACCGTTCGTCCCGCCAAATCCAAAGTTATTGTTCATGGCCACGTCGATCTTCATCTCCCGCGCCGCGTTCGCACAGTAATCGAGGTCGCAGTCCGGATCTTGTTCGAAGATATTGATGGTCGGCGGCGAAATCTGGTGGTGCAGCGCGAGCACGCAGAACAGTGACTCAACGCCACCAGCGCCTCCCAGCAGATGGCCAATCATTGATTTGGTCGAATTTACAACCAGTTTTTTTGTATGTTCGCCAAAGGCGGCCTTGATCGCATCGGTCTCATTCTTATCACCCAGCGGGGTCGAAGTGCCGTGCGCATTGATATATTGAACATCTGACGGTGACAGGCCAGCATCACGCAGTGCGTTAAGCATACTGCGCTTTGGCCCATCCATATTGGGTGCCGTAATGTGGTAGGCATCGGCACTCATGCCGTAACCTGCCAATTCGGCATATATTTTTGCCCCGCGTGCCTTGGCATGTTCGTATTCTTCGAGCACCAAAGCCCCTGCCCCTTCACCCAGCACGAAACCATCGCGGTCCTTATCCCATGGGCGACTGGCTGTGGCGGGATCGTCATTGCGGGTGGACAGCGCGCGTGATGCGGCAAATCCGCCGATCGCCAGGGGCGAAACGGAAGACTCTGCCCCCCCAGCCACCATCACATCAGCATCTCCGTACTGTATCATCCGCATGGCTTCGCCGATGCTATGTGTACCGGTCGAACACGCCGATACCACCGCAAAATTAGGGCCTTTTAGGCCATAAATTATCGAAAGATTACCGGATATCATATTAATGATGGTGCCGGCAATGAAAAACGGAGATATCTTGCGAGGGCCTCCGGCAAGATAATCATTCTGGGTTTCCTCGATCGAGGGTAATCCTCCTATCCCGGATCCGATACAAACGCCGATGCGTTCAGCATTTGTCTCAGTAACCTCCAAGCCGGAATCTTTGAATGCCTCGATACCGGCAGCCAGCCCGAGATGCACGAAACGATCCATGCGTCGCGCATCCTTGGCAGGAATAAATTGGGTAGCATCGAAGTCCTTGACCTCACCGGCGATCTGACACGCAAATGCAGAGGCGTCAAAATGGGTGATGCGGCCAATCCCGGATTTCCCGGCTACGATATTCTTCCACGTTTCCGCAACACCAATTCCGACTGGTGTAACGGCTCCCAGGCCGGTCACAACAACTCTGTTTTTAGTCAAACTGGACTCCGATGCTCATGAAAATTCTACAAGTTACTTGGAATGTGTGTTCACATAATCCAATGCTTGTTGAACGGTCGTAATTTTTTCTGCATCTTCGTCAGGAATTTCAACACCAAACTCTTCTTCCAATGCCATCACCAGTTCCACCGTGTCCAGGGAGTCCGCACCCAAGTCATTCACGAATGATGATTCGTTTTTTACTTCCGACTCGTTCACACCCAGCTGCTCTGCGACGATTTTCTTAACACGTTGTTCGTTATTGGACATACGTTACTCCCTTAAAGTTAAAGTACAAAAAGCGCGAGCATTCTACCAAATTCGCACCGAATTCAAAACCACCCTATTCCATATACATTCCGCCATTCACATGCAAAGTCACTCCTGTGATGTAGGCCGCACCCGAGCCCGCCAGAAAGGCCACGGCGGCTGCAACATCCGCCGGCAATCCCAGTCGTTTCAGTGGGACGTGCTCCACCAGTTTGGCGCGCTGCTCCTCGCCCAGTGCCAGAGTCATATCTGTGTCGATGAAACCGGGTGCCACACAGTTCACCGTGATGTTACGACTACCAATCTCTTGCGCCAAGGATTTGGAAAAGCCTGCCATACCCGCTTTGGAGGCAGCATAGTTGGCCTGTCCGGGGTTCCCCATACTGCCAACCACAGAAGATATGTTGATGATACGCCCCGCTCTGGCCTTCATCATCCCGCGCAGAACGGCACGTGATAGGCGAAATACTGACTTGAGGTTGGTATCAAGTACATCATCCCACTCCTCATCAGTCATGCGTGCCAGCAGATTGTCTTTGGTGATACCGGCATTGTTCACCAGGATCGCTACCTCGCCAAATTGAGCTCGAATGGCGGCAAGTGCCTGGTCGATCTGCGCAGGATCATTAACGTTCAGTGCCAAACCCTGCCCGGTTACGCCGGCTTGGGCCAGATAGTCACCGATGGCTTGCGCCCCTTTCTCGGTCGTCGCCGTGCCAATGACGGTGGCTCCCTGCTTACCAAGTTCAAGTGCGATCGCCTGACCGATCCCGCGTGAAGCGCCGGTGATTAATGCCGTCTTCCCTTGCATTGTCATTTGTCCCTCCTTTTTAAGCCAGTACGGCCAGCGCTGCTTTCATGGCCTCGCCATCATTGATCGCCAACGCCTGTTGTGTGGTATCGATGCGCTTGTTCAAACCAACCAGCACCTTCCCGGGCGCACATTCAGCGTTATGAGTTATTCCCTGCTGACCGAAGAGTTGGATAGTCTCGACCCAGCGCACCGGCGAAAACAGTTGTCGCACCAGCGCATCTTTGATTGCGGCGCCATCGCTATGCGCAGCGACATCCGCGTTATGCACGACTGGAATGGATGGTGCATGAACCGTCACTCGCTCAAGGTAGGCACGCAATTTATCCGCCGCCCCTCGTAACAGACTGCAATGGGATGGGACACTCATTGGCAACATTAGGGCGCGTTTTGCTCCCTTGGCTTTGGCAATGACCATACCGCGTTCCACAGCAGTGCGGTCACCGGCGATGACCACTTGCCCCGGTGAATTGAAGTTTACCGCTTCCAGCACTTCGCCTTGAGCACCTTCGGCACACACGGCACGCACCACATCGTCCTCCAGCCCGAGGATGGCAGCGATGCCGCCCTTGCCTTCGGGTACGGCTTCCTGCATGCATTGGGCGCGGTAGCGTACCAACGGTAGTGCATCGGTGAAATTCAATGCATCGGCGGCAACCAGCGCCGTGTATTCACCCAGACTATGTCCAGCCATGATGGCAGGTCGCGCCCCATGCCTGGACTGCCAAGCACGGTAAACCGCCACACCGGCAGTCAGCATTAGGGGTTGCGTATTCACCGTCGTGTTCAAGTCGGTATCGGTGCCTGTCGTAACCAGTTGCCACAAATCCTGCTTCAACACATCGGAGGCTTCGGCAAAAGTATCGCGCACTATACTAAACTCGGAATAGCCGTCCATCATGCCTTGCGACTGCGAGCCCTGACCGGGAAAAACGAATGCGAATCGTGTCATAGCTGAACCTACCAATTAATAAGTGCCGCGCCCCAGGTAAAACCGCCACCTATGGCTTCAATCAATATTTTCTGGCCTGCCTTGATACGGCCATCGCGTACCGCGGCGTCCAAAGCAAGCGGAATCGAAGCCGCCGAAGTATTACCGTGACTGGCGACAGTCACGATCACATGTTCCATTCCCAACCCCAGCTTTTTAGCAGTTGCTTCGATGATGCGGATATTAGCTTGATGGGGCACCAGCCAATCGATATCGGCACCAACCATATCTTGGTCTTCCAGTAATTCCTCAACAACCTCAGCCAACACATTGACTGCAAACTTGAATACTGCCTTACCGTCCATGCTGATTGTGGGGTCCGCCTTCAACATGCTGTGGTATGAACCGTTGGCATGAAGTTTCGTGGCAACAATTCCGGACTGCTCTGAAGCGCGCAAAATGACAGCACCTGCCCCATCTCCGAATAGCACACAGGTGGTTCGGTCTTTCCAGTCAAGCATACGTGACAGTACTTCAGCCCCCACGACCAGTGCCGTGCGCGCCTGACCGCCGCGAATATACAGGTCGGCCGTATTCAGGGCAAAGACAAAACCGCCGCAAACTGCCTGCATATCGAAGGCTGCACTCCCATTTTTAATACCCAGTTTGTCTTGCAAAATGCAGGCTGTGCTGGGAAATGGCATATCTGGTGAAGTAGTGGCGACAATAATCAGGTCGATTTCGTCTGCACCGATACCTGCGGCCTCGATTGCCTTGCGGCCGGCATGAAGTGCCAGATCACTGGTCATTTCGCCTTCAGCCGCAAAGTGACGCTCTTCAATCCCGCTGCGGGACACGATCCAGTCGTGCGAAGTCTCGACAATCTTTTCGAGATCATAATTAGTTATTGTTTTTGCAGGCAGGTAGCTTCCGGTGCCGATAATTCTGGAGTAAATCAAAGTCATCTCCTAATTTGACTGGCGTGCATGATGCCATTTTTCAACGTGCTCGCTGATATGTGCCAACATCCCACCACGCGCCTCTTCAGCAGCACGTTCGATGGCACACAAAAAGGCAAACTGATCCGCAGAACCGTGACTTTTTACCACAATCCCTTTCAAGCCGAGGAAACTTGCACCGTTATAGCGACGGTGATCAAGCCTGTCCTTGAAGGCCTTGAGAACGGGCAAAGCAACCATAGCAGCAACTTTAGTGAGTACGTTGCGACTAAATCCCTCTTTGAGGAAGCCCCCCATCATCTTTGCCACGCCTTCAGCGGTCTTGAGCGCCACATTCCCGACAAAACCGTCACAAACCACAACATCAGTGACACCATTAAATATGTCATTCCCCTCGACGTTCCCATAAAAATTCAAGTCACTGTTCTGGAGCAGTTCTGCAGCCTGTTTAACCACATCATTACCTTTGATCGCTTCACTGCCGATATTAAGTAACCCAACGCTGGGATTCTCGCAGTGTTCAAGCGCCGATACCAAGGTGCTGCCCATCAGAGCGAACTGCAGCAGATGTTCAGCGGTGCAATCTACATTGGCACCGAGATCAAGCATGCAGACTTGGCCTTTACGAGTTGGCAGGAAAGAAGCAATAGCTGGACGATCAATTCCGGGGAGTGTTTTCAGTACGTAGCGCGCAGTCGCCATCAGCGCACCGGTATTCCCGGCGCTGACGCAAGCGGCAGCCTCTCCACTCTTGACAAGGTTGATTGCAACCCGCATGGAAGAGTCCTTCTTGCCGCGCAGGGCGGATTGCGGCTGCTCGTCCATGCCGACGACTTCCGTTGCAGTGTGAATAGTCAAACGAGGGTAATTCGCAGCAATCCCGCTGTTGCGTATTTCATCGGCTATCTTGTCAGCCAAGCCGACCAGAATCACCTTATCTGACGGATGTTTTTGCAGATAGGAGATCGCCGCATGGACAGTGACACACACACCATGGTCGCCGCCCATGGCGTCAATGGCTATTGTTACATCCACTTGGCGTTCCTCGGAATGGGAAGATACAAAGCAGGCTGCGCCCTAACTCTGTAAGACGCGGCTTGAAAAGCCTGCAAAAGGCCTATTCGCCTTTGGTATTGACTACCTTCTTGCCACGATAGTAACCGCTGGGGCTAATATGGTGACGAAGGTGCGGTTCGCCAGTGGACGGCTCCACTGCCAGAGCTGGACTAGTCAGGAAATCGTGTGCACGATGCATACCGCGCTTGGACGGGGACTTTTTATTTTGCTGAACTGCCATGATGACTCCTCAAAAATCTATTACTGCTTCTTGTTAATATCTGCCAGTACCGCAAACGGATTGGCAGATTGCTTTAATTCATTTGCCTGTGTAACGCATTCACCTTCAGGATGTCTGGGTGCGTAAGGAATCCCCAATAGCAACTCATCCTCAACCAGTGACAGCACATCAATTTCTGACGATACATCAATACAATCAATCTCATCGTCCGTATCGACCTCCTCAATCCGTCCAGATGACACCAAGTGCAAAGTTACCGCCATGGTAACTGGGTAGACCATTTCCCCAAGACAACGCTGGCAACGCAACCGACAGTCCCCAAATAGATCAACCTTCAGCATCAGGCGATCGTCAACTTTGAAACCGCGCAACGCAAACGCAATGTTCCCGCTCGGGTTTGCCAGAATATCTCCCAGCCTGGGCAGCGTATCCAGCGCCACACTTCCGCGTAACTCCTTGCCATTCAAGGCAAAGTCAACGCCATCGATCAAAGGCCGTGCAAACATGAGGCGCGCATGATATATATTCGCCCCCCCTATGTCAAAGCCACGTAACAAGGAATATCTTGAACAGCAAAACAATCGTTCTGGCTTCATCGTCCATATACAGGAGCCAGCTCCTCTCATCCCTGCAAATTCCCTTCCTGATATCGGCACCAGAAGTTGATGAGACCCCGTTACCCGGGGAAGATGCGAGGCAAACTTCGTTACGGTTGGCTGAATTGAAGGCACGTGGCGTCTCTCATCAGTTCCCGGATGCGTTAATTATAGGCTCCGACCAAGTTGCACTTCTCAACGGCGTGCAACTCGGCAAACCCTTGACGCATGAAAATGCTGTGCAGCAGCTACGTGCCATGCGCGGCAAGAACGTAATCTTCCATACTGCATTGAGTTTGCTTGATGCCGCAACTGACCAGATACAGACAGAGGTCGTCGATACCAGCGTAAAGTTTCGCCCGCTAACCGATGAGCAAATAGAGCGCTATCTGCACAAGGAACAGCCTTACCATTGTGCGGGCAGTGCCAAATCCGAAGGACTTGGCATCGCACTGATCGAACGGATAGAAGGCAGCGATCCAAATGCGCTGATTGGCCTACCCTTGATTGCTTTGGTCAATATGTTTGAAAAACATGGCATTAACGTCGTATGACAACAATTTCTACGAATTTTAATGTTGCGAAGGAAAACGCTTTCTGGTATTAAAGCGCGCGCAAAAATTTCAGCCCTTCTTGGAGAATAAGCAAATGCCAGTGCAAGCGAACAAAACAGCCACCCCGTACAAAGCGAAAAAGGGTGAGGCATATATGAATCCAAAACAACTGGCCCATTTCCGTGCCACGCTGACCGGGATCAAGGCAAGCCTGGGTCAGGACATTGATCGCACCGTGCATACCATGCAGGATGAAGCCACCGTCTTCGCCGATCCAAATGATCGCGCGACGCAAGAGTCTGATATGAGCCTGGAATTGCGCAATCGTGATCGGGAACGCAAGCTCATCAAAAACATCGACAAGATGCTGGCAAGAATTGATGCCAATGATTACGGCTATTGTGACAACTGTGGCGTTGAGATCGGACTGAACCGGCTGGAAGCTCGCCCGACCGCAACTTTGTGTATTGACTGCAAGACGTTGGATGAAATCCGCGAAAAGCAAGTGGCAAAATAGAATTTGGTCACTTGCTATTGGTGCAGGCTAAACATGAGTGTGGCAAATGTTATGTCGTAACCAAAAACAAGTGGTCAAACTATCAAGCGGCCTCAGTCAGAGCCCGCTCAATTGTTTGACATGCGCGACCACACTCCTGCCCAGCGCATGTAGTTCGTAGCCCCCCTCCAGCGCCGAGACAATACGTCCAGCTGCATAACGGGCTGCAATATCTTGCACCTGTTCCGTTACCCAAGCATAGTCTGCCTCCACCAAGCCGAGTGAGGCCATGTCATCTTCACGGTGTGCGTCAAAACCTGCCGATATCATGACGAGTTCGGGTTTGAACTGTTCCAGTGCGGGCATCCAGTGTTCGGTGACCGCAACTCTGAATTCTGCACCACCAGTTCCTGCCTTCAATGGCACGTTGATGACGTGATCGCTTGAGCTTTCCGCTCCACTGTATGGATAAAATGGGTGCTGAAAAGTCGAGCACAACATGACGCGCCGATCTGCGGCAAAGATATCCTCGGTGCCGTTGCCGTGATGTACATCAAAATCCACAATAGCGACCCGCTCAAGTCCGTATTGGGCCATAGCGTGTGCCGCACCGACCGCGATGTTGTTGAAAATGCAGAACCCCATCGCCTTCCCCCGCTCGGCATGGTGCCCCGGGGGGCGGACATTACAGAAAACATTTTCCGCCAGCCCCGCCATCACTAGATCAACGCCCATCACCACCGCACCTGCGGCCCGCAGCGCAGCAGGATAGGTGAATGGATTCATGAAGGTGTCTCCGTCCAGCACCACCAAGCCTTCTTGCGGTGAGGCGGCAATAATCTCATCCAGATAGCCAGCAGCGTGCACCCGTAGCAACTGTTCGCGGGTTACCTCCGGTGCCTGGTGATGTTGCAAGTAGCCGAACAGTCCTGATGCGATAAGTTGATCCTCAATCGCATGAATACGGGCCGGACATTCCGGGTGGTGGACACCCATGTCATGTTTCAGGCACAGTGAATGGCTGATGTAGGCTGTTTGCACAAGTAGCTCCGTTAAAATGCAGTCATGCTCCGGTGCTATCATAGCGGCGTATCCGCAGACCTCCAACTTCATGGTAAAAACTGATGGGCAAACACTATCTCAATCCACTCTTTGCACCAAAATCTGTTGCGGTTTTTGGTGCCAGTGACCGACCCGATTCAGTTGGCCAGATCGTTTTCCAGAATATGCTGCAATGCGGATTCAAGGGAAAGCTTTACCCAATCAACGCAAAGAACACCGAAATCCAGGGGCAGCACGCTTATGCATCCATTGGAGAGATTGGCGAGCCCGTTGAGCTTGTTGTAGTCGCCACCCCCCCTCAGACTGTTCCCGGCATTTTGGAGGAATGCGGATTGCACGGAGTCAAGGCGGCAATCATTATCACCGCCGGATTTGGCGAGGCAGGACCGACGGGTGCAGCGCTGGAAAAGGAACTGATTGAAGTGGCTCATCGCTTCAGAATACGGCTGGTCGGCCCAAATTGTTTGGGCATCATGCGCCCTTCGATTGGCTTGAATGCAACTTTTAACAAAGGGGGGGCAAATGCAGGCAACATCGCCTTCGTCTCCCAGTCTGGTGCGCTGTGTACTGCGATTCTGGATTGGGCACAAAGTAACGATGTCGGTTTTTCTAGTGTTGTTTCAATGGGTTCTTCGACCGATGTCGATTTTGGTGAGATCCTTGATTACCTGGTGTCGGACCCGCTTACCAGCAGTATCCTGATGTACATCGAAGGCATCCGCAATGCGCGCAGTTTCATGAGTGCCTTGCGCGCCGCCGCACGCATCAAACCGGTGATTCTGGTCAAAGTCGGGCGGCATACGGCAGGCTCCAAGGCTGCAATGTCACATACAGCTTCATTGGTTGGCGCAGATGACGTGTTTGATGCGGCAGTCAGCCGTGCCGGCGTGGTACGCGTGAAAACCGTTACGCAGTTGTTCACCGCTGCCAAAGCACTTTCATGCGGTTTTCGCCCGGTCGGGAATCGGCTCGCCATCGTCACTAACGGTGGCGGTCCCGGCGTAATGGCAACCGATCGTGCAGCAGATCTGGGGTTGTCCATGGCTACACTTTCAGAATCGACAATCGATAGCTTGAACCAGCATCTACCCACGAACTGGCCACACAGCAATCCGGTGGATATTATTGGTGATGCGCAGGCTGACCGCTATCACCATGCGGTCAAAGCATGCCTGGATGATGAGAATGTAGATGGTGTATTGGCCATTTTGACACCGCAGGCGATGACAAAACCGCTGGAGTCGGCACAGGCAATGATCGAACTCGCGAACAGTCACAGCAAACCGCTCTTGACCTGCTGGATGGGAGAGACCCAAGTCGCAGAGGCGCGTGAAGCCTTCGCCAAGGCACATCGCCCCCACTTCCGCACACCGGAACCAGCGGTGGAAGTTTTTTCCCATTTATCCGCCTATTACCGTAATCAGAAGCTGCTGATGCAAATGCCAGGACCTTTCTCACACCATGACGAACCGGATGTGGAAAGCGCGCGCCTGATTATCGAGGGTGCCCTGCAGGAGCACCGCAATGTACTGTCAGAAATGGAATCCAAGGCGCTCTTGGCCTCATTCAATATTCCCGTGGCACGCACCATGGTTGCCCATTCGCCGAATGAGGCACTGTTGATTGCACAACAATTCGGCTTCCCGGTAGCAATGAAAGTCAACTCACCGGATATCACGCACAAAAGTGATGCCGGTGGCGTGATACTTAACTTGCGTAATGCGCATGAAGTACGTGCTGCGTACCAGCACATCATTGACAACGTGCAACTCAACCGACCCGGCACCAGAGTTGACGGCATCTCTATCGAGCCGATGATCGTGAAGGCAAATGGCCGAGAACTCATGATTGGCGTCACCACCGATCCCGTGTTCGGCCCTGTCATCACTTTTGGTGCGGGAGGAACTTCAGTTGAGATCATGGGGGATCGCGCAGTCGCGCTGCCGCCTCTGAACAGTTTCCTGGCACGCGAACTGATACGTGGTACGCGCATCGCCAAGATGCTGGGCACCTTTCGCAACATGCTTCCCGCCAACATGGATGCTCTGGAAGATGTGCTGCTACGGGTGTCTGAAATGGTGTGCGAACTTCCCTTGCTCAAGGAAATGGATATCAATCCATTGATTCTGGATGAACAAGGGGTGCTGGCTGCGGATGCAAGGGTGGTAGTTGAATATCGCCAACCCGGCACCGACCGCTATGCCCATATGGCAATCTATCCCTACCCCACCCATTTGGTGAGCCAATGGCAACTGGCTGATGGAACGGATATCGTGATTCGCCCCATCCGTCCCGAAGATGCCGACTTGGTCAAACGCTTCGTGCACGACCTGTCTGATGAGTCGAAATATTTCCGTTTCATGAATAGCGTGCAGGAATTGACCGAGGAGATGTTGGCCAGGCTGACTCAAATCGATTACAGCCGGGAAATGGCACTGGTTGCAGTGACTCAAGGCCAACTGCCAGAAACGGAACTGGGGGTTGCGCGGTACGCCATCAATCCGGACGGAGTAAGTTGTGAATTCGCGCTGGTAGTTGCCAATAGTATTGCCGGGAAAGGATTGGGACAGCGACTTATGATCGCCTTGATGGAAGCCGCGCGGTCAAAGGGTCTAGAGGTTATCGAAGGGGAAGTATTGAGCCATAACCACAATATGCTCAAGCTGGTGAACCGCATGGGCTTCACTATCAAACCGCATGCAGAAGATGCCGGCATCATGCAAGTCAGCAAGCGGCTTTAGAATGTAAGAAACTACTGTAGTCTTGCCAGAATCGCCAGATTTAGTCCCCAATGGGCCATCGTAACAAGGTGATGACGCAGTTCTCCAGTTCGTCGTAAGGCACTCTCTATTTTTTCAGTCGGCGCAACAGCCATTCTCTATTCAAGTCTGCGCCCAAGGCAGACCGTCAAAGCGCCAGCCATTGTGTGAATTGCGGTGATGATTCTCATCGAGGTCACCCTCAAACCCATGTTCAACATTGTAAACATCTTTGATCCCCGCATTTTCCAGTGCCAGTCCGGCGTCGGCTGAACGGCGACCGGAGCGGCAGATCAACACCACGGGGCGATTGACACTGGCTGCCTTGCGCACATGGGCAACAAACATGGGATTAATCTCCCAGTCCGGACCATCTACCCAGGGAATCGGATGGAACCACGCGGATGACCGACAAACATGTATTCCATCTCGCTGCGTACGTCAATGAACACTGCTTCGGGATTGGCTTGCAGAAAGTCGAAAATTTCTTTGGGCTTGAGGTGTTGCATGGTTGCTCCTTGCAGTTCAGGTTACAGTTCCAAGGGTGTGGATTATAGCCCCATCATTAATCCCTGCGATGTCCTGCAATTTTTTCGGCTGAGTCACGTGTCCATCCAGACCTGACTGTTCCACACTTGCACCGTACACGACACTTAAGAGCTGTGAGTAGTAAATCACAGGCAAAGCAAATTTGGTGTCCTGCTTCTTGTTTATCTCGGATTGATAGACCTCCACGTTGGCCTGACACAGTTGGCACGGTGTAACAATCATATCCGCCCCGTGGTCGTAGGCCGATTCCACAATGTCACGAATCTGTTTCTGCCACTTGTCGGATTCGGACAGATTGGCCAATATCCAAGTTGGAATGGCATTCACACCCGGACTGCCACCGATCCGGGATTGACCAGCCAGCATTCTCCGCCTTTGATATGCTTCTGCCGATCAACATGTGCAGTATGGCTGTGACCGTGGCAGACCAAGTCGTAGTCGCTGGTGCAGGCAAATGCCTTTCCATGGTGCGGCATATGGGTGACAAATACCTTGCGACCGGCAAGTTCCAGCGTAGCCTCTTCTCCGTGATAGGTAAATATGCCGATATTGTTGGCCATCATGCGATACAGTGCGGAGATGTCATCCAGATTGTTGCCGTGCACGGCATGAATGGGAAGGCCCAACTTGAGGGATGCGCGTAGGGTGTTGGCACCAATCAAGTCACCACAATGAACACGGCCTGCGCCCCAGCATGTCGCGCCTCCGTGATTGCACCCACCAGCACATCTGAACGGTCATGACTGTCGGAGACGATACAGATTTTCATACCTTGTTTGCGTTGTGTAGTCTTTCTTTATTGGGCAAAAATAAGGCGCAATCTGTCTACAGCCTTATCGGGTAATCCAATATGCCCCCATTCAGGCTGTGCAGATAAGGGGATTTACTATAGGTTATGTATCGGATACGGGATTTTTGGTTGAAATATAAGGCAAAGCGTCATAACCTACGGGTTCGCACCCCTTTCGAATGAGCCCGGTGACTATAATACAAACAATGGACGACCACTCCGAAGCAAAATGAGCAGAAATTTAAAAAAACTGGATGGTGTTGAATTTTTCTGGGCACACGAGCCAGAATTCAACCCGCCCGGACTGAACAGTGGTATTGACGCCTGTATTGAAGATCAGATCCAGACTGCACGCCCCAATGATTTCAGGGAACTGCTGAACACCTACCTCGAATTGGCCATCAATCTGACACAGGCTGGGGCCGGGTCGATTCGCGTGCTCCTCCCCGACGAGCAAACACTAAAGGTTATCAGCGCAGTAGGATTGACTGATGAGGAAACCGGGCCGGAGTCGATAACCGAACTTTCTTGTGAGAACTGCAGCCGGGATGCTTTTCGCCGTGGCTTATGCGTGACAGACACATGTGAATCGATACAAGTTAACACTTCACACAAAAAATGCCGCTCGGCACTTTCAATGCCGCTGGAAAGCACCAGCTCACCTGGCCTTCTGCTGGGCGTTTTCACCTTATTTTTTGACTCACCCAAATCATCTTCCGGCAAAACGGCAAGCCTGGCTGCCGTCTATGCCGAATTACTCAGATCTCTGATTGAGTATGTAAAATCCAATCGTGAGGAAAAACGTTCCGAACTACTGCGGGAACGGCAAACAATCGCGAATGAAATTCATGATTCGCTGGCACAGACACTTAATTTTGCCCGTATGCGTACGCGACTGCTGGACGGGGCAGTCCGCAATAAAAACGAATTGATGGTCAAAAAATATACGGGTGAACTGGATGATGCGCTGGAAATCAGTCAGAAAGCAGTTCGCTCATTAATCACTGACTTTCGCAGTGAAATGGATCCGGCCGGCCTGCTCAAAGCACTGCACACATTGACGGCAGAATTTCGTACAAAACACGATATCCTGCTTGAGTCTTCGATTCATGTCGCCGATCTTGATCTTCCTCTTGCACATGAAATTCAGGTGTATAACATTGTGCGCGAGGCACTTTCGAATATCGCCAAGCACTCGAATGCCAGCCACGCCCGCCTGATAGTCAATCAACTGTGCGGTTATTTTGTTTTTAGCATTGAAGACAATGGGGTTGGCACCTTCTCGCCCGTTGAAGGTCACTATGGCATTACCATCATGCGTGAACGGGCACAAAATATCGGGGGAGAAATCCGGGTGGAAAGTACCAAAGGATTGGGAACCTGCGTACAACTATATTTCCCCGAGCCTGGAGCCGATTGGAGAGAACTGCATGAGTGAGAAGTTGAAAGTGGCCATGGTCGATGACCAGAGTCTGTGCCGTAGCGGGTTGAGCGAATTGCTTTCCAACTGCTACGATATCGAGGTACTGGGAGCAGTAGGCTCTTTGGAAGAATTGCAGGTACTCATCGAACAGAAGCCGGATTTGCTCATCATTGATCTGCGCATGAAACCGATGGATGGTATTTCAATGCTTGAAGAATTGCGCAGAAACGGTTGTAACCTTCCCGCAGTGATGTTGACCATGAGCGATTCGGAGACAGACTTGAGTAATGCGATACGCGCAGGGGTTCGTGGCTATCTGCTCAAGGATATGGCCCCGGATGAAGTGGTCGAGGCAATAAAACGGGTCGCCGCAGGCGAGCTTGTTGTTGCACCCTCAATGACAGTCAAAATGATTGACCTGCTCAAAGGGGACACTCCGGAGCAAGAAACAAAGAATTCCCTGAAGTTACTCACTGAGCGCGAACGCGAGATATTGCAATTGCTGTCGCTGGGCGAAAGCAATAAGGGGATCGCCCTCACCTTGCATATCAGCTACGACACAGTGAAACAGCATGTCCGGCACATCCTCAATAAGCTGAATCTGTCTTCACGCGTCAAAGCGGCCGTATTGTTTGCCAAAGAGCACGGGGAAGAGGACTACCAAAAACCACGGTAACTCCTATTAACTATACTTATGACAATCAATAGGGGTTATAGGCAACGAGGGACTGATTGTGTTTAATGCGCGGTGCAGAGTAATGGGTACTTTTTGACTAATCGGATTATTTGGAGGTGATATGGCACATGTAGTGATTATGGGAGCTGGAGTAGGTGGTATGCCGGCTGCTTACGAGATGCGCGAGAAACTGGATAAGCAGCATAAAGTAACCGTTGTATCTGATCGCGAAACATTTCAATTTACCCCATCCAACCCTTGGGCCGCAGTCAAGTGGCGCGAGCGCAAGCATGTCGAACTTCCGATGCGCAGCTATCTGGAGCGCAAGGGTATTAATTTTCTCTCGACTGGAATCAAACGTGTTCACCCGGATCAGAACCAGCTTGAACTCAATGACGGCCAAAAGCTCGACTATGACTATCTGGTGATTGCAACCGGCCCCAAGCTCGCATTCGAGGAAGTGGAAGGTCTCGGCCCTGATGGTTTCACCCACTCTGTCTGCACACTCGATCATGCAATGAAATCACATGATGAATGGGAGCAGTTCTGCAACAACCCGGGGCCAATTGTGGTTGGTGCTGTGCAGGGCGCATCCTGTTTTGGTCCGGCGTATGAATACGCCTTTATCATGGAAACTGATCTGCGTCGGCGCAAGATACGCAACAAGGTTCCAATAACCTTCGTCACCTCGGAGCCTTATATCGGTCATCTTGGTCTGGGTGGTGTAGGCGACTCCAAAGGCATCATGGAGTCGGCCATGCGCGACAAGCACATCAAGTGGATATGTAACGCAAAAGTAACAAAAGTCGAGGCTGGCAAAATGTTTGTCACTGAATATGACGACATGGGACAGGAAAAGAAAAACCATGAGTTGCCGTTCAACTACAGCATGATGTTGCCCTCCTTCAAGGGCATCGATGCGGTTTTCGGTATTGAGGGCCTAGTTCAGGCACGCGGTTTTGTTACGGTGGACAAGCATCAGCGCAATCAAAAATACAAGAACATTTTTGCAGTTGGTGTGTGCGTTGCCATTCCCCCGGTCGAAGCGACCCCTGTACCGGTTGGCACTCCCAAGACGGGCTACATGATTGAATCCATGGTCACCGCCACCGTACATAACATTCAAGCCGATCTGACTGGCCAACCGGCTGACCTGGAAGCAACCTGGAATGCGGTTTGTCTGGCAGACTTTGGTGATAGTGGTGTAGCTTTTGTAGCAATCCCGCAAATTCCACCGCGCAATGTCAACTGGTTCTCTGAAGGAAAATGGGTGCATCTGGCAAAAGTGGCCTTTGAGAAATACTTCATCCGAAAGATGAAAAAAGGCAGCTCAGAACCTTTCTATGAGGGCGGCATTATGAAAATGTTGGGTATCGAAAAGTTGAAATAGCACTCTTATTCAGTTTGCCTGAAAAAAAGAGCCCCGATTGTTCGGGGCTCTTTGCTGTGTGGGCCATACCCAGTCCGGCGGATCGTGCCGGACTGAACTTAAATTCTGATTCAACCCATCTTTCTTGTGTAGTTACTTGCCACATAAGTATCCACAATCTGTTGAAATTCCTGCGCAATGTTGTCACCACGCAGGGTGACGGTTTTTTCGCCGTCCACATAGACAGGTGCTGATGGGGTTTCTCCGGTTCCAGGCAGGCTGATACCAATATTTGCCAGCTTGCTTTCCCCGGGGCCATTCACGATACAACCCATGACAGCAACAGTCATATTTTCGACACCATTATATTGTTCTCGCCACCGTGGCATTTGCGTCCGCAGATAAATCTGGATGTCTTGTGCCAACTCCTGGAAAACCGTACTCGTAGTGCGCCCGCAACCGGGGCAGGCAGTGACCATCGGTGCAAAGGCTCGCAACCCCATGGTCTGCAAAATCTCCTGCGCCACCAGAACCTCTTCGGTTCGTGCGCCACCGGGAGCGGGGGTAAGTGAAACACGAATGGTGTCGCCGATTCCTTCCTGTAACAGCACTGCGAGCGCAGCAGTAGAGGCGACGATACCTTTTGAACCCATGCCCGCCTCGGTCAGCCCAAGATGCAACGCATAGTCACAACGTTTAGCGAGTTCCCTATATACCGCAATGAGATCCTGCACATCGCTCACTTTACAGGAGAGCACGATACGGTCGTGAGGCAGGCCGAGCTTCTCGGCGCGCTGTGCACTTTGCAGCGCAGACACGATAAGCGCCTCACGCGTAATCTCACCCGCCTCCTTCGGCTGCGCCAGCTTGGCGTTCTTGTCCATCATGCCGACTACCAACTCCTGGTCGAGACTACCCCAATTAACCCCGATACGGACCGGTTTGTCGTACATCTTGGCGACACCAATCATGATGGCGAACTGATCTTCTTCTTTTCGATTCTTGCCCACATTGCCAGGATTGATACGGTATTTCGCCAATGCCTGTGCACATTCCGGGTACTCGGTGAGCAGACGGTGGCCGTTGTAGTGAAAATCGCCGATCAACGGTACCGTGCAGCCCAATGCATCCAGGCGTCGCCGAATATGCGGCACGGCGGCGGCGGCGGCTGAAGTGTTGACGGTGATTCGTACCAGTTCGGAACCGGCTTGTGCCAGCTCGTATACCTGCTTGGTGGTAGTCGTGATGTCCTCGGTATCGGTGTTGGTCATCGACTGCACGACGATAGATGACCTGCTCCCGATGATGATATTACCAACCCCGACTTGTTGCGTAGTACGCCTCACAGCATGCATAACACTCATAAGTTACTCCAGAACCAGACGAGCAACACTATCTGGCTTGAATCCAGACAAATCAATTTCATTCCCCATGTAATAAAGGCGT
>JBAZFV010000019.1:29208-29532 GCA_041653255.1 Sideroxydans sp. | reverse complement strand
GTGTTGGCGATCGTGAATTTCTTCAAGGAATTGTCTTGAAGCTTGTTTCTTCAACCCGCGCTCTCAACGCTGAATATCACTCATGAACGCTATCGACTGGGTGGGCAGCATCGCAGCGACACTCACCACCACCGCATTCATCCCGCAGGCGCTGAAGGTATGGCACACCCGGCATACCGCCGACATCTCGCTGGGCATGTATGCGATGTTCACACTCGGCGTCGCGCTCTGGCTGGCTTACGGCATCCTGATGGGGGCGTGGCCCATCATCGTCGCCAATAGCATCACCCTGGTGCTGGCGGGAGCTGTATTGGTGATGAAGAT
>JBAZFV010000019.1:0-29198 GCA_041653255.1 Sideroxydans sp. | reverse complement strand
ATACGCTTCGGCTAAAGGGTTAAATCTGCTTGTCCTTTGCGCCATGCAACGCCCACCACTCCCGCCGCTGCTTCTTATCCATGAACGTCCAAGCCAACAGGCGGCTTTTCTTCTGGCCTTGTGCCATCTCGATGGTGCGATTATCCGTTGCACCCACATTCTTCAACACACGATAAACGTGCGGCAGGCTGGATGATTTTGAGATGAAGTTGGTGAACCACAGGCAATGGTCGCCACCTTCTGCACTTTCTTCGATCATGCGGGTGACAAAAGCTTCTTCACCGCCTTCGCAACACAATTCCATACTTTGTCCGCCGAAGTTCAGTACCGGCTTCTTGTGCTTGTTGTTCTCCTTGCCGAGGTTCTGCCATTTGCGTTGTGAACCTTTGCGGGCTTCGGCGAGCGAGGCATGGAACGGTGGATTGCTTAGGGTGAGTGCGAAGTATTCATCGGCATAGGTGACGCCGGAGAAGACGTCCGCAGTCGAGGATTGCAGGCGCAGTTCGATGGCACCGCTCAATTTGTTGGCATCAACGATGTGCCGGGCGTTCGCCAGCGCGACCTCGTCCACATCCGTGCCGACGAAATGCCAACCATAACTGCGATGCCCGATAAGCGGGTAAATGCAGCTCGCACCTACGCCGATGTCGAGCACGTGTACTGCATCACCACGCGGAATATCTCCGCCGTTAATCTCCGCCAGCAGATCGGCGAGGTAGTGGATGTAATCGGCACGCCCGGGAATAGGCGGACACAGATACTGCTCCGGGATATCCCATTCCTTGACCTGGTAATGCTGTCTCAGCAGTGCGCGATTGAGCGCTTTCACGGCTGCCGGGTCGACGAAATCGATGGATTCGTTACCATATTTGTTCACGGACACAAAAGCAGCCAGTTCAGGGCTGCTCGCGATGAGTTGCGCAAAGTCGTAACGTTCCCGATGCAGATTGCGCGGGTGCAGATTGGTTTTCTCAACAGCTTGTGTCATAAAAAAAGATGTTCATTCCCTGTGGGTTAATTCACGCAACATAGAACAGGATTGCGCAGTAATGCAGCGCGCTACCTGCGAGCACGAACAGGTGCCAGATACCATGCCAGTGGCGAAACCTTTCATCGTAGAGATAGAAGATGATGCCGCCGGTATAGGCGACACCACCTGCTGCCAGCAGCAGGAAACCGGGCGTACCCAGCATTTCCAGCAGAGGGAGGATGGCGACGATAGCAACCCATCCCATCAGGATGTAAATAAGCATGGACAGCCAGCGCGACTTTTTGGCGAACCACAGTTCCTGAAATATGCCCAGTAGCGCCAGCCCCCACACCACCCCGAACAATGACCACCCCCACGGCCCGCGCAGACTGACCAGGGTGAAAGGTGTGTAACTGCCGGCGATCAGCAGGTAGATGGCGTTGTGGTCGAATTTGCGCAGGATATTTTTGATCCTGCCCGCCCTGGCGTTGTGATACAGCGTGGATGCGCCATACAGCGACAACAAGGTTGCTGCGTAGATCGAGAAGCTGACGATCTTCCACACGTCGCCGCTCAACGCGCCCAGCACGATCAGCACCGCACCGCCGGCCAACGCCAGCAGTGCGCCGATCAGATGGGTATAGGTATTGAATCGCTCACCGTATTCCATGGTTGGCGGTTGTTCCGTAATCGGACTTACACGGCAAAAGCAGCATGCCGCTCGATCACCTTGTCGATGAGGTTGCGCAAAAAACCTTCGGTCTGCGCACCGTGGAAACGGTCGATTTCGACGCCGCGGCTGTAAGCGACCACCGTGGGGAAACCGCGCACCTTGTGCCGCCCGGCGATCTTCATGTTCTCGTCGGCATCGACGATACCGAGGAAGAACTTGCCGTCGTATTCGAATACCATTTTGTGCAGCAGTGGGGCCAACACCCGGCACGGCGCGCACCATTCGGCGCTGATATCGACCAGTACCGGCAATTCGTGTGAACGTGTCACCACCAGCTCGTCAAATGTATCTTCCTCGACGTTATAGGAATAGTCGCTCATCCTGCTTCCTCATTCAGTTGCCCGTTTGTGGTAATCCCGCGGCCGAAAACCCAACACGAACAATACTCCGAAATACACCACCATGCCGCCTACCACCAGCGCAGTCAGGTGGATGATACGCGGCCAGCCGCGTGCCTCCAGCCAGTGTTGTTCGCTGCCCATGCCGAACCAGAGCAGCAGCCCCAGCGCCAGTATGGCTGCGCCGAGTTTGCCAAAAAAAAGCAGCCAGCCTGGCTCGGCATGATAGATGTCGTGCTTGCGTAAAAAATGGAACAGAACCGCGGCATTGAGGCACGCACCGAGACCGATCGACAATGCCAGCCCGGCATGAGCCAGGTCCAGACCAAACACAAAAACGATATTCATCAACTGGGTGGCGATCAAGGTAAAGACGCCGATCTTGACCGGTGTGCGGATGTTCTGGCGCGCGTAAAACCCGGGGGCGAGGATTTTGACCAGAATCAGGCCGATCAAACCGATGCTGTAACCAACCAGCGCGTTGCGCGACATCAGCACATCGTGCGCATCAAACGCACCATACTGGAAAAAAGTTGCCAGCAGCGGCACGGCAATCATGCCCAGTGCCAGCGCGGCGGGCAAGGCCAGCAAAAAGGTGAGGCGCAAGCCCCAGTCCAGCATCCTGGAATATTCCGCCGTGTTGTTGTCCGCATGTAATTTCGAAAGTGACGGCAACAGGATAGTACCCAGTGCCACCCCCAGCAGGCCGGTGGGAAACTCCATCAGACGGTCGGCGTAATACAACCAGGACACGCTGCCCGCGACAAGAAATGAAGCAAACACGGTATTCAGGATCAGGCTTATTTGTGCAATAGAAACACCAAACGCGGCCGGCCCCATTTGCCGGATGACGCGCCGCATACCTTCATGACGCAGGTTGAAACGTGGCCGCGGCAGCATTCCGATCTTTTTCAGAAATGGAAGCTGGAACGCCAGTTGCACGACGCCGGCAACGAACACTGCCCACGCCAGCGCCAGTATCGGCGGGTCGAAATACGGTGCCGCCCACAGCGCACCGCCGATAAAGCACAGGTTGAGCAGAATGGGTGCGAACGCCGGCACCCAGAATTTGTTGTAGGTATTGAGGATGCCCGCCGCCACCGCCACCAGCGAGATGAAGAAGATGTAGGGTGCGGTGATGCGCAGCAATTGCACGGTGAGATCAAATTGCGCTTCGTTGCGGGCAAAACCCGGCGCACTGAGATAGACCAGGATGGGAGCGGCGATGACGCCGATTAGCGTCACCACAAACAGGATCAGCGCCAGCATGGTGCTGACGTGATCCACCAGCAGACGGGTCTCGTCGTGCCCCCGGCGGTTGCGGTATTCGCCAAAGATGGGCACAAACGCCTGCGAGAATGCACCCTCGGCAAACAGCCGGCGCAACAGGTTCGGCAGCTTGAAGGCGACGAAAAAGGCATCGGTCGCCATGCCCGCACCAAAAATGCGTGCGATCAGCACGTCGCGCCCGAAGGCCAGCACGCGCGAAACCAGCGTCAAACCGCTGATGGTGGCGAGCGCCTTGAGCAGATTCATGCCGGAAATCCCCCTGTACTGATTAAGTTCATGCTGTGGCTTGCGGAAACGCTGAATAAACGCGGCGCATCATAACAGCCCGGGCGACCCCGGCACACCGGGCGAAAAAACAACGTGTTGCAAAATGCGGGGCCGCTCCCTATAATGCGCGCCTTTTTACGCAAGCCGAATTCCGAGGAGTCAACGAATGGCCAATACCGCACAAGCCAAGAAGCGCGCACGTCAGGCAACGAAGCAGCACGCGCACAACACCACATTGCGCTCCGAAATGCGCACTGCGATCAAGAGAGTCATCAAAGCTGTGCAGGCCGGCGACAAAGCGGCCGCACAGGAAGTGTTCCGCACCTCGACCAGCGTGGTTGACTCCATCGCCGACAAAAAGATAATCCACAAGAACAAGGCAGCCCGCCACAAGAGCCGACTGTCCGCCGCCATCAAGGCAATGGCCTGACCCATTTGCAGTTGGTTGCTGCAACATGAAGGCCGACAGCGCTGTCGGCCTTTTTTGTTTTATAGTTTAGCTCCGGATGTCTCTGGCAATTCATTTTACTGGATGAGACACAAGGAGCCGCGCAGAGAATGACGAGACATACCGCTTTGGCAAGCAAGGAATGAGCGGCAACGAGTTGCGATGAAGACTAAGCTGCTGGTTATGTCGTAACCAGCACGCGACACCACGATTCGCCAGCAAAACAGATATACAGGGACATCACATGTCACATTTGATGAACACGTACGCGAGGCAGCCTGTTTCTTTCACCCACGGTGAAGGCGTGTGGCTGTGGGATGCTGACGGAAAACGCTATCTGGACGCCCTTGCCGGCGTCGCCGTCAACACGCTGGGGCATGCGCATCCGCGCTTTACGGCCGCCCTCAAAGCCCAGATCGACAAACTGATCCACTGTTCCAATATCTATCAGATTCCACAACAGGAACAACTTGCGGACAAATTGTGCGCATTGAGCCGCATGCAGGAGGTATTTTTTGCCAACTCGGGTTGTGAGGCGAATGAGGCCGCAATCAAGCTGGCGCGCCTGTATGGTCACAATCAGGGGATAGACAACCCCGCCATCATCGTGATGGAACAATCATTCCACGGACGCACTCTGGCCACCCTTTCCGCCACCGGCAACCGCAAGGTGCAGGCCGGTTTCGAGCCGCTGGTTAAAGGTTTCGTGCGTGTGCCCTACGCCGACTTGGAAGCGGTGCACCAGGTGGCGCAGAACAACCGCGATGTGGTCGCCGTGCTGGTCGAGCCGATCCAGGGTGAAGGTGGCGTGCGCACGCCGGATACAAACTATCTGCAAGGCCTGCGCGAAATTTGCGATGCGCAAAACTGGCTGCTGATGCTGGACGAAGTGCAGTGCGGCATGGGGCGCACCGGCAAATGGTTCGCCCACCAGCACACGGGCATCCTGCCCGACGTGATGACGCTAGCCAAGGGACCCGGCTCCGGTGTGCCAATCGGCGCCTGTCTGGCTGCCGGCAAGGCAAGCGGGACGTTCAAGCCCGGCAATCACGGCTCAACCTTCGGTGGCAATCCGCTGGCCTGCAGCGCCGGTATCGCCACACTCGACATCATCGAACAGGACGGCCTGCTGGCACACGCCGAGCATATCGGACAGTTCACCCGCAACGGCATCGCCGGCGCATTGCAGGGTGTTGCCGGAGTCAAGGCGATACGCGGACAGGGACTGATGATCGGCATCGAAATGGACAAACCCTGCGCCGAACTGGTCAAGCTGGCCCTGGCACGCGGCCTGCTCATCAATGTGACCGCCGACAGCGTAGTACGCCTGTTGCCTCCGCTGATCTTGACGCAGGATGAAGCTCAGCAATTGGTGACGGAGTTGGCATCACTGATCAAAGAATTTTTGCAATCCTGACGGAAACGCATCATGGCAGCAAACATCAAACATTTTTTGCAATTCAGGGATTTTTCCCGCACAGAGTTCGAGTATCTGTTTGAACGCACGCGCATCATCAAGCAACGCTTCAAGCACTATGAAAAATACTGGCCGCTGGAAGACCGCACACTGGTGATGATCTTCGAGAAAGCCAGCACCCGCACACGCCTGTCGTTTGAAGCGGGTATGCACCAGCTCGGCGGCTCGGCCATCTACCTCAATACGCGCGATTCGCAACTGGGTCGCGGCGAGCCGGTGGAAGATGCCGGCCAGGTCATCTCGCGCATGAGCGACATCGTGATGATCCGCACGTTCGAACAGGACATCATCGAACGTTTCGCGCGTAACTCCCGCGTGCCGGTCATCAACGGCCTGACCAACGAATACCACCCCTGCCAGGTTCTGGCTGATATTTACACGTACATCGAGCAGCGCGGTTCGATCCAGGGCAAGACCGTGGCGTGGATCGGTGACTCCAACAACATGTGCAACACTTGGCTGCAGGCGGCGGAGATCCTCGATTTCAACGTGCACGTCTCCACCCCGCCCGGCTATGAGGTCGAACCGGAGCGCGCCGGATTGTTCGGTAAAAACCATTACGAAGAATTTGCCGATCCGATGGAAGCCGCACGCGGCGCCGATCTGCTGACCACCGACGTATGGACTTCGATGGGCTTTGAAGCGGAAAACGAGGAACGGATGAAGGCCTTTGCCGACTGGCAGGTAGATGGCGACATGATGCGCGCTGCCGCGACTGATGCCGTATTCATGCATTGTCTGCCCGCGCACCGTGGCGAGGAAGTCTCGGCGGAAGTCATCGACGGTCCGCAGTCCGTGGTGTGGGATGAAGCAGAGAACCGTTTGCACGTACAAAAGGCATTGATGGAATATCTGCTGCTGGGGAAACTGGAGCAATAAATCTGCGGAGGGCGACATGAAAGACACTCTCAAACCCGGCGTCCGTTACGAACATAAATTCATCATTCCGGCGAACAAGACCGTCCCCGCGCTATATCCGGAATCCCCGGAATTCCAGGCCATGCCCGAAATTTTTGCCACCGGCTTCATGGTCGGCTTCCTTGAGTGGGCCTGCATCATGTGCATCAAGCCGCATCTGGACTGGCCGCAGGAACAATCATTGGGCACGCATATCAACGTCAGCCACGAGGCCGCCACGCCGCCCGGGCTTGAAGTCACGGCCACAGTGGAAGTGACGGCGGTCGATGGCCGTCGTGTCACCTTTGCCGTATCGGCACACGACGGTGTCGACACCATCGCCCGTGGCACGCATGAACGCTTCGTCATCGACAAGGCGCGCTTCGACAACAAGATACGCAGCAAACAGAATCCATAATCATTCATCAACAGGTATTCATCATGAGCGACATCAAAAAAACCGTCCTCGCCTACTCCGGCGGACTTGACACTTCTGTCATCCTGAAATGGCTGCAAGATACTTATCAATGCGAAGTCGTGACCTTCACTGCCGACCTCGGTCAAGGTGAGGAACTGGAGCCCGCACGCAAAAAAGCGCTGCAATTCGGTATTCCGGCAAAAAATATTTTCATCGAGGATCTGCGCGAAGAATTTGTGCGTGATTTTGTATTCCCCATGTTCCGCGCCAACACCGTGTACGAGGGCGAATATCTGCTCGGCACCTCCATCGCGCGCCCGCTGATCGCCAAGCGCCTGATCGAGATCGCCAACGAAACCTCGGCCCAGGCCATCGCGCACGGCGCGACCGGCAAGGGCAATGACCAGGTGCGTTTTGAGTTGGGCGCGTATGCGTTGAACCCGAACATCAAGGTCATCGCGCCGTGGCGTGAATGGGATTTGCTGTCGCGCGAAAAACTGATGGCCTATGCCGAAAAACATGGCATCCCGGTCGACATGAAACACAAGCAGGGCGGCTCGCCGTACTCGATGGATGCCAACCTGCTGCACATCAGTTACGAGGGGCGTCATCTGGAAGACCCGGCCGCCGAGGCCGAAGAAAGCATGTGGCGCTGGACGGTGTCACCAGAGAAGGCACCGGATGCGGCGGAATACCTCGACATCGAATTCGTTCAGGGTGATGTCGTGGCGCTGAACGGGCAAAAAATGACACCGGCACAAGTGCTGAACAATTTGAACATACTCGGTGGCAAGCACGGCATCGGCCGCCTCGACCTGGTGGAAAACCGCTACGTCGGCATGAAATCACGCGGCTGCTACGAAACCCCCGGCGGCACCATCCTGCTGAAGGCGCACCGCGCCATCGAGTCGATTACACTGGACCGCGAAGTGGCACACCTGAAAGACGATCTGATGCCGCGTTACGCTTCAATGATTTACAACGGATACTGGTGGGCGCCGGAGCGCCACGCCCTGCAAACACTGATCGACTACACGCAACAAACAGTGAATGGCTGGGTACGTGTCAAACTGTACAAGGGCAACGTGATCGTCGTCGGACGTGACTCCAGTACCGATTCGCTGTTCGATTCGACAATCGCCACTTTCGAAGACGACCAGGGTGCTTACGACCAGAAGGACGCCGGCGGCTTCATCAAGCTGAATGCCTTGCGCCTGCGCATCGCGGCGAATCTGCAAAAGAGGAAATAACCAGGGCACGGGCGAGACGTCCGTGATCCCGGCATGGAGACATCATGATCCACGAACTGGCTGGAGATATTCTATTCAGCGGTGCCAAAGCCATCGTGCATGGCGTTGCGCCCAACGATGACTTTCATCACGGTCTCGCCTTGCAACTGCGCGAACGCATGCCGGCGATGTACAAGGATTTCCGCCACTTCTGCCACACCCGCCATCCCAAATCCGGTGAGCTATGGACCTGGATGAGCAGCGACGGGCGCTATCTGGTCAACCTGTTCACGCAGGAAGACGCCTATGCCCGCGGCAGCAAACCGGGGCATGCGACATTGAGCCACGTGAATCACGCCTTGCACGCTTTGAATGCTTTTGCCAAAAAAGAAAAAATCAGCAGCCTTGCCCTGCCACGCCTCGCCTGTGGTATCAATGGCCTGAACTGGGATGACGTAAGGCCGCTGATCGAGCGCCATCTTGGCGATCTCGGCATCCCGCTCTATGTGTATACGCATTACCAAAAAGGCGTCAAAGCCGACGAACCCGCAAAATAAACCAATAATTCCAAAGGAAATCAGATGTTAGAAAAATTCGACAACGTCAGTGTCGGCAAAAAGGCCAACGTATTCTTCGACGGCAAATGTGTGTCGCACTCGGTGTATTTTGCGGACGGCTCACGCAAGACCTGCGGCGTGATCATGCCGGGCAGCAAGCTCACTTTCAAGATCGGCGCGCCGGAGCTGATGGAGATCACCAGCGGTAACTGCGAGGTAAAGGTTGCCGGCGAATCTGCGTTCAAACCTTATACTGCCGGCATGCATTTTAATGTCCCTGCCAACGGCAGCTTCGAAATTCACGCCAGCGATGAAGTGAATTACGTTTGCAGCTTTGGTTCCGACTAACCTGAAGGTAAATCTTCACCGCATCAAACCGCGTTGCGGTGTGTTGAAGTTAACCAATCCAAGGAAAACACCATGCCATCTTTCGACATCGTTTCAGAAGTAGAAAAAACCGAGGTCAAGAACGCGCTCGAACAGACCAATAAAGAAGTCGGCACACGCTTTGATTTCAAGGGGTCGGATGCGCGCGTGGAGCAGGCGGAGCTGGTGCTCACCATATTCGCCGACAATGAATTCCAGCTCGATCAAGTGCAGGACATTCTCAACGGCAAGCTGGCCAAACGCGGGGTGGATATCCGCAGCCTCGACATCAGCGACAAGATCGAAAAAGTCAGCGGCAACAAGGTAAAGCGCAGTTGCACCGTAAAGGTGGGCGTGGAGATCGAGCTGGCGAAAAAAATCGTCAAACACCTGAAGGACAGCAAGCTCAAGGTGCAGGCCAGCATCCAGGGCGACGCTGTGCGCGTGACCGGCAAAAACCGGGACGACCTGCAATCCGCAATCGCATTCGTCAAGAAAACCATCACCGACTTTCCTTTGCAATATCAAAACTTCCGCGATTAGGCGGAGGATTCTACCCTTGGGTGAAACCCAACCCGAAGTGGAGGTAGCATGAAAAAAGCACTGGTTCTGTTCGCCGACGGCAGCGAAGAACTGGAAGCCGTCACCGTCATCAACATCCTGCGCCGGGGCGGGATCGAGGTCACTGTGGCCGGTCTTCAGGCCGGCCCGTTGCGCGGAAGTCGCCAGACAGTACTGTTACCGGACACCACTGTGGATCAGGTGCACGCCAAAGACTTCGACCTGATCGTTCTGCCCGGCGGCCAGCCCGGCACCAACCATTTACGCGCCGATGCACGGGTCATTCGTTTGCTCCAACACATGGCCCAACAAGGCAAACAAGTCGCCGCAATCTGTGCTGCACCCTCAGTGCTGGCACAGGCCGGTTTACTCGATGGCAAGCGCGCCACCTGTTATCCAGGTTCACTGGATGAGTTCCCCGCAGTGCAGCGACAAACCACAGCAGTGGTGGAAGATGGCAAGCTCATCACCTCCCGCGGCCCCGGCACCGCCATGGATTTCGCCCTCACCCTGGTGGAACGTCTGACCGACAAAGCCAAGCGTGATGAAGTAGAAGCGGCGCTGGTGCGTTAATGCCGCGCTTGCCGCCGTCGCTCATCGCCCTCGCCCTGCAACTGGCGGCATGGCTCGCCACACTCCTCATCGCTGGTAGGCTGGGCTGGCCGCCGCTGGCACTGGCGCTGCTGGCCGGCCTCCTCGCCGCCGTATTGAGCCATCTCGCCAAACTGGCGCGCTGGTGGCTGATCATCCAGCTTGGGTTTGCCCCGGCACTTGTCATGACACTCGCGGCGGATATTCCACCCCTGTTTTTTCTGGTCGGCTTTGTGCTGCTACTGCTGGTGTACTGGAGCACTTTTCGGTCGCAAGTCCCTTTGTATCTTTCCAGTCAAAAGGTATGGCAAACACTGGGATCCCTGCTACCCGCCGACCGCCCGCTACGCTTTATCGATATCGGATCAGGCCTCGGTGGGGTGTTGACGCATCTGGCGCAAACACGGCCCGAGAGCCATTTCCACGGTGTCGAAGTGGCACCCATCCCCTTTGCCTTGAGCTGGTTGCGTATCCACCTCGGCGGCTATCGTAACTGCACAGTACACTGGCAAAGTCTGTGGGACTGCGATCTGGGTGACTATGACGTGGTGTTCGCTTATTTGTCACCGGTGCCGATGTCTGAGCTGTGGAAAAAGGTCGAGCGCGAACTGCATCCAGGTAGCCTGTTCATCAGCAACTCGTTTGATATCAACGATCATCCACCACATGAAATTCGAAAAGTGGACGATCTGCACCGCTCAAAACTATATCTCTGGAAAAAATGAAGTGCCATTTATTCAGACAATTGCAGCGCACATGGCAAAATACTTCCCAAGCCGGATTTTTTTCGCTAGGATGCGTCCCTGTTCAAGTATTACTTCCAAACAGTTCAGTTGCACCGCACCAACCCCCTTTAATTCACGATGAGAGAAAACATGAGCGAGCACATCCGTTACATTACCGATGACACTTTCACTGCCGAAGTCTTGCAATCTCCGCTGCCCGTGCTGGTGGACTACTGGGCGGAGTGGTGCGGGCCTTGCCGCATGATCGCGCCGATCCTCGATGAAATCGCCCAGGAATACACCGGCCGCCTGAATATCGCCAAGCTGAACGTGGACGAGAACCAACAGACCCCGCAAAAATATGGTGTCCGCGGCATCCCCACACTGATGCTGTTCAAGAATGGCAACATCGAAGCGACCAAAGTGGGAGCCTTGTCCAAGTCGCAACTTACCGCTTTTATTGACAGCCACATCTGAACCCTTTAGTCTCCCGCCCGCACTTGCCCTGTTTCGTTCTGCAACACACCAAAATCAAATAAAGATTTTCACGGCAATTCGGCGCGGGATTTTCCGCAAACCCTGTAATACCCTCTGGCAACTCTCCACAACCCAGCGCAATCGCGCCCTATCCTGACTATGCATTTATCCGACCTCAAGACCAAACACATCACCGAGCTGGTAGAACTGGCCACCACCAATCAAATCGACAATGCCAATCGCATGCGCAAGCAGGACCTGATGTTTGCGCTGTTAAAAAGCCATGCAAAAAAAGGCGAAAGCATTTTCGGTGAAGGCACCCTGGAGGTGCTGCCGGATGGTTTCGGATTCCTGCGTTCACCCGACACATCCTATCTGGCCGGGCCGGATGACATCTACGTCAGCCCCAGCCAGGTGCGCCGCTTCAATCTGCATACCGGCGACTCCATCGAAGGCGAGATCCGCACACCGAAAGAAGGTGAGCGTTATGTGGCGCTGGTCAAAGTGGATAAGGTCAACGGCGAACCGCCGGAGAACGCCAAGAACAAGATACTGTTTGAGAACCTGACACCGCTGTTTCCCACCAAGCATATGTCGCTGGAGCGCGACATTCGCGCTGAAGAAAACCTCACCGGACGTATCATTGATATCGTCGCACCGATCGGCAAAGGACAGCGCGGCCTGCTGGTTGCCTCGCCCAAATCGGGCAAGACGGTGATGCTGCAACACATCGCCCACTCCATCTCCGCCAACAATCCGGATGCCACATTGATCGTGCTGCTGATCGACGAACGCCCGGAAGAAGTCACCGAGATGAGCCGCACTGTGCGCGGCGAAGTGGTCGCTTCCACCTTCGATGAACCGGCCACACGCCACGTGCAGGTTGCCGAAATGGTGCTGGAAAAAGCCAAACGTCTGGTCGAACACAAAAAGGACGTGGTCATCCTGCTCGACTCCATCACCCGTCTGGCGCGTGCCTACAACACCGTCATCCCCTCTTCCGGCAAAGTGCTGACCGGCGGTGTCGATGCCAACGCCCTGCAACGTCCAAAACGCTTTTTTGGTGCGGCACGAAATGTAGAAGAGGGTGGTTCACTCACCATCATCGCCACCGCCCTGGTCGATACCGGCAGCCGCATGGACGATGTAATCTACGAGGAATTCAAAGGCACCGGCAACATGGAAATCCATCTGGATCGGCGTATGGCGGAAAAGCGCATCTATCCGGCCATCAACATTAACCGCTCCGGCACACGCCGGGAAGAACTCCTGCTCAAACCGGAAATCTTGCAAAGAATCTGGCTGTTGCGCAAGCTGCTGTACCCGATGGACGAGCTGGAAGCTATGGAATTCCTGCAAGACAAGGTCAAGGCGACCAAGAACAACGCTGAATTCTTCGAGTCCATGCGCCGATAAAAAGAGTTTGGCGAACGGGCGCGTTTATGTATAATGCGCGGCTCTGAAAATCCACATTTCAGTGGAGGCTAACCTTTAGGTTATGCCGTAACTAAAAACCGCATCAAGCGAGGTCGTTATGTACGCAGTAATCAAAACCGGTGGCAAGCAATATCGCGTTGTCCAAGGTGAAACCCTGAAGATTGAAACCCTTGACGGCGATGTCGGCAGCGAGATCGTACTGGACAAGGTATTGATGGTTGGCAATGGCGACCAGATCAGCGTGGGGCAGCCCCTGCTGGATGGCGCCACCGTCAAGGCGACTATCGTCGCCAATGGCCGCCACAAGAAAATAACCATCTTCAAAATGCGTCGCCGCAAGCACTACCAGAAGCATCAAGGGCATCGTCAAAACTACACCGAGATCCGTATCGACGGCATCTCCGCTTAAATAAAAGGAGCTAGAACATGGCATCGAAAAAAGGCGGCGGCAGTACCAGTAACGGCCGCGACTCGCATTCGAAACGACTGGGTGTCAAAAGCTACGGCGGCGAACTGATCAACGCAGGCAGCATCATCATCCGCCAGCGCGGTACGCAAGTTCACGCCGGTGACAACGTCGGCATGGGCAAGGACCACACCCTGTTCGCCAAGGCCACCGGCAAGGTGCAATTCGCGATCAAGGGCGCGCTAAAGCGCAAGACGGTCAGCATCATCCCCGCGTAAACTGCACAAGCAGTTAGAATGAGCCCTATCGCAAGGTAGGGCTTTTTTATTTTCAGATACCAACATGAAATTCATCGACGAATCAAAAATTGAAGTCATCGCCGGCAACGGCGGCAACGGCGCAGCCAGCTTTCGGCATGAGAAATATATCGAAAAAGGCGGGCCGGACGGCGGCGACGGCGGTCACGGCGGCAGCGTGTATGCCGTGGCCGACCGCAACATCAACACCCTGGTGGACTACCGCTATGCGCGCATGCACCGCGCCAAAAACGGCGAGTCCGGGCGCGGTGCCGACTGCTATGGCAAGGGCGCGGACGACATCATCCTGCACATGCCGGTCGGCACCGTCATCACCGACCTCAACAGCGGCGAAGTGATCGCCGATCTCGCGCGCGACGGAGAGAAAACCCTGCTCGCGCGGGGCGGAAAAGGCGGTCTCGGCAACCTCCATTTCAAATCCAGCACCAACCGCACTCCGCGCCAATGCACCCCCGGTGAAGAAGGTGAGCGGCGCGAACTGCAACTCGAACTGAAGATACTGGCCGATGTCGGCCTGCTCGGCATGCCCAACGCGGGCAAATCCACCTTCATCCGTTCCGTATCTGCCGCAAAACCGAAGGTGGCCGATTATCCCTTCACCACCCTGCACCCGAATCTGGGTGTAGTACGCGTGTCCGACCAGAAGAGCTTCGTCATTGCCGACATTCCCGGTCTGATTGAAGGTGCGGCAGAAGGTGCCGGGTTGGGGCACCAGTTCCTGCGTCATCTGGCGCGCACCCGTTTGCTCCTGCATCTGGTCGATCTCGCCCCGCTGTACGAAGGCGTCGATCCGGTGCATGAAGCACACGCCCTCATCAATGAATTGAAGAAATACGACGAGGTGCTGTACCACAAGCCGCGCTGGCTGGTATTGAACAAACTCGACCTGTTGCAGGACCGCGAAGAAAAAATCACCGCCTTCCTTGAAGCCTTCGGCGAAGATACTCGCTACTTCGCCATCTCCGCCATCAACGGTGAAGGCTGCAAGGAGTTGACTTACGCTATCATGGAGCACCTTGACCAGGTCGCTGCACAAGAACAGGAAGCTATCACCGACAGCGCACAGGAAACGGCAATAGACATTTACGATCCAGCACCATGAGAACCGTCCTCACCCAAGTCAAGCGTATCGTCATCAAAGTCGGAAGCAGCCTCGTCACCAACAGTGGCGCCGGACTGGATATGCAGGCCATCACCAACTGGGCGCAACAGATTGCCACCCTGCGTGCGCAGGGCTGCGAAGTCGTGCTCGTTTCCTCCGGCGCTATCGCAGAAGGCATGCAGCGGCTGGGCTGGAAAGAGCGTCCCGGTGCAGTGCATGAGTTGCAGGCAGCCGCGGCTGTCGGGCAGATGGGCTTAGTGCAGGCCTACGAAACCGCGTTCCGCCAGCACCGCCTGCTCGCCGCGCAGGTATTGCTCACCCATGCCGATCTGGCAGACCGCGAACGCTATCTCAACGCGCGCTCCACCTTGCGCACCCTGCTCAAACTCGGCGTCATCCCCATCATCAACGAGAACGACACCGTTGTCACCGACGAAATAAAATTTGGTGACAACGATACCCTGGGTGCATTGGTCACCAACCTGATCGAAGCCGATGCACTCATCGTCCTTACCGACCAGATCGGCCTGTTCACCGCAGACCCGCGCAAAGACAGCAGCGCCACCCTCGTCAGCCAAGTGCAGGCAAACGATGCCAAACTCGAAACAATGGCAGGCGGCGCCGGCAGCCACATCGGGCGCGGCGGCATGATTACCAAAGTACTTGCCGCCAAACGTGCGGCACGCAGCGGCGCGCACACCGTCATCGCCTCCGGCCATGAAACCGACGTCCTGCCGCGTCTGCTGCAGGGCGAAGCCATCGGCACCCTGCTCACCGCCGCCGCGCTCGCCCTTGATGCACGCAAACAATGGCTCGCCGACCACCTGCAAGTCAGCGGCAAGCTCACACTGGACGAAGGTGCCGTGCGAGCATTGCGCAATGAGGGAAAGAGTCTGCTACCCATCGGCGTCACCGGCGTCGGTGGAGACTTTCATCGCGGCGCAGTCGTCGCTCTCCTCGACGGCGACGGCAAGGACATCGCGCGCGGACTGGTAAATTACAGTGCGGAAGAAGCTCGACGCATTGCAAAAAAACCGAGCAGCGAAATCGAAAAAATCCTCGGCTATATCGACGAGCCTGAATTGATCCACCGGGACAACTTGGTCTTGTTGTGAAGCCTATCTTTGCACGCCCGCCTCATACCACCCCTCACTCCGCTTCACCAGATACACCACACTCAACATCACCGGCACTTCAATAAGTACACCGACCACGGTGGCGAGTGCTGCGCCGGATTCAAATCCGAACAAACTGATGGCGGCTGCGACGGCGAGTTCGAAGAAATTGCTGGCGCCGATCAGGGCGGAGGGACCGGCCACGCAATGCGCTTCGCCGGCGCGTTTGTTGAGCCAGTAGGCGAGGCCAGAGTTGAAGTACACCTGGATGGTGATGGGCACGGCGAGCATGGCAATGATGAGTGGTTGTTCGACGATGGCTTTGCCCTGGAAGGCGAACAGCAAGATCAGCGTGAGCAACAATGCGGAGATGGAGATGGGGCCGAGTGCAGCCAGGGTGTGTTGCAGGGCGTCCTCGCCTCGTGCCAGCAGCTGTTTGCGCCACAGCTGCGCGATGACAACCGGAATGACAATGTAGAGCACGACCGAGGTCAGCAGCGTATCCCACGGCACGATGATGGCCGACAGGCCGAGCAGTAGCGCGACCAGCGGCGCAAAGGCGAATACCATGATGGTGTCGTTGAGCGCAACCTGGCTCAGGGTGAACATCGGTTCACCGTTCACCAAACGGCTCCACACAAAAACCATTGCGGTACAGGGTGCTGCGGCGAGCAAGATGAGGCCGGCGATGTAGCTGTCAAGTTGTTCCACCGGGAGATAGGGCGCAAAAAGATGGCGAATGAATATCCACGCCAGCAGCGCCATCGAGAACGGTTTTACCGCCCAGTTGACGAACAGGGTAACGCCGATGCCGCGCCA
This sequence comes from Sideroxydans sp., assembly GCA_041653255.1. Lineage (GTDB taxonomy): Bacteria > Pseudomonadota > Gammaproteobacteria > Burkholderiales > Gallionellaceae > Sideroxyarcus. Next base: position 12,658 of record JBAZFV010000019.1, on the reverse strand, counting down.
GTGTTTGCGCACTTCGTGCAGTGCACCGAAATCGATTCGCAACAGCATGGGGATAATCATCACCCAGATCAGCAGACCAACCGGAAGGTTGACCTTGGCGACCTCCAGTGTACCCAGCCATTGGAACGGCGCGGGGATGGCTTGCCCCATGAGCACACCGACGATGATGCAAAGAAATACCCAGAGGGTGAGGTAGCGTTCGAAGATGCTCATGATTTGTCCTTGTTGCTGAAATCATTATATCTGCACGGGTGAGCTACTAACGTGTTATCCCGCCACGCAAGATTTGCTCGACTATCTGGACTACAGCCCGGGAGACAGCGCGAATGTTTTTTGTTAATCCTGAATGCGCCCAATCTCGGCCAGCTTCTCTTTCAAGGTCAGCTTGTCCATTTTTTCGATAGGGAGGCACAGGAATAACTGGATACGACGCGCCAACTGCTCTGCCGCTTTGTTAAATGCGGCACGGCGTGCTTCATCTCCTTCAATGTGTGCCGGATCGGGAATGCCCCAATGCGCTGTGGCAGGTTTTCCCAGCCATAACGGGCAAGCCTCGCCCGCTGCCTTGTCGCAAACAGTGAAGATGAAATCGAACTCCGGTGCGCCGGGTGCGGCGAATTCATCCCAACTTTTGCTGCGCAGTCCCTCGGTGCGATAACCCTGTTGCTGCAGCCATTCCAGTGCGCCAGGATTGACTTTCCCTGCCGGATGGCTGCCTGCGCTATAGGCTTTGAATTTGCCTTTTCCCAAATGATTGAACAGCACTTCGCCGAGGATGCTGCGGGCGGAATTGCCGGTGCACAGCACCAGCACGTTGTAGGTTCTTTCGCTCATTCATTTTCCTTTCTTAATTCCGTCAATTCATCGTGCAGGTCTGGCAGTCTGAATTTATTCCGTGAGTCAGACCGTCACGTTAAAACCCGATTCACAGGATGCCATACCTTGTTTTGTGAGTCGGACTTCAGTCCGACAAACCGGATTGAAACCACCCCCACATCAACATGCTTTGCCACCGCAGCAATTCTCCGTCAGGTAATCGACCATGTCGTTCATCACGGTGAAATTCGCCGCGTAATAGATGAAGCGCCCATCCTGCCGGCTTTCCACCAGTCCCGCATGACTCAATGCCTTGAAATGGAACGACAGCGTTGCCGGTGAGACTTTCAATTTCTGCGCGATCTTGCCGGCCGGCAGCCCTTCCGGTCCGGTGCTCACCAGCAGGCGAAAAACCGCCAGCCGCGTGGGCTGTGCCAGTGCCGCCAATGCCTTTACCACTTGTGCAGGTTTCATCATTTTATGATTCGATTGTTAAACAATTATTAAAATAATTAGGGCGATTGAAACAGAAAATTTTGTGTGTTGCAAGTTCGATGTTTGGTTGAAACTCGACCCCCAGAAAGTGTGCGGTCTGTGGGAGCACAATTTACCCCGAAGAGGTTTTTGCGCCCGTTGGGTATTGTGTGATTTTCGCCCGATGTACCCGCAAGGGGCAGGCCGTGGCTGTAAGGGGCTAAAGCCCCAACAGCACACGCTCAATCGGGCTCACGCATCAGATTCAATAAAAACGGAACGAGTAGAACAAGTCAATCGCGTCTTCGGTGCCGGTGCGGGTAACGAGAGTGATGCGCGGAGAGAGGGTGTAGGTGAATTTGGTGATGCCGCCCGGGTCAGCAAGGCCTTGTTCATAGCTGAGATAGGCGCGCGACGACAGACGTTTGCCGACGATGACGACCTGATTTTGCGGATCGCCGAGCTCTTTCTGATGCAGCGACAATTCGTCCACGCCAATGGTGCGCCCGACCTGGCCAATGGATGAACCGCCAATGGCATTGCCGGCTGCAGCCAACAGAAGCGAGGCGTCGAATCCGCCACTTTCCGGCACGCGACCGAGCACAATCCAGGACAGTTTTTCCGCATCCGGCACGTTGGGAGTTGAAACCAGCCGGGTAACGGGATGGCGCGCGGTGCCAGTCACTTCCACCCCGGCTTCCACGCTCAGGCCTTTGCGTAGGGCAAGGACATTGAGGCCGGGATCATCCAGCGGCCCCTGAAAATTGAACATGCCGCGCTCGACAGTGAGACGCTGGCCATAAACATCGAGGATACCTTGCTCGGTGGCAATACTGCCGCTTACCTGTATCGCCTCATCCGCTGCGCCGTACACGGCGAGTTTGCCGCTCAGACGTGATTCGAGCCCCATTGCGTTGAGGTAGAAGTTGTCACCCATATCGAGATTGAAAACGACTACGCGCGAGAAATTGGATTTTTTGGCGGGCTCCTGCCCCACCAGCCGCACATCATCCGACCAACTCGGGCGGTCGTTGGCAAACTGCTTGACCAATCCGACATCAGCCTTGGCATTACCGCTGACAGTTAAGGTCTTGCTGGCGTATGCGGCCTCTGCCTTGCCGGAAACGATCAGCCAGCGATCCGGACGCTGCGCCAGCGGCAATCCTTCTGCCAGCACATCCAGTCTCCCTGTTTCGTCCGTCAGCAAGATGCTGCCAACCGCACTCAAATGGCCTGCTTTGCGGGTCAGGCGGTACTCACTCAATAACGAATCCTTGGGCTGCGGGAGATACGGTGCGACGAAGTCAAAGCGGTCGATGTGTACGGCATCCGGTGCAAAGCGCAGCGCCAGCTCACCCTGTTCCAGGCTCACCCCCTGATCGAGCAGGGCAATGCGCAATGCTTTGCCCTGCGCCTCTCCGAGCAGGCGTGGCACATCGCGCGTACCCAGCAGTTCAGCTTCGAGGTGCAGACTGCCGCCGCTCTGCAGGTTGCCATCCAGCATCGGCCCCAGCCAGCCGAGATCGGCACTGTGCAATTTCAATTGTCCGTGCAGCGGCGCCTCCGGCGTGATAACGGGCATGCCATCCTCGGTACGGTAAGGCATGCGCGCCTCAGCCGATAATTCGCCCAAGCGTTCGCCACTGGCGTTCAATTGCAGCTCAAGCATGCCGGCTTCGGCCTGCAAACCGAGACGAACCTCACTCAAACCAAGATGCTGGCTGCTCCCGGCATTGACTATCCAGTCACCGCTCTCGCGGTGCAGATCAATGTTGCCGCGCCAATCCGGGTCGGCGCTCACATCCCAGCCACCGCCAAAACGAAGGGTGTCGAGTGACTGCATCAATACCGGATCAGCCGATGACTCGACCGCACGCACACCGATGCCGCCAAAGCTGCCCGTACTGTACCAGCCTTGCGGCGACCAGCGGGTTTGCTGCAGATCGATGTGTCCACCGGCAATAGCGAGTTGTGCTGCACCCAGGGTGATTTCATCCGGTGCCACCGCCAATGGTGCGGCAGCTTGCAACTGTAAGGGTAAAACACCATGCGCAGTCAGTGCATCCAGCGCGCCCTGCCAGTGCCACGCTTGTTCCGTGCGCGCCCAGCCACCGCTGGCGGCGAAGCTGAGGTCACCCAGCGCCTGTTGGTTGCGCGTGAGACTGGCTTGGGCGTGCAGCTTGTGTTGTGCCACACTGCCATCAAGATCAAATTGCACCCGGGGCAGCGTCAATGCACCGGAACTGGCTGCACTGGCATCCAGATGAAGATTGATCGTCTGCGCGTTCAACACGCCGCCGGCAACCAGTTCTTCCACGCTGATGCCGGAGGGCAGCCCAAGCTTCTCTCCATTGAGCGAGAAACTCACTACCGGCTCGTCCGGTGTGCCACGCCATTCCATTTGCCCGGCGAGTTGTCCGGCCAGGCCATTGCCGATTTGCGCCAGATTCGGCGCATCGAGTAACAGGCGCAAATAATCGTCCGCTGTGCCATAGGCGATGCTCAAGTCCAGTTTGTTGTCACCCAGGCGCGCACTCATATCTCCCATCGCACGCGGCCCGGACAGCACACGCAAGCGACCATCACCGCCAAAGGCATAGCCGCCAAAATGACTGTCGAAGAATACGAAATCGAGCAGACCGGAGGGTTGCGGCAACAACTCGCCGTCAATCACCAGTCCGGCATTCAACTCGGTCGGCGGTGTGGAAGAAAACTCTGCCAGATTGAGATGTTGCAGGCGGGTATCCAGGTGAAACTGACGTTGTCTATCCAGATTCAGTTGGCCGCCACCGGTGAGCACGGTGCTCCCCCGTACCATGCGCAGCTGGCTCAAGTCGATTTGTGCACCCTGTTTAAGTACTTCAACTGCAAGTTGCCATACCTCATTGTGCAGCGACACTTGTGCTTTTTGTCTGGCCGAGTCCACATAGAGCGTGATTGCTCCCTGCAAATTCAGCACCGGTGCGCGACTGTCAAGGGCAGACGGATCCAGTGCGTTTACCCGCAAACGCGCACTACCCTGCCGGTGCTGCACTTGCCAATCGGCTTCACCCCGCAACAAGCCGTTGTGCAGCAGGCGCAATTCAGCTTCATGCAGTTGCAATTTTTTCTGCGATAAATACAGGCGGGCATAGGCATCCGTCAGCGGTACGCCACCATGATCCAGGGTTGCCGCGCGCGCATTGGATAATCGCGCCATCCCTTCCAGCACGCCATGCTTTGTGCCACGCAAATCAATCTTGCCGGACAAGGATGTTATCGGCGCATCCTGCGCCAGCCAGTGCATATCAATATTGGCAAAATCGATGCTGGCATGCGCCAATGGAGATGCCTCCACCGGCAATAATTGCAGCACCGCGTTCAACTGCGCACCGGCACCCGCTGCCGCCAAATTCAACTCCAACTGGTTCAAGTCGCCACTCAATTCCGCCAGTGCGTTCAGCTCCAAAGGATTGCCTGCCAATGGCAACGTGCCGTGCAAGGCAAGATTCGCCTGCACCGGATAGGGCGCATCCTGTGCGATGTGTGCATCACCGCTCACCTCGCCCGAAGCAAAACGCGCCTGAAAATCCTGCAATTGGTGCGTTTGTTTATCCGCACGGTAGCGGGTGTACAGAGCATGGGCAGTGAAATCGGGCGCACCCTGCTCACTACTGAACAAACGCAGAGTGTCAACCTGCAACTGCTGCACCTCGATAGCGAGCGGCAGACGCAATGTTGGGGGCAGCGCGGGGGGTGTATCGCCGGACAAGGTCAGCACATCCATCTTGCGCCCCGAAAGATTCAATACATTCAATTCGCCCTGCAATAATTTTAGCGGTTGCCAGTGCATACGCACTTCGGCCATCTCCATTCGCCAGCCATCACCGCGTAGCACCAGTCGCCGGATGCCGAAGGTATTGATGAGCGCACCGTCCGCACCGCTTATTTCCAGCGCACCCCCACTTTGTGCCTGTGCCACCTCGCTCATCCAGCGCAGGCCGCTGTTGCTGGCCAACAACCAGGTCGCACCACTCGCCAGCACTGCGCCACTGGCCATCACGGCCAGCAGATCAAAACGCACACGTGACCATTCGATACTCATCAGAACGCCACCGCAATCGCAAAATGGATGCGCGATGCGGGCTCGCCCTTGCCGCGCGCCACATCCAGTGCCAACGGGCCGACCGGACTCCGCCAGCGCGCGCCAAGACCGTAACCGGTGGATAGCTTCAGGGTAGGCGCACTATCCGCCGCACCGCCCGCGTCGACGAACATTGCGGCGCCCCAATTGCCAAACCAGTGCGTGTATTCCGTACTCAAAGTACTCATCACACGCCCGCCAACGATCGCCCCACCTTCTTCAAAGCCAAGACTTTGGTAGGCGAAACCACGCACGGTCTGCGTGCCGCCGACGCGGAACAGATATTCCTGCGGAATACCGAGGCGACTGGTGGAAGCGGTGTAGCCGCCTTCGGCGCGCAGCAGCAGTACATCATGCACACCAAGCGGAATCCACGACTGGTGGCGGCCGTAACTGCGCACAAAGTTCTGGTCAGACAAAACGGTCTGGCTCGCACCTCCCACTCTCAATTCGGTCACCGCCCCATCCATCGGTGCCAGCGGGTCATCCACCACGCGCCGATACCAGTGCCAGTCAAGCACCAGTGCCTCATCAGTTTCACGGATACCGCCCAGCGGGGTGCGCCGCTCCTGCTGCCAGTTGAGGCCAATACCGGTTTCGATATTGAACTGGATGCGACTGCGTGTGACGCCGAATTTATCGCGCCGCGTCTGTAGTCCCTGAATATCGGTCTTTTCCACCCCGGTCCGCCATGACAGCCAATAACCCAGGGGATTGGGTGGCGTATCCAGCGCCAGAGTCAGTGCCTGGCGATTTTGTTCGGCCGTGGTCTGGCCTTGCAAGACCCATGCCTGATTAAGGAAGTTGTAACTCTGGTAATTGATTTCGTTGCGTACGCCATGGTTGGTACTGTAGCCGACACCGAAAGATAGTTTGCGCGATTGCGCCTCAACTACTTGCACGTTGACCGGCGCACGCAGGCTTCCGTCCGCGTTCTTCTGTGCCGCTGCAGTATCCAGTTGCACGATGATGGAACTGAATTGCGGTAATTTTTGCAACTTCGCCTGAAAATCCAAAAGCTGGCTGCGCCGGTATGGCATCCCTGACTTAAATGTGCTCTGGCGCTCGATTAGCAACGGTTCGTAACGCTCCAATCCATTCACTTTCAACTCGCCAAACACATAGCGCGGACCGGACTCGATCACCACGCGCAGGCGCGCACTGGCTGCCGCAACATCCACCTCCGCCTCGCTGGTGACGAGCCGTGCCGTTGCAAAATCTGTGCGTGCGACCGTTGCCAGCAACTCACTTTTGGCGTTGTCCCAACCTGCGGATCTGAAAGTATTGCCGACCGGCAGCAGCCAGCTTTGGCGCATCGCCTGTACGCGCCGTGCATCGTGCTGTAAATCGCCGTGCAATTCGATTTCAATTGCAGCCACCCGCGTGCGTTGTCCCGTAATCACATCAAGATCAAGCACCCCGGGACTTCTTATCCGGCGCAGCTTGACGGAGGCAGAGAAGAAACCTTCGGTCGCCAGCAGTTCCGGTATCTCGCGCTGTGCACGACGCAGGAAAGTGGCACGCTCATTCTCGTTCAGCAGCAGTTTGTCTGGCAGCACAAAATGCGTCTTCAGTATTTCACGCACTTCCTCCGGTGCGTTCAGGATCACGGGGGGAATACTGCCACTTTGTGCATACAGCGGTTGTGCACTGAAGATAAGCAGCACCAGCACCAGCTGGCATCCTCGCCATGCCGTCAACCATTGTAATCGGGGACACTCTGCTGACATTAAAACAGGGCGTGATTGAAGGCAAGGTGAGTGGCGATGCTGCCAGCGTAGCCCAGAGCAATAACCGGCGTCCATTTGAGATGGGCGAAGAAGGTATAGACACCACGTGCCTGCCCCATCAGCGCCACGCCCGCCGCCGAACCGATGGACAACAATGAGCCGCCGACACCCGCGGTCAGCGTGACCAGCAGCCACTGGCCGATAGACATGTCCGGTTGCATGGTCAGCACCGCAAACATGACCGGAATGTTATCCACGATGGCGGAGATCACGCCGATCGCAATGTTGGCATTGGTCGGACCCCAATCGCCGTAGATTACGGCAGAGACCATGCCAAGGTAGCCGATGAAACCGAGGCCGCCAACACACATCACCACACCGTAGAAGAAGAACAGCGTATCCCATTCGCTACGCGCCACTTCACGATAGATATCGAATGCCGCCGGACTGCCGATCTCGCTAACCTCCTTTTGTGCGCGGCCGCTGGTGGTCATACGAAGATAGAAGGCATAGAACTTGAGCAGCGCCATACCGGTGAGCATACCGATCACCGGCGGCAACTGAAGTACGCTGTGGAAGCTCACTGCCAGCGCGATGGTGCACAGGAACAGGCCGGCAATGACCAGCGCGCCGCGTTTCATATCCACCATCTTGCCACCGCCTTCCGGCTTGGTATTGGGCAGGAACAGATGCATGATGATAGCCGGAATCATCCAATTGACCAGCGATGGCAGGAGCAGATGGAAAAATGTCCAGAATCCAATCGGTCCGTTGCTGGCCACAATGTTCTTCTGCCACACCATCAGCGTGGTGATGTCACCGAACGGCGAGAATGCGCCGCCCGCATTGGCCGCAACCACCACATTGATCAGCGCCAGCACCACAAAGTTCGGATTGTCTTTTCCCACCGCCATCACCACCGCACCCATCAGCAAGGCGGTGGTCAGATTATCCGCGATGCCCGACAGGAAGAAGGCGATCACCCCGGTGACCCAGAACAACGCACGGTAGCTGAAGGCCTTGCGGATCAACCAGGAACGCAGCGCCTCAAACACATTGCGTTCGTCCAGCGCGTTGATGTAGGTCATCGCCACGATCAGGAACAGCATCAGTTCGGCATATTCCTCCAGGTTATGGCGCAACGCCGCCTCGACCACATGCTGAATATCGTGTGACTGGTAGTACCACGCGATCAGTCCCCAGATGATGCCAGCCGCCAGCATCACTGGCTTTGATTTGCGCAGATGGGTGAACTCTTCCGCCATCACCGCGAGGTAGGCGACGAAGAACAACAGCAACGCGACAACCCCCACCCACTGCCCGGTCAGATCCAGGCGCGTGCCGTTACCGGATGCGTATGCCGACAAGGGCATGAGCAGGAAGGTCAGCAACAGGACTATGCGGTTCATCCGAATTCTCCGTGTGGTGTATTGGCCGCGCGGAATGGCGGCGCTGAATTGTACCGCAGACAGCAAGGCGGCCGGATGCAACTCAACGTAGAATTGCCGTTACAGGCACCCACAGGAGCACATAAATGTTCATTGAATTACTTATTCTGATTGTGCTGGTCGCAGCGGTGATTATTGCCATGCGCCCGCCGCGCAAATGAAACGGGGGCGGACGCCCCCTTATTGTTATTGCGGGTTGGGTTTTGAACGTGTGTTGTTGGAGCTTCAGTCGATCGAACAGTCCGGCCCGCAGTCTCTATCTCATGTCGCTGCGAAGCGAGACGCGCCGCGCACCACCTTCTGCCCAGTGTTTGATGCGATTGGCATCACCGACACGGGTGTTTTTGCCCCAAGAATCGAGTAGCACAATGACCGTTGGGCGGTCGGACAATCTCACTTTCATCACCAGACAGCGCCCGGCCTCGCTGATATAACCGGTCTTGCTCAGGTCAATGTCCCACGCCTTGCTGCGCACCAGTGGGTTGGTATTGCCGAAACGCAGAGTCTGCCGCGCGCCAACCTGCACCGTGTGGGCCGATTGGGTGGTGGCACGCTTGATTTCTGGATAGGACTCCGCGGCTTGCACCATTTTGACCAAGTCGCGTGCAGTCGAAACATTCTCGCTTTGCAAACCCACCGGGCCGGCGAAACTGGAATTATCCATACCCAGCTCGCGCGCCTTGGCATTCATCAGCGCCACCATCACCGGCGTTCCTCCCGGGAAAGTCCGCGCCAGTGCCGATGCTGCCCGATTCTCCGAAGCCATCAGTGCCAGCGCCAACAGATCACCCCGGCTCAAAGTCATGCCGTCACGCAGACGCGACTTGGTTCCTTTGAGGCGGTCGCGATCCTCGCGTGTGATGGTGATCGGTTCGTCCAGCGGCAAACGTGCATCAAGGATCACCATGGCAGTCATCAGTTTGGTGATTGAGGCAATGGGTACAACTTCGTTTTCATTCTTGCGATACAGCGGCTGCTGGGTTTGCTCGTCATAGATCAGTGCGATGGCCGAACCGAGCCTGGGGAGTTTGCCATAGGAAAACGAAGCGTCGGACGCCTGGGCGGTGCACGCCAACAAAGCCAGCAATATCGTGAGCAATCCCTGCCGCATCTTTAATTTTTCCTTGTTGTTCGGAATCAAACGGGGCGGAGGATAACGGAATATTGGAATATGGCAACCGTTGCATGTTGTATAAAGCCCACAAAACCCGTACCGGAACCACCCAAGGAGTGGTTTTAACGTAAATAATCGAAAGGTGCGGGCAAATACAAACGAAATAACGCCCCAACCGTTTATCTGCCATCTCCCGCCACTCATCCTTGCTGCGCCTCGCCTTGCTGCTGTAAAGCCCACATCTGTGCATAGGCACCATTTATACCAAGCAATTCGTGGTGGCTGCCGCGCTCAATGATGCGCCCTTGCTCCATTACCAAAATTTGCTCGGCATCAACCACGGTGGACAGGCGGTGGGCGATGACCAGCGTGGTGCGGTTGCGTGCGATGCTATGCAATTCATCCTGGATGGCTTTTTCCGATTTCGAGTCCAGCGCCGAAGTCGCTTCGTCAAAGATCAGCAGCGCCGGATTCTTGAGAATGGCGCGCGCGATGGCGACACGCTGCTTTTCCCCGCCGGACAGCTTCAATCCGCGCTCGCCCACCATGCTGTCGTAACCCTGCGGCAGAGACGCGATGAAGTGGTGCAAGTGTGCGGATTGCGCGGCGCGCAAGACATCCTCGCGCGAGGCATCGGGACGGCCATAGGCGATGTTGTAGAAGATGGTGTCGTTGAACAGCACGGTATCCTGCGGCACGATGCCGATGGTGGCACGCAAGCTTTGCTGTGTGACCTGGCGGATGTCCTGCCCGTCAATCAGGATCGCGCCGCCATCGACATCGTAAAAACGAAACAGCAACCGCGACAATGTGGACTTGCCCGCCCCGCTCGCGCCCACTACCGCCACCGTGTGTCCCGCAGGGATTTCAAAACTCACGTCGTGCAGAATCTGCCGCATCGGATCGTAGGAGAAACTTACGTGCTCGAAGCGCACCGCCAACACGTTACTGGCGTAGCCAGCCGTTTGCGGGAGGCGGTGCGTCGCAACCACTCCCGCACCAGAGGGCTCCGCCCCACCGTCTCGTGGCTGCACGGCGGCCGGCCCGACGCGCAAAGGTGTCGCATTCGGCGCGTCTTCCACCTCGCGGTTTTCGTTCAACAGTTTGAACATGCGCTCAATATCCGCCAGCGCGTTCTTGATCTCGCGATAGACGAAGCCGAGGAAATGCAGCGGCATGTAAAGCTGCAACATGAACACATTGACCAGCACCAGATCGCCAACGGTCATCTTGCCCTGCACCACCTCATCCGCCGCCAGTAGCATGAGCAGAGTCACGCCTATGGCGATGATCACGCTCTGCCCGGCATTCAGCGTCGCCAGCGAAGTCTGGTTGCGCACTGCGGATATTTCCCACTGCCGCATCTGCTCGTCGTAGCGCGCCACCTCGTAGGATTCATTGCCAAAATACTTAACCGTTTCGTAATTGATCAAACTGTCGATCGCGCGCGTGTTTGCCCTGGAATCCATTTCGTTCATGGTGCGCCGAAACACCATGCGCCATTCGGTGACGACCAGTGTGAAGGCGACGTAAATCGCCAACGTAACAAAAGTGATGATGGCGAACCACGGGTCGTATTTGACGAACAGAACAGCTGCCACCATAAATATCTCGAGCAGCGTGGGCAGTATGTTGAACAGCATGAAAGTGAGCAGGAAACTGATGCCACGCGTGCCGCGCTCAATGTCGCGTGACACACCGCCTGTCTGGCGGTCCAGATGAAAACGCAGGCTCAAACTGTGCAAATGCTCGAACACCTGCAGGGCGACACGGCGAATGGCACGCTGCGTGACCTTGGCAAACAACGCATCACGCAGCTCACCAAAAGCGCTGCTCAATAAACGCAGAAGACCGTAAGCAAGAATGATCATCACCGGCACCGCCAGCAGTGCCTGCGGTTGGTTCATCGCATCGACGATCTCTTTCAGCAGCAATGGCACGCTGACATTGGCGAGTTTGGAAGCGATCAGTAGCAGCACAACGGCCGTCACCCGCCACTTGAATTCGAGCAGGTAGGGAACAAGACTGCGTATAGCTTTCCAGTCGCCCGGGCCGAGTGGCGGAGCGAAATTAGAACGGTTGTGGCGCATCAAACGGAATCATCGGCATGGGACACGCATTATAAGCCATGCCGAACCCTTTATTCCGGCAAGGCCGGTCGTCCGAAATGGTAACCCTGTGCGTAGTCCACACCGATCTCGACCAGCATCCTGGCAGTCGCTTCGTCTTCCACAAATTCGGCAACGGTCTTGATACCGAATTCATGCGCCATAGCGTTGATGTGTTCGACCATGATGCGATCATACGGGTCGTTGACAATCTGTTGCACGAAACTGCCTTCGATCTTGACGAAGTCGACCGGCAGGAACTTGAGCCATAGAAAAGAGGAGAAGCCGCTGCCGAAATCATCCAGTGCGATACGGATGCCGGTGCCGCGCAATTCCTCAATCACTGCACGCACCTGGGTCATATTCGGCAAAGCCTCGCGCTCGGTGAGTTCGAGCACGATACGATCGCACGGCACACCAGCGGCACGCACCATTTCGGGAATGCCGCGCATCCACGCAGTATCGTTGAAACTGCGTGGAAACAGGTTGAAGAAGAAACATGCCTGCGGGTAGTTCCGACTGGCCTTGGCATAGTGAGCCAGCCCCTTGCGGAACACTTCACGATCCAGCTCCTGCGCCATACCCAGCGGCTCGGCCACTTCAATGAACTCGCCTGCCGGCACGACCACTTCGCCGTCGCGGATGCGGATCAGCACTTCGAACGCCTGCACGCTGCCATCCTCCGGGTATACGATGGGCTGCAGATGCGCCTCGATCCGGTCTTCACGCAGTGCGGCACGCAGAAAATCCCCCTGCTTGAACACCGACATCATGCTGCGATCTTCCTCGCTGTCGGCGGTCATTACCTGATTTTTGCCGTGCGCCTTGGCCTTGTACAGCACCAC
>JBAZFV010000018.1:14597-29835 GCA_041653255.1 Sideroxydans sp. | reverse complement strand
TTATTTGTCGATCCCGCGCATGACCAACACCATGATGCTGAACGGCGACAAGACACCGGAAGAGATTATCGCCTCGGTCAAGCACGGTCTGTATGCCGCCAATTTTGGCGGCGGTCAGGTCGATATCACCAGCGGTAAATTTGTGTTCTCCACCACCGAAGCCTACATGATCGAAGACGGCAAGATCACCTACCCTGTCAAGGGTGCGACTCTCATCGGCAACGGCCCCGAGGCGCTGACGCGCGTGTCCATGATAGGCAACGACATGGCGCTCGATCCCGGCGTTGGCACCTGTGGCAAGGAAGGGCAGAGCGTGCCGGTCGGTGTAGGCCAGCCGACGATGCGCATTGATGGATTGACGGTGGGCGGTACTGCCTGATTACGCGTTGAAACAACCATGACGGCTTATGCTTTACTGGCAATCGGGATTGGGGCGGCTTGTGGCGCATGGCTGCGCTGGGGGTTGGGTCTGTGGCTCAATCCGGCGCTGCCCGAATTGCCCGTGGGCACCCTCGTTGCCAATCTGATCGGCGGTTATTGCATCGGACTGGCTATTGCTTTCTTCATGCAGCATCCGGGCATCGCCCCTGAATGGCGCTTGTTTATCATCACCGGTTTTCTCGGTGGACTCACCACTTTCTCCACATTTTCTGCCGAGACGGCCACCTTGTTGCTGCGCGGGCAATATGCCTGGGGGATGGGCATCATCGTGGCACATCTGGGCGGTTCGCTGCTGATGACGGTGCTGGGGATGCAAACGTTCAAATGGTTACAAAGCGGAGGCTGACATGCAAAGCATCAATCTCAAGTTCTACCTGACCGAGAAACATCGCCACCAAGGCAAGTTGCTGTACGAGTGGTTACTGGAACAAGCCAGAGCGCAGGGGGTTCGGGGTGGTTCGGTGTTTCGTGCAGTCGCCGGATTTGGCCGGCACGGTCATCTGCACGAAGAAACATTTTTCGAGCTGGGGGGCGAACTGCCGATTCAGGTGGAATTTGTGCTCGATACGGCACAAGCAGAAAACTTTCTTGGCATGTTGCGCGGCGAGAACATCAAACTGCCTTTTGTTCGATACGAAGTGGAAAGCGGGCTGACCTGAAACAGGTCAGCCGTTGCACTGTTGTTATTTCCCGGACAGAAAAATTGTGATCTCTGCTTCGGCGGCAACCCAGTAATCTATCGCACCACCCTTGAACCCGTTCTTCTCGGCCAGGTAGTAAGCAGCATCCTGCACCATGTGGTAGCGTTGTTCGGCCGAGGGTGCGGCAGACTTGGCGCTGGCCGTGGCTGGTTTTCTGGTGGCGGTGCCGACTTTGGCCGCGGGTACTTTTGGGGTTGCGGCTTTGGCAACTGTCTTGGGCTTTGCGGCCGGGGCGGTTTTCTTGGCCACGGTTGTTGTTTTGGTGGTGCTTGCTTTTGTGTTTGCCTTGCTCGTACTTGCTGCTTTCTTGGTCGTTGCCATATTGTCTCCTTAAAAACTTTAAGAATAAGTTGCTCGATGCTTGGGGCGGCTGCTTAATTCAGCCCCGTTCGAGGGGTGTGATAATTATACAGAGATTTGCCTGACGCCCAGTTTACATCCGTGTTACAGCTTGAGTTTGCCGCCAGGACAAGTGGCGGATTGTTCGAGGCGGGTTATGGTTGGCAGCAGATTGAGCCCGCTGTTTTCCTTCAATTCCGTGGCACGCTCGCGCATGTCATCCAGCGCCATCTCGATGGCGTCACCGGCGGTGGCAAAGGCGATGACATTGCCACTGTCGCAGGAGGGAAACATCATGGCACGTCCGTCAAATGCGGTCTCGATAAACTCAAAGCCGCCTTTTACCCCACGCGCCAAACCGATCAGATTGACCGCCATGATGCCCTGTTCGGTCAAGCGGGTGCGGCACGCCTGATAGAACGGCAGGGTGTTCAGTTCGCCCGGGTGGGCACGTTCGTTGAAGCCGTCGACCAGGATCAGGTCGAATTTCTTGTTGGTCTCCAGCACGTATTGCATGCCATCTTTGATCACCATGTGGATGCGCTTGTCGTCTTCCGGCAGTTTGAAATACTGCTTTGCCGCAACCACCACGCGCGGCTCGATCTCGATGATGGTGAGATGAGTCAGTGGCAAATTGCGATAGATGAACTTGGTCAGCGAGGCGGCACCGAGGCCGACCAGTAGCACTTTGCGCGGAAAGTGCCGCTCATCGCGCAACAACAGCGGCGCCATCATCTCCTTGGTGTAATCAAGCTCCAGATTCCACGGGCGCGCGATGCGCATCGCACCCTGGATCCAGCGTGAGCCGAAATGCAGATAGCGGACACCCGCCTCTTCGCTGATGTCGATGGAAAAACTCATTGTGTCTTGGGATGGGTGGCCGGCGATTTTTTACTGATGCGGCGAGCCAGCGCGAGCAAAAGCTCGAGCAGGAGCAGGAGGGTGAGAGCGAAGGTTGCACCGAACAGCAGTGCATCCTGATTCAGTGGTACGGTGTAACTGTATTGTCCCAGCGCTTCGTCGATCATCTCGCGGTCGCCGAGGAACAGCACACGGAACGCCTTCAGCGGCAAGCTGGTTTGCAGCGCGGCCAGGTCGGCCTCGAAGCGCAACTTGCGTTGCACCATCTGCTCGATGGCCGCGCCTTCCTCCTGAAACGGTTTCTCGCCGCTGTTGCGATGCAGGTTGATCAGCTTGCCCAGGTCGCCCGCGAAATACTTGTCGGCGATGGCCTGGAACGGTTTCAGGTTGATGCTTACCTCGCGCAGATGCGCATCGACCCGCTTCTCGTACTGGTCGACAAAGTTGGGGATCTGCAAACCGACCAACAATGCAAGGCAGGCGACGATGACGATCAGATAGCGGTATAGGAAGTCAGGCATCGGGTATTCAGTGCGGTGCAATCTGGTTCAGCAACCAGCGCGCCCATTCGGTCACTTCGGTCGCGCGCATGCCGAGTGTGGCCTGTTGCTGCGCCAGTTGGTCGCCTGCCGCCCCGTGCAGGTGGACCGCAAGCAGTAGTGCATCATCGGGCGCGATGCCCTGCGCGATGAAGGCGCCGATCATGCCGGCCAGCACATCGCCCATGCCGGCGGCGCTCATGCCGGGATTGCCACTCTGGTTCAGATGCAGCTTGCCGTCGCGGGTGGCGCATAGACTGCCCGCGCCTTTCAGCACCACGCTCCCCCCCAGTTTTTGGGCCAGACTCAATGCGGCTCGTGCCCGGTCATGCTGAATCTCGTCTGTACTGCAACGCAGCAGGCGTGCGGCTTCGCCGGGGTGTGGGGTGAACACGGCAGGGTATTTGCGGGTGTGCAGCATGCCACGCAGATCGGGGCGTAGCGCGATGAGGTTGAGTGCATCGGCGTCCAGCACCAGTTGCGCATCGAGCAACAATACGTCGTAGAGGCGCTTTTGCGCAATGGAACTTTGTCCCAGACCGCAACCGACGACCAGTACACCGGGCTTGTCCGACTGCAATGCTGCGCCGGCGCTGTGCAACATCAACTCCGGCACATGGACATCAACCGCCGGCGCGTTATCTGCCAGCAGGCCGATCCGCACACAACCGGCGCCCATTTTCAGCGCCGCACGCCCGGCCAGCAGCGCCGCACCGACCATGCCGTTGGCGCCGCCGATGACGGTGACCGTGCCGAACAAGCCCTTGTGGCCATCTATGGGGCGGGGTTGCAGGAAGGTGGCAACTTGTTTTTGGGTAATGAGTGTGGGTTTCATACTGTTTCCCGGAGTTTATGAGTGCGTCTGCATTATAATTGCAACCTGTCGCCAACGCCTTCCATACATACCATGTTCCACACTTCGATTGGTAAATCTGCGCTTTCTGTCTTTCGTCTGGACAAGCTGCGTGCCGAGCTTGACGCGACAAAAGCCGGCATCACCGTCGAGGCGACACGCCACATCTACTTCACAGAACTGTCGTCTGCATTAGGTGTAAATGAAGTCGAACTTCTGGATCGTTTGCTGGGTCTGGATCAGCATGCCGGTGCGCCAAAGCTCGAAGGTTCGATGCAGCCACTGCTGGTCGTGCCGCGTCTGGGCACGATCTCGCCGTGGTCATCCAAGGCTACCGACATCGCCCTTCACTGTGCGCTGCCGCAAGTGAAGCGCATCGAGCGTGGTGTACTGTATTACCTCAAGAGCACGAACGGCAAAGCGCTGACGGAAGCACAGAACAAAGCGGTATTGCCTTTGCTGCATGATCGTATGACCGAATCGGCTGTATTTGACAGTGCCGGCATTGAAGAAAAACTATTCAAACACGGCGCGCCACAGCCGCTGTCGATGGTCGACATTCTCAACGGCGGCAACGACGCACTGGAAGTCGCCAACCGCGAATTGGGCCTGGCACTCTCCGCTGACGAGATCGATTATCTGGTGGAAAACTTCACCCGGTTTAGGCGCAACCCAACCGATGTCGAGCTGATGATGTTCGCACAGGCCAACTCCGAACATTGCCGCCACAAGATATTCAATGCCGACTGGGTTATCGACGACGAACAGCAGGCGATCTCGCTGTTTGGCATGATCCGCAACACGCACAAGCTGCACCCGCAAGGCACGGTGGTCGCGTATTCCGATAACTCCTCGGTCATCGAAGGGGCAGAGATCGAACGTTTCTATCCGCGCGCTGGTGGCACTTATGCATTCAGCCATGAACTCACCCACACCCTGATGAAGGTGGAGACACACAATCACCCGACCGCCATTGCGCCGTTTGCCGGTGCGGCTACCGGCTCCGGTGGCGAGATTCGCGACGAGGGTGCGACCGGCATCGGTTCCAAACCCAAAGCCGGTCTGGCCGGATTCTCGGTTTCCAACCTGCATATTCCCGGCTTTGAACAGCCGTGGGAAACCGATGCTGTCGGCAAGCCGGGCCGTATCGTGTCTGCCCTGGAAATCATGCTCGACGGTCCCATCGGCAGCGCCGCATTCAACAACGAATTCGGCCGCCCCAATCTGACCGGCTATTTCCGCACCTTCGAGGAAAGTGTCAACGGTGAGGTGCGCGGCTACCACAAACCCATCATGCTGGCGGGAGGCGTTGGCAGTATCGCCGCCGCCCACACCCACAAGCACGACCTGCCGGAAGGCGCATTGCTCATTCAGTTGGGCGGTCCCGGCATGCTGATCGGCCTGGGTGGCGGTGCGGCCTCCAGCATGGATACCGGTGCCAATGCCGAGAATCTCGACTTCGATTCGGTGCAACGCGGCAACCCCGAGATGCAGCGCCGTGCGCAGGAAGTCATCGACCGTTGCTGGCAGCTGGGCGATAACAATCCCATCCTCTCCATCCACGACGTCGGCGCTGGCGGAATCTCCAATGCCTTGCCGGAACTGGTGCATGGCGGTGGCAAGGGCGCGCGTTTTGAGCTGCGTAGTGTGCCAAGCGAAGAGCGCGGCATGACACCGATGCAGATATGGAGCAACGAGGCGCAGGAGCGTTACGTGCTGGCGATCCCGCCGGAGCGACTCGCGGAATTCCAGGCGATGTGCGAGCGCGAGCGTTGCCCGTTCGCCGTGCTGGGCAAAGCGATCAGCGAAGATCGGCTCATCGTGCATGACACCGAGTTCGACAACAACGCAGTGGATATGCCGCTGTCTGTATTGCTTGGCAAGCCGCCCAGGATGACACGCAACGTGCAACGCGAGCAGGTGAAGCAAGCCCCGTTCGACACCGGCAAGATCGTATTGAAGGACGCAGTCGAGCGAGTGCTGCGCCTGCCCTCCGTGGCGGACAAGACCTTTCTCATTGCCATCGGCGACCGTACTGTGGGCGGCATGACCGCGCGCGACCAGATGGTCGGCCCGTGGCAAGTGCCGGTAGCCGATGTGGCTGTCACCTGATGGGTTACAACACCTGTCTGGGCGAAGCCTTCGCCCTCGGCGAACGCACTCCCATTGCCGTCATCAATGCACCCGCATCCGGGCGTATGGCAATTGGCGAGGCCATCACCAACATCGCTGCCGCGCAAATTGACAAGATCGGCGATATCAAACTCTCCGCCAACTGGATGGCGGCTGCGGGACACCACGGCGAAGATGCAGCGCTGTTCGACACGGTCAAGGCCGTGGGCTTGGAATTATGCCCGCAGCTCGGCATCAGTATTCCAGTGGGCAAGGATTCGATGTCGATGAAGACCGCATGGAAGGAAGGCGGGCAGAACAAAGCCGTCACCGCGCCGTTGTCGCTCATCGTCACTTCATTTGCCCCGTGCAGTGATGCACGCAAGACACTCACTCCGCAGCTCGTGGCTGACACCGACACCGTGGTGCTGCTGTTCGACCTGGGCTGCGGCAAGAACCGCATGGGCGGCTCGGCGCTGGCTCAGGTGTACAAACAAGTGGGCGATGTGGCGCCGGACGTGGACGATGCCAACAAGCTCAAAACCTTCTTCTCTCTCATTCAACGCTTCAACCGCGAAAACAGGCTGCTGGCCTATCACGACCGCTCCGACGGCGGTATGTTCACTGCACTCGCCGAGATGAGCTTTGCTTCGCATATCGGCCTCGACATCTGTCTTGATGAACTGAAAGGTGACGATTCCGGCATCCTGTTCAATGAAGAACTCGGCGCGCTGGTGCAAGTGCGCCGAGCTGATCTGGCCGACATCTTTGTATTGTGCGACGAGGCGGGATTGAGCAGCGTGCACGAAGTGGCGCGCCTCAATACCGGCGGCACCATCAATATCGTGCGCGGCAAGACCACGCTGTTCAGCGAGAACGCCATTACGCTGCGTCGCACTTGGTCCGAGACAACGTATCAAATGCAAAAACTGCGTGACAACCCGCACTGCGCGCAACAGGAATTCGACCGCACCCTCGAGGCAAAGGATGCCGGCTTGCATGCCATGCTTACTTACGATCTCAACGAGAGTATCGCGCCTGCCTTGCTGAAGTCGCGCCCTCCGATCGCCATCCTGCGCGAGCAGGGTGTCAATGGTCAAATCGAAATGGCCGCCGCCTTCGATCGTGCCGGATTTGCCGCCGTCGATGTCCACATGAGCGACATCATCAGCGGCCGGGTGAAGCTGCAAGATTTCAAAGGGATGGCCGCCTGCGGTGGATTCTCCTACGGCGACGTGCTGGGAGCGGGTGAGGGCTGGGCGAAATCCATCCTGTTCAATCCCAGAGCGCGCGACGAGTTCGAAGCCTTCTTTCAGCGCAATGACACTTTTTCCCTCGGCGTATGCAACGGCTGCCAGATGATGAGCAACTTGCACGAGATCATTCCCGGCGCGGAACACTGGGCGCACTTCGCGCGCAACCAATCGGAACAGTTCGAGGCGCGCTTCGTCATGGTGGAAGTGCAGCCATCACCCTCCATCCTGTTCGACGGTATGGCCGGCAGTCGCATGCCTATCGTCGTCGCACACGGCGAGGGCTATGCTGATTTCGGCAACACCCAGCGCCTGCACGCCGCACAACCGCTGGTCACGCTGCGCTATGTCGATCACTCCGGCAAGCCGACTACCACCTATCCACTCAACCCCAACGGCTCACCGCAAGGTATCACCGGACTCACCACGCCGGACGGGCGCTTCAGCATCATGATGCCGCACCCAGAGCGGGTGTTCCGTGCCGTGCAGAATTCCTGGCATCCATCGGGTTGGCTGGAAAACGGTGCATGGCTGCATCTGTTCCAGAATGCGCGCAAGTGGGTGGGATAGTTGGCCGTTTTTCTTTAACATGGCCATGAACCAATAGGCATTTGCAACCAGCATAAATAATCGGAGAGCACTTATTATGACCACACCAGTTTCGTTGAGAGAGATTCCGCAACATAACATCTTCCGCCAGGGTGACACCTTTGTGCTGTTCGGCGAACTGTTTGGACGGGGCTACGCGAATGGTTTGGTGAATGAAGCACGCAAGGCGGGCATGACGATTATCGGCATCACCGTCGGACGCCGCGACGAGAACAACGCTCTGCGCGCGCTGACGGATGAGGAGTTATCCACCGCCGAGGCTAATTTGGGCGGGCGCATCATCAACGTGCCGCTGATGGCCGGTTTCGATCTGGACGCGCCCGCAGGCGAGCCCACCCCGACCGATCTGCTGGGCAATATGACGCTCAAGAGTTGGCAGGAAGACAAACTCGACTGGCCGCACATTGAGAAATGCCGTGCAGTCGGCGTAGGACGCTTTAAGGATTCCGTCGCAAAAGTGATGGCACAGCTGGACGGCATGATCGCGGACGGCAGCAACGTATTTTTCGCCCACACCATGGCGGGCGGCATCCCCAAGGTAAAAGTATTCCTGGCCATTGCCAATCGTATCTACAAGGGGCGCGGTGAGCGATTCATGTCATCGCGCGCGTTGCTCGACAGTGATCTCGGCAAGCTGTGCCTGATGAATTTCGACGAAGTTACCGCCAACACCTTCCAGCACCTGATCGAAGGCAGTGCGGGGATCCGTGCACGGCTGGAAAAGACCGGCGGGCAGGCACGTTACACTGCCTATGGTTACCACGGCACCGAGATACTCATTGGCGGCAAATACCAGTGGCAGACCTATACCAACTACACGCAGGGCAACGCCAAGATGCGCCTTGAGCGCCACGCCGAAGCCGCTTGGTCACAGGGCATCAAGGCCGCGGTGTTCAATTGCCCGGAGATACGCACCAACTCCTCGGACATCTTCGTTGGTGTCGAACTTTCGCTGTTTCCGTTGCTGAAGGCCCTGAAGAAAGAAGGCGGTGGCGACTGGGCCGAGGCGCAGTGGCGGGCCTGCCGCGACACCCTGCTGGAAGGTCAGACACTGGAGGCGTTAATGCAAAAGATCGATGCCTATAATGACAGCAGTGTGATGCAGGCCTACCGCAACTTCGCCGCATGGCCGATGGACAACTCCGCAGAATTGGCCGATCTGATGATAGGTACATCGGAAGAGATCACCCAGATGCACAGGGACCGCAAGGTGCTGGTCACGGATATCCTCAGCGCACTGGTGTTGGAGGGAACAGGTCCGTTGATGTTCATCGAAGCCTCCCAACCTGCGGCCCCGGTGATCTGGCTCAATCACGACATTATCGCCAGACAGCTAAACCAGATTCACGGGTGAACCTGGAAGTTTCATCTTTATGCGGTAGATTACTGGACAGTTTGGTACTGATTTTTTCGAACCACTCTTGACCGCATACGCAATGACCTGATGACCGCCTAAAAAACAGCGCCAGTCTTGCCCGGGGCGCAGCGTTATAGCGGGGGTATCCCGCAATGCCAACAGACTCCATTAAGCGGACTCCAACGCCTTGATTCAGGGATACTCAATGTCCTGCTCATTGCCCGCATAAAAGTCCTGCAACTCAGTGAGCACGGTTTTGATTCTGGTTCTGGAAAATATCTTCCGGACGATGGTGCCCCTGAGTTCTTCCATGCGCTCTCGCAGAATGGGTTGAAATTCAGGCGGGGTTTTTTTCAGGAAATTGTTCCAGCTTGCCTCGATATCGGGCCGCGTTTCGCGGGTGCGTTCGATCAGGCATTCAATTTCCCTTTGCCTGGTTCGTGCGACGATCCGGCCATCGCCCGCTATGGCAAAGATTACGGCAATAGCAATAACCGCATTCGCATCGAGCTCGGAATCTGTTACGGGGCCATCGGAATTATTCTTGCGTAGCCATTTGGCACAATCGATGATTTTCTGATTGCGCTTCCGATCCGATAATTCATTTTTATAGACTTCATCCCCTGTCCATACCGAGGCGGGATCGGCGCGGCATATCTCCAAAAATATCGCCTTCAGGTTGCGCTGTTGAACGAATGGATCGTTGTCAAAATCAGAAACGAAGGCCGCATAGGGCAGGCTGGATAACTCCTTGAGATGCCGAAATCCCATCTGGAACACGTATTCGGCGCCGTGTTGAAGCAGGAAGGAAAGCTTGGATTCATTGCTCTCTGCGATGCCGGCTTGGCTGATTCCCAGCGAGATGCATCCGATCGTCAGGTGGAACGCTTCGAGCATGCCATCTGCGGTTCTGTCATTCGTGAATTTCCTGGCGACCAGCACCGTGATTCCGCTGAGTTCCCGGAAAAGCGCGCGGGCGGTATCCTGATGGTCCGCACGCAGCACAAGCGCCTCCAGCGCTTGGACTAATTGGGGTGGGCGGGCGGCGAAGCTGGTGATTGGCATGGAGAGTGTCTGGACAATGAACTTGCGGCCTAGGTAAAAATATCCTCACCCAGACTTGGGTGGCCGCCGATCATTGCCGGGCTGGTCGATTTGCTTGGCACTTGCTTGCGCAGGCGCAGCAACAGCTCTTTGGTCGTTCGGCCTATCGCGAATTCATGTTCCCGATCTTCATCTTCATTCTCATCCTGATCGCTATCCTCTTCATCCGCTTTAATCACCAACTGATTTTCGCCGGGCACCCAGTCAGGGAAGATTTCAAACAACACCCGATCCCAGGCTTCTTCATCAGTGCGTGCAATTTCCAATGCGAGCGGGATGACGTCGTGATCAGAAGTCGTATGGCTGCTCCGATGCACGCCAAGGTTGTGGATATCATGGGCGATCTCGATGATTTCCCCGGCGGCTGTCGAGAAAAGCACAGCAAAAGCCGTCGTACCCCAGTCGGTCGATAGCGCTTCATGGATCAACTCTGCACGGCGTTCCGGTTCGTCACTCGAAAATATCACGCCGTGAATGTGCGCGAACAGCGCTTCAGCCAGGACTTCAGTCTCGTCCTCGATCCAATCCTCGTCCCAGGTGGCGGCAAAGAAAGCCAAGCTTTCTGCCCACACTTTGGGCGGGATCAGCAGCGTTGCCAAGGACAGCTTGCCGCCATCGAAAGCGGACAAGTGAAGGGACGCAACTTGCGGCTCCAGGGTATTCAGCACCTCGACGACCGCGAGGTCGCCAAATTTCTCGGCCGTCTCGTTGAGGGCTTCCTCCGCGTGCTCGGTAGAACCCGCAAGCACCAGTTCGGTGATTTGCAGTTGGAGCGCGGGCAGATTCTTCTGATCAGGCATTCTCATCTCCGCGCGTATCAAATAGATGCACTATGTTTTCGCCTTCAGGCACTTGATTTTCGTCCATATCCTCCGCATCGTCCTTGTCTTCCTCTGCTTGCAGGGCTTCGAGCGAGTGGTCTTCATCCGACCAGTGCTTGCGGTTCTTGAACAAAAATGCGGTGATGATCGCTTTGCGTACCAATTCAGGGTTGGCGACCGAAACAGCTGCCAATGCTTTACCGGCTGTAGCGTCATCGCACGAAACCATCTTCAACACCCGCGCGGCATCGCCTTCGTCATATTGCTCGCCTTCAGCCAATAATCCTGCGGCATCATCAAAACGCAGGTGCTCGGTCAACGCAAAACTCAACAAATTCACATCGTCGATTTCGGTGCCGTTGGCAAATTCACCGAGCAAAGAATTGATGACGCGATCATAGTTCCTTCTATCAGGCGGCTCGCCCAGCGTATCTTCGATCTGGATACCAAGCTCACGCGACTGGTAAGCAAATTCAGGGTGGACTTTTTTCATATTATTTTGTCTTCAAGTGGATTAACGGTCATTGTGCCAAAGTTCGATCCCGCAGCGGCTGAACAGCGACTTCCACAAGGACTGCGCTTCATTCTCCGGGTCGATGACGATGCGATTGTTGAAGCTGTAGTTATATTCAGCTCTTTTGACCGGGTCGGAAAGAAGCTCATACGCCTTCTTGATGTCGTTGAAGCGAACTTCAGCGCTGGAGTGGGGATTCCTGTCCGGGTGATGGCGCATGGCCAGCGCGCGGTACGCCTTCTTGATGTCTTCGGCCGATGCGGTCGGCGGCACGCCAAGAATATTGTAGGGATTATCCAATGAATGCCTCCTGAGAGCGCGGCATTTTACCTTCTTACCATCGCCAGGTGCAGTTGCTGTTGAATTTCACCCCGGCTCAAGCGCCTTGGCACACCCGAATCCGGCCCGAAAAGACCAAGCTTCACCCTGTGCGCTGGCACACAGCGCAAACCCTGAATAAGGCAGATGATTCGCCTTGCGGTGCAGTATTGAAGTTGCCTGTTGGAACAAACAACCTTTACACGGTGGCATCTGAAAATTGTGTGCGCACAAACCAACCCATAGGAGGTTATATGAGCGACAAGAAAATATTTGTAGAGAAGCGCCCGGAAGGTGACTTCGCAGTAAGACGTCCCAACTCGGAACGCGCCAGCGGCGTATTGCCCACACAAGCAGAAGCAATCGCACGGGCGAAGGAGCTGTCACATGGCGGTGCGCCCGTGGTCGAGCGCGTTCGCAACACGACAGGTGGCAAGCCGGATCAGTGGCGCAAAGCATAGCAACACACTCTGGAGATGTTGTATTTACTGCCCTTCGGGGCAGTTTTTGCATCGGAATAGACAGTCGTCGAAACGAGAGATCGTCACAAAACCCTGCAAATGGCCTGTATCTTTTGGCATATGGTCTGGAATGGGCTTTGCTGCTAGTCTTCGGCGCGTCAGCTCACAAGCAATGCGTGGTTGTCGTTGTAGACGGAAAAGTATTCCGAACCCGCCCCCTTGATTTCTTCAGCGAACAATTAAGGAGAGCCATGATGACCGGAAATTCTGATGCATCAGGAAACAAGCGCAGTATCTGGATGCGCGGTTTGTTCATGTTGTTGATGGCCTTGGCGTTCCATGTATGCATGACAGTGTTGGGTATCGTAGCGATCATCCAGTTCGTGATGACGCTGCTGAACGATGCACCCAATATCCGGCTTGTTTCATTTGGCCGCAGCATGGGCAACTACTTGCGGCAAGTCGTCAATTTCCTGACTTTCGCCACGGAAGAAATACCATTTCCTTTCAGTGAGTGGCCTGTGGCCGAGTGACCCACGGCAACTCCTGGCAAAAGAAAAATCAGCGCGTCATTGGCAGGCAAGTTAGAGAATTTCTTTGGTGTCAGTCCCGCACTAAATTGCCCCGTAACTTGGCATAATCCGCACCTTGTAAATTTTACCCATCGGCCTCCCTTGGTGGAGGCCGATTTAATCTAGCCAAACTCAATATGCTTCCTTCCATCGAACAACGCCTTGCCGCTGAGATCGCGGCCAAGCCTGCTCAAATCGCTGCTGCCATTGCCTTGCTGGACGAGGGGGCGACGGTGCCTTTTATCTCGCGCTATCGCAAAGAGGCGACGGGCGGCTTGGACGATATTCAGCTGCGTTTGCTGGACGAGCGGCTGCGTTATCTGCGCGAACTGGAAGAGCGCCGCGCGGCGATCATTGCTTCCATCACCGAGCAGGACAAGATGACGCCTGAATTGTTGAAGGCGGTTTCGCTCGCCACTGACAAGACGCACCTTGAAGACTTGTATCTGCCTTACAAACCTAAGCGCCGCACCAAGGCGCAGATCGCGCTGGAGGCAGGGCTGGAGCCGTTGGCGGATGCGTTGCTGTCAAACCCTGAACTGAATCCGGAAGAGGAAGCGGCCAAGTATCTGCATGAACCTTTCACCAGCGCGGCTGATGATAAGAATCCCGGTGTGGCGGATGCGAAGGCGGCGTTGGATGGAGCGCGTCAGATATTGATGGAGCGTTTCGCCGAGGATGCGGCCTTGCTGCAATCGCTGCGCGAATATGTGCAGGCGCATGGTGTGGTGCAGTCCAAGGTGGTGGAGGGCAAGAACGATGCTGCGGAGAAGTTCGCCGACTATTTCGATTATTCCGAATCCATCAACACCATTCCTTCGCACCGCGCGCTGGCGGTATTGCGCGGTCGGCGCGAGGGGATGCTGGATGTGCAGTTGCGCCTGGATAGCGAAGCAGAGAAACCCACCTGGGCCTCGCCGCACAACCCGTGCGAGATGCGCATCGCCAGTCGCTTCAACATCAAGGACATGAGCCGCCCGGCCGACCGCTGGCTGCTGGACAGCGTGCGCTGGACTTGGCGCGTGAAGAGCTTCATGCATCTGGAATCGGAATTGATGGGGGCGTTGCGCGCCCGTGCCGACACCGAAGCCATCAACGTGTTTGCGCGCAACCTGAAAGCGCTGTTGCTGGCCGCACCCGCCGGGCCGCGCGCCACGATGGGGCTGGACCCCGGCATCCGCACCGGCGTGAAGGTGGCGGTGGTGGACGAGACCGGCAAGGTGGTGGATACCGCCGTGATCTATCCGCACCAGCCGCGCAATGATTGGGCCGGGTCACTGCACACGCTGGCCAAGCTGGCCGAGAAACATCGCGTCGCGGTGATTTCCCTCGGCAACGGCACCGCCTCGCGTGAGACGGACAAGCTGGCGCATGACCTGATGAAGCTGCGCCCCGAATTGAAGCTGACCAGCGTGGTGGTGTCCGAAGCGGGCGCGTCGGTGTATTCCGCTTCCGAGTTCGCTTCCAAGGAACTTCCGGAACTGGATGTGAGCTTGCGCGGTGCGGTGTCCATCGCACGCCGTCTGCAAGATCCGCTGGCCGAACTGGTGAAGATCGACCCCAAGTCCATCGGCGTGGGCCAATACCAGCACGACGTGAGCCAGTTCCAGTTGGCGCGTTCGCTGGATGCGGTGGTGGAAGACTGCGTGAACGCGGTGGGCGTGGATGTGAACACGGCATCGGTGCCGTTGCTGGCGCGCGTGTCCGGCCTGAGCAGCAGCGTGGCGCAGGCCATCGTGACGCACCGCGATAGCAAAGGTAAGTTCGCCAGTCGCGCGCAACTGCGCGAAGTGCCGCGCCTGGGGGACAAGACTTTTGAACAGGCGGCAGGTTTCCTGCGCATCATGGGCGGTAACGATCCACTCGATGCTTCCGCTGTCCACCCCGAATCTTATCCGTTGGTGCAGCGCATTCTCGCCGACATCAAGCAGGACATCAAAGGCGTGATCGGCAACAGCAACCTGCTGAAGGCGCTCAGCCCGTCCAAATATCAGGACGAGAAGTTCGGCATCCCGACCATCAGCGACATCCTCAAGGAACTGGAAAAGCCGGGCCGTGACCCGCGTCCCGAGTTCACCACCGCGACCTTCAAAGAAGGCGTGGAAGAACTGAGAGACCTGCAACCGGACATGATCCTCGAAGGCGTGGTGACCAATGTGGCGGCCTTCGGCGCTTTCGTGGACATCGGCGTGCATCAGGATGGTCTGGTGCATATCTCGGCACTCTCCAGCACCTTCGTCAAAGACCCGCACACCGTGGTGAAGGCGGGGCAGGTGGTGAAGGTGAAAGTGCTGGAAGTGGACGAGAAGCGCAAGCGGATTGCGCTGACAATGCGGCTAACGGATATGGCGGGGCGGGTGGGCGGTAACAAGCCGGATGGCGC
>JBAZFV010000018.1:0-14566 GCA_041653255.1 Sideroxydans sp. | reverse complement strand
AAGGCAAGAGTGCCGGTGTGAAAACTGGCCGCGTACCCAATGTTGTTGCTCCGTCGGGCGCCATGGCGGCGGCATTCCAGAAGTTGAAAGTGTAATTAAGATCCCGCCCGTGATTGGCTGTCTGACTCGGCTTGCATTGAGGTTGGCGAAGTGTCGTTCATGGTTCAATAAGCTGACCACGAGTAGATTTCGGGTATCTCGGAGCAATCAATAGCAATCACAAATCGTGAACACCTTGAATTCCTGGGTGGATTTAACGGCTTGGTATCACAATTATTTCTGGCCGAACAGTTCATCGAGAGAGTTCTTCCCTGCAGGAGAGCTTACTGAAACATTCTTCACGGTGAATTCCTCTTCGATGTTGTCGCGATAAAAACTCCATGCAGCTCCGGAGCTGCTGAGTCGGCGCCAGATATCTTCGCCGACGCCGCTGTATTGGAGTGTACTGCCGTTGTCGAGCTTGACCTGCAGGATACGTGCTCGTGCATCGTAGCCAATCGCACGCAGCTTGCCTGAATTGATCGCTTTCATTTCCATGCTGTTATCGAACAAAACAGCCAGCGATTTTCCGTGGCACTGAAAAAGAACCTGTTGCAGTGTGTTGCATTGAATCCCTTTGCTGGAAAGTCATGCTGCTGCCGGTGTTTTTCGTCTTCCCGGGTCCTTAATGATAGTGCAAAGGTATAATGCGCGCCTTTGTTGCGGCAAGTTTCCGCCTTTATTCTTTGGAGTCATCTTGTTCAAGTTCGTCGGCATCATTGCAGGTTATTACCTTTTTGGTTTTTTCGGGGCGCTGCTTGGCCTGTTCATAGGCTCGGCCATCGATCGTGTCCGTGCACTCGGTCAGGGCGCACTAAACCCCTTGCAGAATGCGATTCGACAGACGGTTTTCCTGGAGACGGTGTTCGTTTCGATGGGCAAGCTGGCGAAGGCAGACGGGCGGGTCTCCGAGGATGAAATTGCGCACGTGGAGCAGTTCGTGCAGAAACTGGGCATGACGCCTGAACATCGCCAACAGGCTATCGTCTGGTTCAAACAAGGTGCTGTACCTGAATTCGATATCGAACCTGCCTGCCACAAGTTCATGTTGGTCTGCGGCCAGACGCACAACCTGAAAGAGATGCTGCTGGTCTATTTGATCGTGATGGCGTTGGCAGACGGGCACTACCATCCGGCAGAGGAGAAGCTGCTCACGGATATCGCCGGGTACCTGGGTTACGGCCCGGAAGCATTCAAACGCTTGCTGGACATGGTGGTGAATCAGACTCATTTCGCCGGTGGGCAGGTAAATACCGAGGCTGCGCTGGGTGATGCCTACAAGGCGCTTGGTGTGAGCAAGGACAACACGGATGCGGAGATCAAGCGCGCTTATCGCAAGCTGATGAGCCAATATCATCCGGACAAACTGATGGGGCAGGGCATGCCGGACGATATGATCAAGATGGCGACCGAGCAGGCGAAAGACATTCAGCTCGCCTACGACCTGATCAAGAAGGAACGGAATCTTTGAGGGGTACTTTCGTTCAGCGCGGTTCGATCTGCCACAAGTGCTGCGCCACAGAGAACCACGCGCCGAGCCAGCCGAGATAGGCAGAGAAGACGAGCAGGGCCAGACTGTCGGCGAGTGAGAGTGATTGCAGGACGAAACTGCTGGCATACAGCCGGGCCAACTCGCCCAGCGCAGTGTTCAGGGCATACAGCATGCCGGAAACCAGCAACCAAGCGGCGATACCGCCCAATAGTCCTTGCAGCATGCCGAAGTAAAGGAAAGGGCGCCGGATGAAGGCATCGGTTGCGCCGATGAGTTTTACGACCTCGATCTCCTGCCGCCGGGTCAGTATCTGCAAGCGGATGGTGTTGAAGGTGATGGCGATCAGGGCAAAACTCAACAGGGCAGCCAGCAGTGCAACTGCCAGACGTCCAAAATCAAGGATTGCCTCCAGTTTGCGTAACCAGTCCGAATCAAGTTGTGCATGCTCGATGCCGGTGTCTGCCTGCAATTCGTTGCGCAGCGCTTCGAGCGCGACCGGATCTCTGTTTTTTGGGTGGACGATATAGGCATCCGGCAATGGATTTTGCGTCAGCCCGTCAACCACCTCCGCCAGCCCGGTGCTTTGCCGCAATTGTTTCAATGCCGCATCGCGCGCAATGAATTCCACCGCTGCAATCGCCTCGTGCTGGCGCAATCTGTCTCCCAGTTTGCCGACCTCGGCTGCGCTCGTGCCGCTGGCGAGATAAAGACTGATCTGTGGTTTTGTCCCCAGTCTGGCATCCAGGGTCTGCATGCTCTGCAACATGATGTAGCCGCCGACGGGCAGGCTCAATGCAATACCGGTAACGAGGATGCTGAGCAAAGATGCACCCGGTGTCTGCGCTAGTCGTTGCAGCGTCTCGCGCAGTACCCGCAGATGTTCGCGCAGCGTGTTCATTGCAATTCACCCTGCTTCAGATGCAGCGTGCGCGCAGGAAATTTGGCCAGTACGCCTTCGTCGTGGGTAGAGATGACGAGCGTCACACCGACTTGATGGAAGGACTGGAAAATCGCCATGATCTCGTGTGCATACTCGACATCGAGATTGCCGGTCGGTTCATCTGCCAGCAGCACGCCTGGACGATTGACGATGGCACGGGCAATACACAGGCGCTGTTGTTCGCCGCCTGAAAGCGCGACCGGGTTGGCTTTTTCGCGCACCAGCAAACCAACCTTGTCCAGGGCCGCCCGCACCCGTCGTGCCGCCTCGCGCGGATCGAAGCCGCAAATCTGCAGCGGCAGCAACACATTGTCGAACGCGCTGCGGTCGAACAGTAGTTTGTGATCCTGGAAGATCAGACCGAAATTGCGGCGCAAGGCCGGAATGGCCTCGCGTTTGATGGATCGGATATTCTGTCCTTTGACCAGCACACTGCCGCTGGTCGGGCGTTCGATGGCGGCGACAAGTTTGAGCAAGGTGCTTTTGCCCGCGCCGGAATGACCGGTGAGATAGACCATCTCGCCCTCGGTGATGTCGAAGCTGACATTCTTCAGCGCTTCATGTCCGCCCGGGTAGCGTTTATTGACCTGGTTGAAGGAAATCATTTTATGAGCAAAGTCGGGTCCGCGAAAAGTATAAAAGGCACGAGAAAAGAACAAGTCACGATTTCGTGTTTCTCTTGTCTTTTGTTGATAAGGATTTTTCTCATTCAGTCAGCCCCAGCAGTGCCGTGATGAAATCTTCCGCCACGAACGGGCGCAGATCGTCCACACCTTCTCCCACGCCGATGAAACGCAAGGGTATCGGGTGCGCCTGGGCGATGGCGGCGATGACACCGCCCTTGGCTGTGCCATCCAGTTTGGTCAGCACCAGTCCGCTCACCCCCAGTGCCTGATCGAAGGCTTTTACCTGTGATAACGCGTTCTGCCCGGTGTTGGCATCCAGCACCAGCAGAACTTCATGCGGTGCTTCGGGCATCACCTTGGCGATGACGCGCTTCACTTTTTTGATCTCCTCCATCAGGTGCAACTGGGTAGTCAGC
The DNA here is from genome assembly GCA_041653255.1 of Sideroxydans sp. GTDB lineage: Bacteria > Pseudomonadota > Gammaproteobacteria > Burkholderiales > Gallionellaceae > Sideroxyarcus. Next base: position 11,053 of record JBAZFV010000018.1, on the reverse strand, counting down.
CGCCCGGCTGTGTCGGCCAGCACAATGTCGATGCCGCGCGCCTGTGCCGCCTGTACCGCGTCGAAGATGACGGCGGCGGCATCGCCGCTCTGCTGTGCGATGACGGTCACGTCGTTGCGCTTGCCCCATTCCTGCAACTGTTCGCGCGCGGCGGCACGGAAAGTGTCACCCGCCGCCAGCAGTACCGATTTTCCCTGGTTCTGGAAATGCCTGGCCAATTTGCCGATAGAGGTGGTCTTGCCTGCGCCGTTGACCCCGCACAGCATGATGACAAATGGTTTGTGCGCATCAGTTTGCAGGGGACGCGCCAGCGGCACGAGCAATTTTTGCAGCGCCTGTGCCAGCGCTTCCCTCAGTTGCCCGGCTTCGTGCAGATTCTGTTCCTTGACCTGGCGGCGCACATCTGCCAGCAAGCGCCGGGTTGCATCCATGCCCACGTCAGCTGTAATGAGTACCGTCTCCAATTCTTCGTACAATTCATCGTTGATCTTGCCGCCGGGAACCAGCAGGGAGGATAGCTGTCCACCGGTGCGTGCCAAACCAGCGGTCAGACGTACCAGCCAGCTTTTCGATTCGGGGGTTGACGGGGTTTTTTTCAGGAAACTAAACATGCAGGCGTATTCGATAGTGGAAGAAATGTCGCATAATGCGCGCCCATTTTAACGGTTTTATGGTTCGGGAAGAGATAGATGAAACTTTATGTGTTGTGTCTGGGTTTGCTTCTTGCTGTATCGGCACAGGCAGAAGTGTACGAGACCACGTTGCAGAACGGGCTGAAGGTGGTGGTCAAGGAAGACCGGCGGGCGCCGACGGTGGTGCAGCAGATATGGTATCGCGCAGGCAGCATGGATGAGCGCACCGGTGTCACCGGTGTGGCGCACGTGCTCGAACACATGATGTTCAAGGGGACAAAGTCTGTTCCATCCGGTGAATTTTCGCGGCGCATCGCGGCAGCGGGCGGGCGTGAGAATGCTTTCACCAGCTACGACTACACCGCCTATTTCCAGCAGTTGCACAAGTCGCAACTGCCGCTGGCGATGGAGCTGGAGGCCGACCGGATGCACAATCTGGTGTTGAATAAACAGGAGTTCGCCAAAGAGATCAAGGTGGTAATGGAAGAACGCCGCTGGCGCACCGACGATGATGCGCATGCCCTGCTCGACGAGCGCCTGATGGCGACTGCTTACCAGGAGCATCCCTACCGCAATCCGATCGTTGGCTGGATGAATGATCTGGAAAACATGACGGTAAACGACGCGCGCGAGTGGTATCAGACTTGGTACGTGCCGAACAATGCGACGCTGGTGATCGCCGGCGATGTCGATGCCAAAGAGGTCTTTGTGCTGGCGCGGCGCTATTACGGCCGCATCCCGGCAGGCAAATTGCCATTGCGCAAACCCTATCTCGAACCGGCGCAGCGCGGCATCAAGCGCATGGTGGTAAAGGCTCCGGCGGAGCTGCCGCATCTGGTCATGGCCTATCACGCACCGACCCTGCGCGATGTGGAAAATGATTGGCGACCTTATGCGCTGTCGGTATTGGCGGGCGTGCTGGACGGTAACGATTCGGCCAGGCTGAATCGGGTGCTGGTGCGCGAACGGCAGATTGCTAACAGCATCGGCGCAAGTTATGCCAATGCGTCGCGCGGGCCGACCCTGCTCTCGCTGGAAGCAACACCCGCTCCGGGCAAGGGGGTGAGCGAGTTGGAAGCGGCCCTGCGCGAACAACTACAACTGATCATGCGCGAGGGCGTGAGCGAGGAAGAGTTGCGGCGAGTGCGTGCCCAGGTCACTGCAGCCGAAGTTTACAAACTGGATTCGGTGTTCTATCAGGCGATGCAGATCGGGCAGATGGAGAGCATCGGTCTGTCGCACCAGGACTTGCCGGTGATGTTGCGGAAGTTGCAGGCGGTGACGGCAGAGCAGGTGCAGCAGGTGGCGCGCGAGATATTGCAGGACGATCAACTGACGATCGCTGTGCTCGATCCGCAGCCATTGAGTGGTGAATCGAAGCAACCGAAGGAGATGCGGCATGCGCACTAGACTGATAGCAATATTGCTGCTGTGCGGCCTCGCCGGTGGCGCTTTGGCTACGCCGCAGATTCAGCATTGGCAGGCACCCAGCGGTGCCCGCGTTTATTTTGTCGAAGACCATAATCTGCCAATGCTCGATGTCGCGGTGAATTTCCCCGCCGGCAGCGCTTTTGATGCGGCGGACAAGATCGGTGTTGCCGGGCTGGTCCACGGCTTGCTCGATCTGGGTGCGCGGGACTTGAGCGAGGATGACATCTCACGCCGTCTGGCCGATATTGGAGCGCAGATGGGCGGCAGTTTTGATTCTGACCGCTCCGGTCTGTCACTGCGCACTCTGAGTAACGAGGCGGAGCGCGAGGCGGCACTCGCCATTATGGCGACGGTGTTGCAACACCCTGTATTCCCGCAGACGGTGCTGGAGCGTGAGAGAAATCGGCTGATTGCCGGCCTGCGCGAGGCTGAAACCAAACCTGAATTTCTGGCCGAGCGCGCCTTCGGGCGGGCGGTATTTGGTTCCCACCCCTACGGTTGGCAGGCAGGGGTGAGTGATATTGAAAAAATCCAGCGCGACGACCTGGTGAGCTTTTATCGTACACACTACGTGGCAGGCAATGCGGTGGTGGCGCTGATGGGTGATGTGTCGCGCCAGCAGGCGGAAGCGATTGCCCAGCGGCTGACTGAGAGCCTCCCGCAAGGGATGGCGGCGAGTACATTGCCGCCGGTGGTGATGAAGATTGCCGCGCGGGAAGAGCGTATTGCGCATCCGGCGAGTCAAAGCCACATTCTCATCGGCGCCCCCGGTGTGGCCCGCAACGATGCTGACTACTTTCCACTTTACGTTGGCAACTACATTCTGGGTGGAGGCGGATTCGTGTCGCGCCTGATGAATGAGGTGCGCGAGAAACGCGGCATGGCCTACAGTGTGTATAGCTATTTCATGGCAATGCAACAGCCGGGTGCGTTCCAAATTGGCTTGCAGACCAAGAAGGATCAGGTCGATGAGGCCTTGCTGGTGGTACGGCAAACGTTGCAGTCTTTCATAGAGCAAGGTGTCACCGAAAAGGAATTGAGGGCCGCCAAACAGAACATCATCTTCGGGTTTCCGTTACGCATCGAGAGCAACAGCAAGATTCTCAACTACCTCAGCCTGATTGGCTTCTACAATTTGCCGCTGACCTACCTGGATGACTTCCCGCAGCGGATCGAACGTGTTACGGTCAGCGACATCAACGACGCATTCCGGCGACGCATCGACCCGGCGGCGATGGTGACTGTGATTGTCGGTGCCCCGGAATAGAAACAACGACACACCGCGGATGAACGCGGATGTTCACGGACAAGCAGGCGCTGATTGTTTTTTTCGTGTTCCATCCGTGAAGATCTGCGGCTGAAGGGGATAAGAAATAAACAAGGTACGCATCATTGGCGGCACACATCGTAGCCGCAACATACATTTTCCGGACAGCAACGGACTGCGCCCCACGCCCGACCGGGTGCGCGAGACGCTGTTCAACTGGCTGGGACAGACGTTGTATGGCAAGCGCTGTCTCGATCTGTTCGCAGGCAGCGGTGCACTTGGGTTTGAGGCCGCTTCGCGGGGTGCGGAAGAAGTGGTTATGGTGGAGAGTAACCCTGCCGTATTTAAGGCATTGCAGGATAATGCGGCAAAATTGGCACTGGGTAATGTAGCCTTGCACCGCGATGATGGGCTAAAATTCGCAGTTCGAGCCGATGGCAGGTTCGATGTTGTGTTTCTTGACCCGCCGTTCCAGAGTGATTGCTTGTTGCGATTACTGCCGAAACTGGCGGGTTTTCTGATGCCGGGCGGGGTGGTTTACGTCGAAAGTGGCGGCGAATTCGACGCGGGAACGGACTGGCAAACATTGAAGCAAGGCAAGGCCGGCGCCGTAAATTACCGCTTACTGGGACGAAAAGATAATGATTAGAGTCGTCTATCCGGGTACTTTCGATCCCCTCACGCGCGGGCATGAAGATGTGGTGCGTCGCGCCGCAGGCCTGTTTGACGAGGTGATCGTGGCGGTTGCGGCGAGCCGGGGTGCCACCTTGTTCACGCTGGCAGAACGAGTGGCCATGGCGCGCGAGGTGTTTGCCGATTTTCGCAACGTCAGGGTCGATGGATTCGATGCATTATTGATGAACTATGTGCGTGAGAACCAGGCGCACGTGGTGCTGCGCGGTTTGCGTGCGGTGTCCGATTTTGAATATGAATTTCAGATGGCAGGCATGAACCGCAGTCTGCACCCGGAAATCGAGACGGTGTTTCTTACCCCGGCGGAGCAGTACACCTTCATTTCCGCCAGCATGGTGCGCGAGGTCGCGCGCTTCGGCGGTGATGTAAGCAAATTCGTATCACCCTCGGTCGAGGCGAGATTGAAAGATAAAAAAATAACCAAAGGAGAGTAACTATGGCACTGATCATCACCGATGAATGTATCAACTGCGACGTGTGCGAGCCGGAATGCCCGAACGATGCTATCTCGCAAGGCGATACCATTTATATCATCGATCCGACTAAATGCACCGAGTGTGTGGGTCATTACGACACGCCGCAGTGCGTTGAAGTGTGCCCGGTTGACTGCATCCCAAAAGACCCCGACCACATCGAGAGCATGGAGCAACTGCAGGCCAAGTATGAAGCGCTGATGGCAGATAAGGGCTAGTAAACGTTCGGCTCTGGCCAACGTACGATACAAGCAAAATTTTTTGCATTACGCCATCTCACACTTCTGGCATCACACCCCGCTGACCACCCGCCTGATTGGTGCGGTGTTGCTGACGGTGGCGATGGTTGCCACCGTACGTACCGTGCTACTGGCACAGGAGTTGATGGTGTTTGCGCAGCATCGATTGGGCGATAAATTGTCCGAGCTGCAATCCACTCTGCCACAGCGTCTGATCAATAAGGTGCGGCAGAATGATCTTGAGGAAATGAAGCTTTTCCTGCAACGGGAGGCGAGCGCCCATAAGGATATCGATCGTCTGGCTTGGCGAGGCTTGAACGGGATAGATATCGAAGCGATCAACCAGGCGCCAACCAGCAAGTATCCACCTGCCTGGTTTGTCTCGCGCATGGCGGGATTCATACAGCAAACCGAACTGCCGCTGGCCGCAGACGGCCGCCAGTATGGCGTGCTGGTGATACGTTTCGACCCGGCACACGCACTTTATCCGGCCTGGCAGCAGATCACCAACCAGCTCAAGGCAGTGGCAGTGGTGCTGCTGGCTTTGGCCGCGCTGCTGTGGTTGGTATTGCACTCCACACTGCGCGGCTTGCGCGAACTGAAGGCAGTCACCGAAGATTTTGAGTTGGGTAGCCATGCTGTCCGGGCGCCGCTGTATGGTGCACCGGAATTGCGTGTTGTCATCGGCGCATTCAATGTGATGGCGAAGCAGATTGAGCATCTGGTGCGCACCATCCAGACCGAAAAAGAGCGTGCGGAAGTGACCCTGGCTTCGATCGGTGATGCGGTTATCACCACCGATATCGAGGGGCGCGTCACTTTTCTGAACCAGGTGGCAGTCAGACTAACCGGATGGGCACTGGAGGAGGCCGCTGGCAGGCCGCTGGCAGAAATCTTCCATATCCTCAACGAAACAACGCATATGCACGCCGAGAACCCGGTTGAATTGGTCTTGCGTCATGGCAAAACGGTGAGTCTCACCAATCACACTTTGCTCATCAGCCGTGATGGCAACGAGTATTGCATCGAGGATTCCGCCGCACCGATTCGCTTGTTGGATGGCACGCTGATCGGCTGTGTGCTGGTGTTTCACGATGTGACGGACAAGAAGAAACTGCTCAACGCGGTGCAATGGCAGGCAGGGCACGATGTGCTGACCGGGCTGCCCAATCGCGCCTTGCTGTCCGATCGTTTCGAGCGTGCACTGGCTTCGGCACAGCGGCAAAATAAACTGCTGGGTGTGTGTCTGCTCGATCTGGACGGTTTTAAACCGGTGAACGACCGCTATGGGCACGAGGTGGGCGATCGCCTGCTGGTGGAGATTGCACGTCGTCTGGAAACCAATTTGCGCAGCGAGGACTCGGTGGCACGTCTGGGCGGCGACGAATTTGTGTTGTTGCTCGGTGATGCAGGGAACGTTGATGAAATCTATGCTGCTGCGCAACGCATCCTTAATGCCATTGCTGCACCCTGTTGCCAGGATGTGGGCCAAATCGCCGTTTCGGCGAGTATCGGGTTGACGGTCTATCCTTTCGATGAAACAGACAGTGACACCCTGCTGCGCCACGCCGACCAGGCCATGTATCAGGCCAAACAACTGGGGCGTAACCGTTTCCACTTGTTCAATGTGTCGGAGGATAATGAAACACAGGCGGCACATCGCAATATATTGCGTTTGCGCGAAGCCCTGCAGGCGGATGAACTGGTGCTGTATTACCAACCGAAGGTCAAACTGCGCAACGGCAATGTGATCGGGATGGAAGCCCTGTTGCGTTGGCAGCATCCGCAGGACGGCTTGATCCCGCCGCTGGATTTTCTGCCTTTGGCGGAACAGACTGACCTTATCGTGGAGATCGGCGAGTGGGTGGTCGAGCAGACCTTGCAACAATTGGAACAATGGCAGGCGGCGGGTGTGGCGTGGCCGGTGAGTGTAAATATCGCCGCACGCCACTTTCAGCGCGAGGATTTCGCGGCACGGTTGGCGCAGATTCTGGCGCGCCATCCGGCGCTGTCGCCAACGCTGCTGGAGATTGAGATTCTGGAGTCGGTGGCACTCGACGACCTGCAGCGGGCAACCGACACAATCACCGCCTGCCAGCGCCTCGGTGTTGGTTTTGCGCTGGACGATTTCGGTACCGGTTATTCTTCCCTGAACTATCTCAAGCATCTTCCGGCGGAAACACTCAAGATTGACCAATCCTTCGTGCGCGACATACTGGACGACGAGCAGAATGTCACCATCGTGGAAGCGGTGATCGGGTTGGCCAGACTTTTCAACCGTTCGGTCATCGCAGAGGGAGTTGAATCCGCCGAGCATGGTGTGTTACTGATGCGACTGGGATGCGATGATGCGCAGGGTTACGGTATCGCGCGTCCGATGCCTGCATCACAAGTGACTGACTGGGTACGGCAATATCTTCCTGATCCGAAATGGGCGTTATGGGCAGATGCGCGTTGGGAGATCAGAAACCTGCCTTTGCTGGTGGCACAAAACGATCACGTAAAGTGGGTCAAGCGTGTTCTGCTGGCGATCGAAAATGCGCCGCTGGCGCTGTCTGCGGCGGAACTGACGAGCCATCATCATTGCCGGTTCGGCCACTGGTACTACGGGCATGGTAAAGCTGCCTATGCACATCTTCCGGAGTTTGCCGCGATCGAACCGGTGCATGTGCGGGTACACGAGATCGGCGCCGAAATCATCCGCCTGCGCGATACCGGGGAGATCGAACGAGCGCGCGAATTGTGCAATACATTGCTCGACCTCAAAGCCCAGATTCTGAGACTGATGAACGCGCTGCAGATGGCAATACTTTCAACCATCAAGCGCGATTGAGACCTTCATTCTGAGTCCGTCGATAGAGCACAAGCATACAAGCCGCATTGACAGCAGAACAGTCGTTCTTTATGCTGCACAGCACGTTCGTTCTGTATTGATGCTGCCATGACAGATTCCACGCCTGCCCATTCCCGAGATGTCGAGTACCTTGCCAAGCTGCAAGATTATTACGCCGACTGGAAAAGCATTCCCTCTTATGCCTCGCTGTGCGAGGTGTTTGGCATCGCCTCCAAGTCCTGGGTCAAGGCGATACTGGATCGGCTGGGTGAGGCCGGTTTCATCGAGCGCACACCGGACGGGATGTGGATACCGACCAGCCAGTTCTTTGCGCGCCCTCTGGCTGAGGCCTCGGTTCCGGCAGGGATGCCGGTCACGGTGAGCGCGGCCCAGGGCGAGTACCACGTGATCGACGAGATGCTGATTGATACTCCGTCGAAGACTGTGCTGATCACGGTGAAGGGTGATTCGATGTCGGGGGCCGGTATTCATGATGGCGATGTGGCGGTGGTGGAGAAGCGTGACCTGGCTCACGTTGGCGACATCGTGATCGCCATCGTAGATAGCGAGTTCACCTTGAAAACGCTGGATCGCGAACGCGGCCGGTTCATCCTGCGCCCGGAAAATCCGGCTTATCCTGTCATTCGTCCGCAGGGGTCGCTGGAAATATTCGGCGTGCTGGTCGGTCTGGTGCGCAAGTACCGCACCTAGTCTTAATTTCGCATTGTTTTACCCGTCTGTTCCGGCTGTGCAAAAACCGGTGCCTGGGTTATTCTCCGCCCAAGGGGAGTCAACACAATGAATAGAATGATGAAGCTGGCCGCACTGCTATGCGGTGGTGCGGTGCTGACGGCGAATGCGGCGGAGTTGCCGGACGACTTGGGGTATTTTCAGGAGTTTCCGAGAGTATTGAGTGCTTCGCGCCTGGCGCAGCCGCTGTCCGAAGCACCCAATGCGATGACGGTGATCAATCGTGACATGATCGTCGCTTCCGGCGCGCGCACCGTCACAGACTTGCTCAAGCTGGTGCCCGGCATGTATGTCAGCTACTACAAGGGCAGCCAGGGCTTTGCCGCTTACCACGGGGCGACCGACCAGTACTCGCGCCGTATGCAGGTGCTGATCGACGGGCGCAGCGTCTATTTGCCCCCCTTGAGCTCAGTGGAATGGGCGGACATTCCACTCAACGTGGGAGACATCGAGCGCATCGAAGTGATTCGCGGTCCGGCCGCCGCTTCGTATGGTGCCAATTCCACGCAGGGTGTGATCAGCATCACCACCAGAGACGCAGCCAGTGCAAGCGGCAGGCAGATTGACTACACGCATGGCACGCACGGTATCAAAGATGCGTCGGTTCGTTTTGGGGCGAATGGCGAACTTTATGACTACCGCATGACGCTGGCCTACACGGCGGACAACGGCTACACCGACCTGACCGAACTACCCGCGCAGGTTCCGCTCACGCTGGTGAACCAGAATGCCTTGTTGCGCAACAATCACGACAGCAACCAGGCACGCCTGCTCAACTACCGCGCCAACTACCATCCCAATGCGGTGGACAGCTTCGATTTCCAGTTCGGTTTCAGTCATGACATTCAGGGTGTCGGTTTCGTCGACAAGAACCCTTATCCCGTCAATCCGTACAGGCTGCCAGGTGATACCGCTACCACCAACGGCAACATGCCGCACGATCTGATCTCCAATTCAGGCTTCGTACAACTGGACTGGATTCACGCACTGGCGGGTGAGGACGAGCTGCGCATGCGTTACTACCACCTGCGACTTGATCAGCACGAGGCGCTCACCGTGTATCTGGGTGGAATCCTTTTCTCCGACCCGGTCCTGCAATCGATGCAATCGGGACGCGACGAGATTGAAGTGCAGCACACGCTGGCACTGTCCGAGCGCAATCGGCTGGTGTATGGCGCGGCCTGGCGCCAGGATGAACTGGATGCGCGAGGGCATGCCTCGGTCTTTGCCTGGCTGTCCCTGCCGGTCGACTATGCCAGTCAGATGCGCAGCGATGAGTGGCGCATCTTCGTCCACGACGAATGGCGACCGACAAACATGCTGCTGGTCAATAGCGGTGCCATGTTTGAACACGACCGTATGGGGCACGAGAAAGTATCGCCACGTGCCTCGCTGAATCTGCATGTCACGCCGCAGCAGACCCTGCGCCTCGGCTCTTCCATCGCCTATCGCACACCTTCAATGGTGGAAACGAATTTTCCACCCATTTCACCCGGAGTCCTGATCGTACCCAATGTGAACGTGATGTCGCCCGGCCTGTTACCGGAGCGTCTGCTGTCGCGCGAAATAGGCTACCTGGGTGAGTTTCCGCAGCAGGGGATGTCGCTCGACCTGCGCCTGTTCAGCGACCAGTTGCGCGACGGCATCTACAAATCGCACCTGACGAACACCGGCAAGAACGGCGCATCCAGCGACATCGATGGGATTGAAATGACGTTCAAGTACAGGCCGGACAGTCGCGGAGAGTTGACTGTCAACGCGGCGCATATTCTGGCGCGAAGCAACGGCCCGGCTATGTTCGCCGCCGGCGAGAACGCGTTTTCTTCGGTGGATACGTCGCGCTACAACGATATTGTGACCGGCAGCATGCCGATGAATAGTGCCAGTGCCTTGTATGCAAGGCATCTGAACGGTGGCTGGTCATTCAGTGGTGCGTTCTATTACCAGGATGAACTGCAACCCATGGATCGACCGTTGATTGATTATCAGCCTGCCCAGCGTCGTGTCGATGTGCGCGCTGCCAAAACATTCCGTGCCGGTGGCCGCTCGCAGGGCGAGGTGGCACTGATAGTGCAGAACCTGTTTGGCACCGACTACACCGAGTATGTCGCCAACAATGTGTTCGACCGCCATGTTTTTGCCACGCTGACACTGCAATGGTGAGATGCCCACGCTGAACCGCCTCCTACGCATATTGCCACGACTACTACAGGCAGGGCTGTGGTGCGGTCTGTTCCTGCTGTCTGCCGCCAGCGCGGCGGAACCGACCCGTATTCTGCTGCTGTTGAGCGAACCGCATGCACCGTATCAGCGCTTCCGCGAGGCGTTCGAGCGTAACCTGCCACCGGGAGCGCGCCTTGAAGTGCGCGTTCTGGCAGAGCAGGAAGGCGTGCCGCTTGAGGCCGACCTGCTCCTGACGGTAGGTGCCATATCCGCGCAGTGGGCGGCCGGAAAGAGTCAACTTCCCTTGTTGGCGACTATGCTGACCGGCCGTGATTTTGAACGGTTACCGGCTGACCGGAATGCAACCCGAACGATCTCTGCACTTTACCTGGACCAACCCCCGTCGCGGCGGGCGGCCTTGATCAGAGCAGCACTGCCGGGTCGCACTCGGGTTGGTGTGCTCTACTCTAATGGCGACACCTTTTCACCCGGACCGTTACGGCACGCCCTGCAACAGCATGGTGTGCAACTGACTCCGTTCAAACGGCGACAGGACAGCAGTCTGGCTGCCG
>JBAZFV010000017.1:0-31222 GCA_041653255.1 Sideroxydans sp. | reverse complement strand
CGCCGGCAGCGACCCGTTGCTGGATGAGGCGATTGCGCGTTATCCTGCGCTGGAACAATTTCTGCGCCAGGGCATGTACGAGGCCGAAACCTTTGGCGTGGGCCAGAGCAAATTTTCCGGCATGTTTGAAACCGATACCGAAAACCGAGTATGACCAAACCCTTCCCGCTCGATACTTTGCTCAACCTGGCACATCAAAAGAACGATACAGCCACGCGCAAACTCGGCAAATTGAATCATCAGGAACAGACAGCGCAATCAAGGCTAGTCGCCTTGCAGCAATACCGGCGCGATTATCAAATGCAATTTGAAGAGACTGCAAAGAATGGTATGTCACCTGCCGACATGCGCAATTTCCAGAGCTTCATCGACCGCCTCGACCAGGCGATCCGCCAGCAGCAGCAGGAAATCGGCAAGGCACACAGCTCGGTGCAACAGGGCCGGCACGAATTACTGGATACCACACGCAAGATGAAATCGTTCGAAACACTGGCGCAACGCCATGTCGAAACCGAACGAAAACTCGAAACCAAATCGGAACAACGCCTGCAGGATGAACAAAGCGGACGTTATGCCGCACTCCATGCCGCAGACAGGAACAGCGAAAAATAAAGGAGTAAAACATGAACCAGCTACCCATTCTTTCCGGCAGCGCAAATGGCCAACTTGCCGTCAATAACTCTGCCGCAGCAAACGAAAAAGGTAATACCGCAGCGGATAACCAGCCTTTCGGCGAGATGTTAGCCCGGCAATTGGGTGGAAAGAACGCGGCGACCGATAAACAGGAAACCCTGAAGAATATTGGTCTCAACACGATGGCCGGATTGAAAACGGGTCTGCAGGAGGCGTTGGATGATGCTAACGAGATGGCACTCACCGTCAGCGATGCAGACGCATCGCCAGACGCCCCCGGCCTACTGGCGACTTTGCCGCTGGTACTCAATGATCGGCCAATACAACTTGCCACAAACCCCGAAACAGGCGCGCAACTGTCACGTACCGGCCGGCCGCATGTGCAGATGGAAGATGCAAAATCCGGCCCGTCAGGAAAAAACGACAGCCCGAAACCGGCACGCAAAGAGCGGGCTGATCCCGTGCTTCCCAGCACGGCGGCCGCACCCACTGCCAGCCTGGCGACCGACAGTCGTATTGCAGCAACCCAGATGGCAGAGAGTTCGGCCGTGTTATCTGCAAGCACTTCAGCACCCACTGCCGCTGCCACAGCGTTGCCATTGTCCGGCAGCAATCCCGCCACACCACTGCCACAAACTGTGATCGACACTCCCCTCACCCACAAGCAGTGGGCGGATGACTTTGGTCAAAAAATAACCTGGCTGGCCACACAAAACCGGCAACACGCGGAGCTGCACCTGAATCCGGCACATCTGGGGCCGCTTGACATCACCCTCAAACTCAATGGTGATCAGGCGACCGCCCTCTTCTCCTCGCCGCATGCCGCCGTGCGCGAGGCGATCGAGCAATCTTTGCCTAAACTTCGCGAAATGTTTGCCGATAACGGAATAATGCTGGGCGGCGCCACGGTCAGTGACCAGTCCCAGCGTAAGCAGCACAGCGAGCCCGGCAACCCGCCTCCGGCGGGCTTCAACATCCGGCATACGGAAGCCGTCGGCACTGCGGGTATGCAGCACACCGCCCGCATCAGCCAGCATAACGGCATGGTGGACACCTTCGCCTGATCCTTGAATTGGGGCAGGTTTCCCCGCCTTTTCCGCTTATGGCCAATGTTGGTCTCGCACCATACTTAAACCATCAGAAAAGGAAAAAGAACCATGGCAAACCCCGTCAAAGCCGCCCCCGCAGAAAATGTCCCTGCCGCACCGGTAAAAAGCAAAAAACGATTGATCATTATCATCGCCTTGCTGGTGTTGATCGCGGGCGGCGGAGCGGGCTGGTATTTCACCCAGGGCCACGCCCCAGAAGATGCCGGTGCAAAAGGTAGCAAGAAAGAAATAAAGGCTGAACCGGTATCGCAGCCAAAATACATTCCGCTCGGGGATAAATTTACGGTCAATCTGCAACAGGAAGAAGGCGATCGCTATCTGCAAGTGGGCATCACACTGAAGATCCTCGATGACAAACTGGAGGAAAGAATCAAGACCACCATGCCCGAGATACGCAGCAAACTGTTATTGCTGTTATCGAGCAAAACACCTTCCGAGCTGGTCAGCGTGGCCGGCAAACAGGCACTGGTGCAACAGATAATTACCGCGATTGACCAGATTCTGGGTGTGCCCGCCATGCCTGCACCGGTTGCCGTTGCCGCATCGGCTGCCGGAGAACACGGTACAGAACATGCCGCAACACCAGCCCCTCTCAAAACGGCTGGCATTTCAGATGTTTTGTTCAGCGACTTCATCATCCAGTAGCAGCGAGTTGATGCCATGAGCGAATTCCTGTCCCAAGACGAAGTTGACTCGCTGCTGCGGGGTGTCACGGGTGAAGCCGAAGAGGTCAGGGATGATCACGCTGATGGCGAGGTGCGCGCCTACAACATGGCGACGCAGGAACGCATTGTGCGCGGGCGCATGCCCACCATGGAGATCATCAACGAGCGCTTTGCACGCCTGTTCCGCATCGCGCTCTACAACTTCATCCATCGCAGTTCGGAGGTGTCAGTCGGACCGGTGAAAGTGATGAAATTCTCCGAGTTCATCCGCAACCTGCCGGTTCCCGCCAACATCAATCTGGTACAGGTAAAACCCTTGCGCGGCAATGCGCTGTTCATCTTCGATCCCAACCTGGTATTCATGGTGGTGGACAGCCTGTTTGGCGGCGACGGTCGCTTCCACACGCGTGTCGAGGGACGTGAATTCACCCAGACCGAACACCGCATCATCCAGAAGATGCTGGAGGTGGTATTTGAGACTTACACCAAATCCTGGGAAGCGGTGCAAAAACTCAAATTCGAATTCCTGCGTTCAGAGGTGAATCCGCAATTCGCCAATATCGCCACGCCGAATGAGGTTGTGGTGGTCACTACCTTCGAGGTGGAGTTCACCGGTGTCGGCGGCTCCATCCATATCTGCATGCCTTACGCGATGCTCGAACCATTGCGCGAGTTGCTCTACAGCACCATGCAGGGCGACCACGTCATCGCCGACAAGCGCTGGCTACACATGTTGTCCAAGCAGATCCAGTCGGCAGATATCGAGCTTACGGCGGTGCTGGGGCATGCAACAACCACTGTCGATCATGTGCTGCGCATGAAGATCGATGAAGTCATCCCGCTCAATGTGCCGGAGAACGTCAGTGTGATGGTCGATAACGTACCGGTGATGGAATGCAAGTACGGTGTATCCAACACGCATTACGCGTTGAAGGTTGAAAAGATGCTATCGCCGGAGACGGGTGAATCTATCAATGGAGGAAAAAATGGCTGAACAAACCACCGAACAGGAAGCAATCAGCGCCGACGACTGGGGCGCCGCAATGGCCGAACAGTCCAGCACCGATCCAACGCCGGTACAACCGCATGTATTCGAGAAGTTTGCCGGCGATAGCGGTGCGACCGCGCACAATGATCTGGATATGATCCTCGACATCCCGGTGCAACTCACCGTGGAACTGGGTCGAACCAAGATGCCGATCAAAAACCTGTTGCAACTGGCACAGGGCTCGGTGGTCGAACTGGCCGGGATGGCGGGTGAGCCACTGGATGTTTTGATCAACGGTTTCCTTATCGCTCAAGGCGAAGTCGTGGTGGTGAACGACAAGCTGGGCATTCGCCTGACCGATATTATTACGCCGTCAGAACGACTGCGCCGCATCAACAAATAGCCTGATATCCATCCATGCACACCCCCGTTGTGGCTGCCCTGACGGGCATGACAGCAATCACCCCAGTGGAAAAATCTACCATGCTCGTCACCCTCTCCCCGGTCCTCTCACGCTTGCGGGAGAGGAAGCAGACGATTCGCCGCGCGAGCTTCGCATTAACTGCAGCATTCATCTCACCGCTTGCCATCGCGGCAGATGCCGTCCGCACTCCCTACGTGCCGCCGCCTGCCCCGGTGTCCTCCGGCAACGTGGTGCAGGTCATTGTCAGCTTGTTACTGGTGCTGGCCGCCGTGCTGGTGGTGGCGTGGCTATTGAAGCGGATCAATCTGCCGCAACAGGGCCAAGGCAATCTGTTGAAAGTCATCAGCGGTGTCGCCGTGGGACAGCGCGAACGTGTCGTACTGGTCGAAGTCAACGATACCTGGCTGGTGGTTGGTGTCGCACCTGGGCAGGTGCGGGCACTGCATACCCTGCCCAAGGGCGTGCTTCCTGCAGACTCCACGCCCGCAGGAGAGGGAAAATCATTCCGCAGCTTTCTGCAACAGATGCGAGAGAAGCGTAATGCGTAGTCGTCTCATCATCCTGCTTTGTGCGCTTTGTTTATTCATGCCTGCGGCACATGCCGCCGAAACCGGACTGCTCGCTCTCACCAGCACCCCGGCAGCAGGAGGTGGTCAGACTTATACCTTGAGTCTGCAAACGCTGGTCCTCATCTCATCGCTCACCTTCCTGCCCGCCATCCTGCTGATGATGACAGGATTCACCCGCATAATCATCGTGTTGTCACTGCTGCGCTCCGCCCTCGGCACGCCCTCTTCCCCTCCCAACCAGGTACTGATCGGGCTGGCACTGTTCCTCACCTTTTTTGTGATGGCGCCGGTGTTCGACAAAATCTACAGCGAGGCCTATCTGCCCTACAGCGAAAACAAAATCTCGCTGCAACAGGCTTACGACAAAGGCGTCGCGCCGCTTAAAACCTTTATGCTGCGCCAGACGCGCGAACCCGATCTGGCGCTGTTCGTACGCATCGCCAACAGTGAAGCGCTGCAAAGCCCGGAGGATGTACCGCTACATATATTGGTGCCCGCCTATGTCACCAGCGAGCTGAAGACGGCATTTCAGATCGGCTTCGTCATTTTCATCCCGTTCCTGATCATCGACATGGTGGTCGCCAGCGTGCTGATGTCGATGGGTATGATGATGGTGTCACCGGCCATCATCTCGCTGCCTTTCAAAATCATGCTGTTCGTACTGGCCGACGGCTGGAATCTGCTAATCGGCTCGCTGGTACAAAGTTTTTACACGTAGGGAGATGATATGACCCCGGAAACCGTGATGACCATCGGCCAGCAAGCCGTCGAATTGACGCTGCTGGTCGCCGCCCCAATGCTGTTGACCGCGCTCATCATCGGTCTTGCAGTCAGCGTGTTCCAGGCCGCCACCCAGATCAACGAGATGACGCTGTCGTTCATTCCCAAGTTGTTCGGCATCTTCATCGCATTGCTGTTCGCCGGGCACTGGATGATCAGCCTGCTGCTCGACTACATGACCCGTTTGTACAGCAGCATCCCTTATCTCGTGGGATGAGCGCATGATCAGTTTCACCTCTGCCCAACTCACCGCATGGATGGTGACGCTGATCTACCCGTTGGCACGCATCCTGGCATTGATCGCAAGTTCGCCGCTGCTGGGTAACCGCCAGGTCCCGGTACGTATCAAGATCGGCCTGGCATTCATGCTGACGCTCATCATCGCCCCGACCCTCTCCACCGAACACCTGCCAGATCCCGCCTCGGCACAGGGTTTGTTTGTGCTGATGCAACAGATCGTGGCTGGTTTGATGATGGGGTTTTCAATTCGGCTGATCTTTTCCGCGATCGAGATGGCAGGAGACATTGCCGGTATGCAGATGGGTCTGGGTTTCGCCAACTTCTTCGATCCGCAGAATTCCGGCTTCACCCCGATCATCGCGCAATTCCTCGGCATCCTGGTGGCGCTATCCTTCGTTGCACTGGACCTGCACTTGTACATGCTGGCTGCATTGGCGGACAGTTTTCAGTCGTTCCCGATCAGCAGCGCCCCGCTCACGGCAGGTGCATTTCGCACCGTGGCGGAATGGGGCGGCAGCCTGTTTGCCTTCGCTCTGCAACTCTCGCTGCCCTTGATCGCCGCCCTGCTCACCACCAATCTCGCACTCGGCATCCTTACCCGCAGCGCACCGCAACTGAACATCTTCGCGGTCGGATTCCCGATCACACTGGCCGTCGGCTTCGGTGCACTGGCGCTGGTTGTTCCATTCGTCGCACCACTGTTAAGCCACGCCTTCCAGCAGGCGCTCGAAACCGTTGGGCGCATCATGCAACAGCTGGGTGGACATTGATCCGGATTGATGGAACTACCGAGACAGAGTGGCCCACAGATTGCGGTTCATCGCACGGCTCCTTAACAGGCACGGTTGTCGCAATGACCAACTCCCAATACACCTGAATCATGGCACCGGCAACAACCATTACTGATGGAAAGCCGCCACACCGGAGATCGTGCTGGCACCGTTTTGCAAGCCATAGGTCATTGCCGCGCCAGTCGCTCCTGTACCGGTGAATTTTCCCAGCACGGTCCCGCCCAGCGTTGCGCCGCAACTGCCGCTGCAGCTTACGTTCAAATATGACGTACTGGCTGCCGGTTCCTGACTGGAAGCATAGAACACCGTTTTCTGGATGATGGGAACATCGATGCCCACAGCATTCATCGTTGCGCCAGCCACCGTCGCATTCACACCCAGGTTAACGGTACTCGCAGTAAAGTTGGCGGTGAGCGTTGCCGAGTTCAATGTGCCCGCATTACCCAGATTATCAGTTGGCGCGGTACCGCCCGCATTGACGTAGGTGTAAGTTCCCGCCAGCGGCAAGGTCGTCGGTGATGTCGCTGCGCTCTCGGCGATCCAGTGCAAGCTGCCTCCTGCTGCCTGCGCCACAGGAACAACGACGCCGGTTACACGATCGGTAGCATTGAACGTCCCGCCAGACCAGCGACCCCAACTGATGCCACTCACCGCATCCGACCCTTGATCAGTCAACGTGCTGGTATTTTTGGCGAACACCATCGAGTTACCACTGCTGTTGTTGCTCACGACTTGCATATCGAACTGCGTCAGATTACCGGCCAAGCCAGCCACGTCCTGCGTGACCCGTGTTTCATTGTTGGCATAAAAACCAAGCACTGGCTGTGATACTGCGGCAAAAGGATCATAGAACGATGTCGCAACATAACGGTGCAAAGTATTAACGCTTTGCGCGGCGCCGGTGAATGCCGCCACACCATTGATATTTTCAAAAGTCGGTTGCGCCGTGCTCAACAAACCACTCAAATTGAAACTCATGATTGCACCGCTGAGGCCGGTGCCCGTGAGCTGGCCGTTGACATTGGCACTGGGGTTGGTCACAGGTGTCGCCCCGCCATCCACAGTCACCGTCAACAATCCCGACCCACCGCCATTATTGAAGGTTGAAGCATGGAAACCCGCCCCGCTGATTCCGGCACTGTTCCCCAGCGTCGCTTCGTCACCCGGTAACGTTTGCACATTCCATGCATGCACTACCGGTGTCGTTGCGGTATCTGCGATGCTGACATCCAGATTGATACCCACTGCCTGCTTGTTGAAGTCCAGCGTCAGCACTGTCGAACCCGCCACCGTTCCCATCACGCCCGCGCCATTGCTCACTTGTCCCGCATCGAAGGTATAGCTCGCAGTTCCAATGAGTGCTTGCGGCAGATACACCGGCCCGGCTTCCGGCCCGGTGATCCAGTAACTTGGCGGCATCGTACCGGCGGGGAAAGTGGCACTGTATGACTGCGTGATCGAACCCACTGTCCAATCACCGTAGTAGATGCCACTGCTCGCAACCTGACCGGAGGCGGTGCTGGTGCAAGTGGGACAGTTAATCGTAGTGGCGAAGCTGTCGTTTGGGCCACTTGAGCCAAATGCCGTCAGCACATTTCCTGTGGTAGTGACACCAGCTGTTGGGTAGGTTTGGATGCCGCCCCATGATGTACCAGTTGCCACCACGATGTTGCCGGTCGGCGCAGGCGTGCCGCCCGTCACTGGTTCCACCCTTGTCAGCGCGACATTACCCGTTACATCACCGCCGGCATTCGGATCATTGTTATACAGATCGTACGAGACGATGGCACCGGCAAGATTCTGTCCGGTAAACACACCATTCACACTGCCTGCACATGTAATACAAGTCGTTGCCGGAACACCCACGCCGTAAGTCACCACAGGATTAACGAAGATCGCGCCGCCAGCCTGGATTGGCTCGTTGGTTATGCCGGCTCCCCAGTTTTCATTGCCCGGCATCGTCAGGGTTATATTCCCGGACAGCAACATATTCAAGAAATCAACCGTTAGAGAAGCACTGGTCAACGTACCTGTCAGCCCGGTGTTCTTACTTCTCGGTGCAGTGCCGCCATCCATCTGATAGGTAAATGTTCCGGCACCTGCGCCTGCAAACAGCGCCATGTTCGCCACATCCACATAACCTTCCGGCCCGTACATCCAGCTGGTTGGTGCTGAGCCGTTGTTTCCCCCCAACAGCGACGACCAGGTGTTCGACTGCCCGGTATAGTTGGTCCACTTACCGTACTGGATGCCCGTCGTAACAAAGGCTGGTGCATCGGCACTGGTCGCCGTCCCGCCGGCGGTAGCCATAGTTTGAGACCAACCCGAGCCACCACCGATATCACTGAGTGTCATCGAAGACAGCGCGCCACTGGTTGAAGTACCTCCCGCGACATATACCAAGTCGGCCGGTACCGCCAACATTCCTGAATTGAAACTCAGTCCGCCCGCCGTCTCCACCGCAATGTGATTGGGGTTGTACGCCAAGGTAGCTGCCCCTGTCGGTGCGGTTGCAGCTGTGAACGCCACCAGCCCCTGCACTAGGTCCGTTACCGGCAAGCCTGCACCTACGGTCGGCCAGATGTCGTAACCCAGGCCGGCGCTCGCTGCCGCCGTACCGGCAAAACTGCCTCCCACATCCGCGCTATAACCGCCGGCGCCAGCGGCACAAGTTCCGGTGCAACTTATCGTCGGTGTGGTGTTGCCACCAAAACCTCCATAGCCGTTACCTGACACCACCGTGTTGATTGGCATATTGCTTGCGGTGACCACATAGGTGCCCGCCATGGTGCTGGCGGCAGGCATGGTCAAATTGAGGGCTGCATTCACCAACTGGCTGGTAAAGTCTGCGCTCAATGTTGCGCTGTTCAGCATACCAATGTTGCCCGCCGTGTCGAACGGTTGTGTCGCACCTGCCATGTTGTAGCTGGTCGTTCCTACCAGCGTTTGTACATAGCCGGCGTTGGGCGTTAACAGCACAGCCCACAGACTGTTGGCCGGGGTCAGCGAGAACGGGGCAACCGGGGTAGCGGCAAGATCGGTCACGGTCACCGTGGCACCGACCCAGCGACCGCCATAAATACTGTTGTCGACCAGCTTGAAGGTGTCGGCATCGGTACCGCCGCTCCACTTGATGTCCGCGTTCGCTATCAAGGTGATGGAACCGGACTGAGCCGGCCGAATTTCGAAGGGGGAGTCACGCATTTCCACCAGACTGCCGTTGCCATCCAGCACGAACTGCGTGTTGGCCCGCTGCGGGCTGTTATTTTCATTCGCGAGGTTATAACCACTCGGCGTTCCCGGTGCGGGCATAGACAGATGGCCGGTGAAATTATTACTTACCACAGTTGGGTTGTTATACGCGGCGATCGGTGCGTTGGTTGTCACCGTGGTGGCATTTGTATTCACCAGTGCCAACTGGCTGGTAACCGTCGTCAATGCAGTGTTGGCTGCGGCAGAGGCAGTATTCGCATTGGAAGCCTGGGTCTCTGCGGTTGTTGCCGCCGTGTTGGCGGTATTGGCGGCACTGGTTGCATTTGTCACCGCTGTGCTGGCAGCCGTCTGTGCAGCCTGGGCGTTGGCCAATTGGGTAGCCATGGAGGCCTGGGCAGCCTGGGCGGCTGCTCGCTGGGTTGTTGCGATGGCCAGTTGGTTTTGCGCGATCACCAACTGCGCTGCTGCGCCCGTCAGATCACCTGCCGCCTGCAGGGTGGCGGCTTGCGTGGCAGCTGCCTGTGCAGCCAGCGCCGCCGTATTGGCCGCCGAAGCTGCGGCATTGGCTGCGCTCAAGTATGAGCCGGCAGCAGATTGTGCCGTAGTGATAGTGCTGTTCTGGGTATTGGCCGTATTAAGGCTGTTGGTGGCTGTGGTCAAATTGGCATTGGCAGTGGTCAGTGCGGAATTTGCCGCAGTCTTGGCGGTGCTCAACGAAGTGTTTTGCGCGCTCACCGTCGTCGCGGCCGCTTGCAATGCCGTATTGGCGGATTGCAATGCCGTATTGGCTGTCTGGGTTGCAGTCCTTGCCGGGGCTGCGGTCGAATCTGCAAAAGCACCGTTGGCTGTGAATGCCAAATTTGCCGCTGCCGTCTGTGAGGCGGCAGTGCCCGCCAGATTTTGTGCGCTGGTTGGACTCGTCCCCGTACTCACCGCAGGTAATGCAAGAGCGGAAGTTACCAATGGCGTGGCGGTAGAAGTATTGGTGCTCGCTGTGCCGATGGCCGCTGTCGCCGGTGCGGTATTGACAGGAGAGATTGCCTGCAATGTAGTGTTTGCGCTGGTTGCTGCAACTTTTGCGGAATTCGCCGCATTCGCCGCGACCTGAGCCGCGTCTGCCGCTGTTTTAGCCTGCACAGAATAGATACCATCCTGTACCGACACTGTGGTGTTGCCTGAGGTCACTGTTTGTTCTGAGGCGTTCAAGGTCAAGCCACCACTTGATGCTTTCACCGGGAGCACTGTTTGGGGAGCAGCCGTTGTCGTTTCAATTACCGTCTCGGTTTGACTTTTAGTCGTTGCAGATGTTGTCGTGACCGTAGTGCGGATGTTTTCAGCCAGCTTGGTGTTATCAACCACCGCTGTGTCCCGAATAGGTTCGGCGCTACCAGAATCAGAAGGTTTTTCACTTCCCGTGTCTGCGGCGACCTGTTGTTTCTGATCAACCGTCTGGGCTTTGTTGCTTTCCTTATTCTCCTCTTTGCTTTCCTTGATGGTCTTGGTTGGCGCAGCAGAGACGGTAAAAATGTTGGTGTTGATCGGTTGCAACTGGGGAGTCTGATTCAGACCACCGGCAAAGCCCATCTGGTTGGGCAGCACGTTGATCGTACCTTTATTCGTGGTCAGCGAGGTCTCGCCAATATTGACCTTGCTGTATGCACCTGCCTGTGCGCCGGGTATAGACGCTGGCAGATAGATGGTCTCGTGATCCGTACCACGGATGCCGATGGTGGCTACCGGCGTAGTGATCCGGTAGTCCTGTTTCTTTGTACGACCGATCAGACCGGTAATCGCCCGGAACCCCCCCTTGAACAGGGAAAAGAAGCTGCGTTCAGGCGTGTCTGCCTTACCGGTGAAAACAAAGCTGTCGAATTTCAGTTGGGTGTCAGGCCGCACAGCAATGAAGCCGCCATCCTTCATCTTGATCTGCGCAGAGGCCTTGCGCGAAGTGCTGACGGTGTCACCCTCATTGATCGCCTCACCCTTTTGTAATACGCGTGTCGTTCCGCTTGCCGTCGTGAGGGTGACCTGCCCCATCACAAACTGCGCATAGCCTGCCGTTGCTGCCCAGGCTGTGCCGACTTGAAGCATCAACACAACCAAACCGGAAAGTCCCAAAAGCTGTCTGCTGTTTTTCATGGCACACCTCACAAAGGCAATATTGATCACTTACTTGAAGTCTCGACGAATCACCACAGAAAAATCGTTCCTGTCAAAACTATATACCGGGATGTTGGATTTGTTACTGGATACCGTCAGTTGCGGCCGTACTATCCAACTCTTGTCCCAATGCCAATTCACGCCCATGTTCAAATCCCATAACGTATCGCTGCGCTTGGCCATGAAGGCGAGATTTTCCCTGTCGTATTTTCCGGTTTGTATTCCGACCCCGAGAAGATAATCCCAGGATTCATCCCGGGTAATTTGGCTGCCAACACGCAAACCGGTCATCGTCTTGTTGCCGTCCGGTCTGCCGCCATTCGGATTTGTCAAAGTTGCCGGCGCAACGGCTGTCTCGCGACCGCCAAAAAAACTTCCATACACTACCGACCTGCCATTGGCGAGGACATGCAACCAGCTTGCGCCTATCAGGGTCAGGTCGTGATCCTGCACCGTCATACCGGAGGTGACAAAACGGTTTTGCGTAAACTGGCCAAAAAATGTCAGTTGGTCGCTCGGACTGGCCGGACGCCGCCACTCCCCGGTAAAACCGCTGGAATACCGATAAGGCTCCGGTTCATATCCCACACCAAGACGATACTGATCTCCGATCAAACCGAAACGGAAAACATCATCATCACGGGTATAAGAAAGTCCGGCACGAACCGCCCAATCGACGTTGTTGAATTCATTGTGGCTGGCATGGGTGCGCGTCCGCAAATCGGAGCCCGCATACATCCCCCACACGGAATCAAGGGAATGATTCACTTCGAGACCACCGGCAAAACCAACGTAAGAATCCGGCGTTTCCAGACTGGACTGGTTGAGAGTGAAGACCAGATTGCCGAATGCGGGAACGGGGATTTGCGCCTGGCTCGTCGCACCGTTGATGTTGCTATCGCGTCCCGCCACTCCTTCAAGATAAGCCGTAAAGCGCGTCTTTTTCGCTTCCTCGTAGGCACGGATCGCATCCAGATATTTTTTGATGGTGACGCGCGCCACTTCAGGCGGATTTTGCGTCATGACCATCTCGAACTCGGTCTTGGCACGCGCCAGATCTCCAAGTTGATAATACGCCCGCGCCATATCCAGACGCGCTCCCGCATAATTCGGATCGACTGCCAGTACGCGTTCCAGAGCAAGCGTCGCCTTGTCCGGCTTTCCGCTGTCCAGTGCTGCGATTCCCAGCAGGTAATCAAAACGGACTTCACCAGCGCGTTCGAACTCCGATGGCAACAACAATGCGTAGGCGTCAGATGGCTTTCCCGCATTCATCAACGAAGATGCATCGTTCAATAGCTTCTCGCGTGCAGCAGATGCTTCAGCCTGTTTAGCTTTTTCATTAACCCCGGCTCGCTCTTTCGCATTTTGTTCTGCTTTGATGCGCGCTTCAGCTTCAGCTTCGGCTCGCGCAGCCGCTTCACGCTTGGCTTGCCTGATTTGCTGCAGCTCGAGTTGGGTTAATTCGGGAGATTTTGGCTTGGATGAGACTTCAGCCAGATTAGTAAACTGAGACACTTCCGCTTGGGAGGACAGGACAGTGACCATACCACCAAGCAACACAGAGACAAGACTGAACGCTTTGAAATGTTCCACTTTCACCCCCACCAATAACCAAAAGATTCCAGCCACGACGTCAGAAGTGTGAGCCGGCGGTACTTAAAAAGCAACAGATATGACCGCGTTACTTTAAGTATCAGAGTAAATCAATACAGCAATGGATTTGCCAGTCGATCGGGAGGGCGTATGGCGCCAGTTTATGAATCATCCAGCCCGAAACCTGATCAACGCAGGAAATCAAACAGTGACAACTGTGAAATTTTGGCAAAGGATTGTTGCGCCGCCTGCAGGGTGAGCTGTTGCTGGTTGAGTTGGCTGATGGCTTGCAGATAGTCTGTATCCTGAACCTTGGACAGGGTTTGCTTGTACTGCAAGCCGAGATCTTCGCCGGTGCTTTGCAGGGAGTCCAATTCGCGCAAACGCCCGCCCACCGTGGCTCGTACGCTCAATACGTTATTCAAATCATGGTCTAGTTTGCCCAGGGACTGCTGCAATCCTTGCTGGAAGCGTGCAACCGCTACCGCATCCCCGGCTGCGGGCGCAGTATTGAGAGTGGCAATCAGGTCGGACAGGGTGCCGAACATGCTCTGGTTGTTGCTGGGACTGATGTCGAAGGTATCCAGATCGGCGGGAGCACCCTGAATGTCGAACTGGATGCCGTTGAAACTGATTGCCTGTCCGCTGACATAAGGTTGTCCGCTCAACACCGCCACCGGCGCGCCGCCGGTCACGTCAGCCACATCATAAGTGGTCACACCAGCCACCACGCTGAATGTCACTTGATAACTATTCGCGGCATACTGCGTCGCATCCAGCATGCGGCCCTGACTGATGGTGCCCGTTCCCGTGTTGGCGATATTCGATGCAGATTGAAAGGTGCCATTGCCGTTCTTGATGCGCATGAAGATGTCCGCACCCGTATCGGTGCTGGCGATCTGGCGCGAGGGGGCAGCCTGGATCAGGCGCTGCACATCGTCACCCTGATAGCTCACGCCGCCACTGTTGGCAACGAAGGGCTGAACCTTGCCCTGGGCGCCGGAGAACAGGAAGTTACCTGTGCCATCCGTGCTGTTCGCCAATCCGATCAGCTCCTGTAATCTGCCATTCAGATCAGTGGCAATGCCGCGCAGGTCACTCTGATTGAGGGCGGGGTTGCCGGCCTGCACGGTCAGCGTCTGTACATCCTGCAACAACGAAGTCACGCTGCCGAGAATGCTTTCGCCTAGCGACAGGGTGTTGATTGCGGCAGTCCGGTTGGCCGCGTACTGGGTGTTCGCCGCGTCCGCCTGATTCAATTCGGTGGCGCGTGCGGCGGCGGCAGGATCGTCCGCCGGATTGACGATGCGGCGTCCGGTGGAAATTTGCGATTGGGTCTTGGCCAGATTGACTTGCAACTGGTTCATCGTGGCGACGCCTTCGCTGAAGAGTGTGGCGGTACTGATACGCATGATATCTAGCCTCCCAATTGCAGCAGTGAATCGAACATGGTTTGCGAGATCGCCATCGCTTTTGCCGCCGCCTGATAGGCTTGTTGATACTTGAGCAGATTTGCCGCTTCTTCATCCAGATTGACACCGGATTCGGACTGCTGTGCCTTGCTGATCTGCGCCAGCATGCTGGCCTGTGCCTGACTGGTCACGTCCAGCTCACGGGTCTGACTGCCAACCTGGGCGATCAACTGCCCGTAGGCCCCCTGATAACTGGTGGTGCCGTTAGCCAGGGTGTTGGCGGTTTGCAGTTGCGCCAGCTTGAGCATGTTGCCACCGTCGGTCGCGGCATTGCTGTTGGCCGAGATAGTGAATGAATCGCCCGCCACCGGCGTGCCGCTGATATTTGTCGCCCAACCGTTGAAACTGATGTCCGTCTCTGCAGTGTAGGTGACACCCGTTAGCGGCAGACCTGCGCCGGTACCGGTCACATCGTAAGTGGTCGCGCTGGTGAAGGAAATAGTGACCGGCTGTTGCAGATTGACATCCAGCGGCAAGCCGGAGGTAACAACGGGCTGGGCGATGGTCGCGTTTCCCAGATTGGTCAGCGGTGTGCTGCCGCGCACCGGATTGGCGGCCGCGATACGGGCAGGATCAGTGACGGCCAGGGTGAAATCGCGCGCGCCGTTAGCGGTGGGACGTATGCGGTAGGCATCACCCGCCACATCGGCGACAGAGCCTGCAGCCAGTTGCAGGGTGACCCCGGTGCCATTCACTGCCTGTGGAGTAGCAAGTTGTGCGGGAGTGAACGACTGCAAAGCAACGTTGGTCGCAACATTGAACAGAGTGTAGCTGCTACCGTCAAAACGCAAATCGTAGTCAGCCCCGGTGAGTGCGCCGCTGTCACTGATGCTGGCACTCAGGGTGGCGTTTCCCACATTATTGCTGTTGGCTACCACCAGTGGCGACCCAGCATTGAAGAACGCGCCACCCAGTGCACCATTGAGGTCAACGCCCTGCTGATGTTGCTGGTTGAACGTGTCGGCGACGCCGATGGCGATGCGTCCGAGCGCATTCTGAGCCGGGTCGAGCACATCGTTGCGAAAGGCGAGGTAACCGCCCAGATTGCCGCCCTGCAACGAGCTTTGCTGGATACGACTTACGCTGTTGTTGTTGACATAGACCACTTCGAGTGCGGTCTGATCAGTAAGCGAAGCAGTGGTCTGCAAGGATGCGTTCCGATTGCCGAGCACCAATGACTGGCCGTTGCCGATAAATACATCGAGTGAACCGTCCGGCTGTTTGATCGACGTGACGCGGATCTCCTGGCTCAACTGGTTCACCAGCTGGTTGCGCTGGTCAAGCAGATCATTTGGCGCCTGGCTCTGCCCGGTCTGCGCTTGGGCGCGCACGATGGTGTCGTTCAGTGCGGCGATCTGTTTGGCGTAACTGTTGATGAGGGTGGCGCTGTTGCTGATCTGTCCATTCAATCCGTTGCGGATCTCGGTCATGCGCGTATCCAGCGTCTGCAAACGATTGCTCAAGGACTGACCACTGCCGACCATGGCCTGCCGTGCAGCCACCGATTCCGGTGCATTGGCAACCGCGTTGGCGGCACTGAAGAAATCCTGCAAGGTGGAACTCAACCCCCCATTGGCATCACCCAGCAGATTGCTGACCTGGGTGGCCAGGTCGAACTGGGTGTTCAAATTGCTGGAACGTGTCTGCGCCTCCGTCAGTTGTGCGCCGAGGAAATCGCTATAGATACGATTCACCGCCACCACGTCGGCGCCCTGACCGAAAAAACCGGAGCCGGTACTTTGTGGCTGCGCCGCTGCTTGCAATATCTCCTGGCGCGAATAGCCCGGCGTATTGGCGTTGGCAATGTTGTGCGAGGTCACACTGATGCCCGCCTGGGCGACCTTCAGCGCACTGACTCCTATTCCATACACTCCTGAACCCATCTATCTATCTCCTGACGTCCCGTCGCTAGGGCTATCGGCAAGTTGCAACAAAACTTTAGGCTTTTGTACTGATACGGCCGATCACCTGTGCCAGCTTGTCGGCATAGTGCGGATCGGTGGCATAGCCGGCCCGTTGCAGGGATTGGGCGAATTGCATCGCATCCTGCTCCCCTTGCACCCCCGCATAGCGCGGGTTATCGCTCAATAATCTGGCGTAATCCTGAAATCCATCGGCGTAGGAATCATAGGCACGGAAGCGTTCCACCTGTTTGGCGGCGACACCGTCGTGATATTCGGTGGTGGTGACTTCTGCCACCTTCCCGTGCCAACCCTTGCCCGCCTTGATGCCGAACAGGTTATGGCTGGGGCTGCCGTCCGCCTGCCTGATCTCGTGCTTACCCCAGCCGCTCTCCAGCGCTGCCTGCCCCAACATCAACTGGGCCGGGATACCGGTCATACGGCTGGCCTGCTCGGCATGCGGTAACATCCGATCCACAAAAGATTGACGATCATTGCCGTATTGGGCAGCAGAGGCGCCGCGCGGAACGGTGATTGGTGCATGCGGATCGAGTTGACGCACCATCAGATCGGCCAAACCCACCCCGCGTTTGGACATTTCCTGTGCCAGTTGCTGATCGAGCATGCCGGTGAACATTTTGGTCTGTTCGCTATCCAGCATGCCGTCCTGCGGAGTCGCCTCGCGCATGCTTTTCAGCATCATGTTGAGGAACACCATCTCGAACTGTTGCGCCACCGTTTTGAGTGCCTGATCGGGTGCCTGCCGCGCCTGATAGCGCAGCTTGTCCAGCGCCTGACTATCGGCGGCAAGAGAAGTGGAAAATGTCGGAGAAGCGCTCACGGCCTGACGACTTCCAGAAGTTGATTTTGCCGGATGAAGCACAACGAGCGAGCACGCGATACCGCGATTCGCCCGCAAGATGAGTCTATGCAGGGCATCAGATGATTTCCAGTTCCGCGCGCAACGCACCGGCTGCCTGCATCGCCTGCAGGATAGCCAGCAGATCCTGCGGGGTGGCACCGATGGCATTCAGCGACTTAACCACCTCACCCAGCGACACCCCGCGCTTCAGGTGCAGCAAATTACCCGGCTCCGCCTTGATCTCGACGCTGGCGTTACTCACCGCCGCCGTCTGGCCGCCCGCCAGTGGATTGGGTTGACTGACTGCATTGTCGGCGCTGATCACCACGGTCAGATTACCGTGTGCCACGGCGCAATCGGCCAGCATCACATGCTGGTTCATCACTACCGAACCGGTACGTGCATTGATGATGACTCTCGCCCCGCCCGCCGCCGCATCCACTGCCAGATTCTCGATACGCGACAAAAACTGCACACGCTCATTGCCCGGTGGCGCAATGACCTGCACCGTGCGTGCATCGAGCGCGCTGGCGATGTGGTTATCGGGAGAAACGTCGCGGTTGATGGTATTGGCCATGCGCGCGGCGGTGGTGAAATCGGCGGTGTTGAGTTGCAGATAGATGGAATCACCCTGCCCCAGCGCAGTCGGCACCGCGCGTTCCACAGTCGCCCCGCTCGGGATGCGCCCCACACTCAAATGGTTGATCACAGTCTTGCTGCCGCCCGCCGCCGCACCCGCACCGCTCACCAGCAGACTGCCCTGTGCCATCGCATACACCTGACCGTCCGCACCTTTCAGCGGTGTCATCAACAGCGTGCCACCGCGCAGACTCTTGGCCGTGCCAATCGAGGAAACCGTGATGTCTATCGTCTGGCCGGGGCGCACAAATGGCGGCAGCGATGCCGTCACCGTCACCGCTGCCACGTTCTTCAATTGCAGGCTGGTACCGGGCGGCAGCGTCACCCCCATTTGCGCCAGCATGGTCACCGTGCTCTGCACGGTGAACGGGGTCTGCGTGGTCTGGTCGCCGCTGCCGTCCAGGCCAACCACCAAACCGTAACCGAGCAATTGATTCTCGCGCACGCCCTGCACGCTGGCGAGATCCTTGATGCGTTCGGCGGCGGCACTTGTGACCATCAAGCCGAGCAACAGGGCAAGTGTGAATCGGTCTATGAATCTCATGGCAATCTCCTAGAACGGCAGCACGCTGGTGAAGATATGGGCAAACATGCTGGTCACGTCTGCCGTGTCCAGGCTGGTTGTACCTTTGTATTCCAGATGCACATCGGCCACCTTGGTCGACAGTACGCTGTTGTTGCCGTCGATATCCGGTGGAAATACCACCCCGGAAAAACGCACATATTCATTGGAGTGGCGAATGTTGATCTGCTTCTCGCCCGCCACGCGCAGATTGCCGTTGGACAACACCTCGATCACTGTCGCCGTCAGCGTGCCGCTGAAGGTATTGGCACCGGAAGCATCGCTCTTGCTGGCAGACTTCACGCTACTGCTACCGGACAAGCCGCCGGTAATCGCCGGTGTGGTGATGCCCAGACTGCCGCTGTTTTCCAGGGTCGTGCCGGATTTCCCGGTGGCCGAAGTCACTTCGGCGATGGCAATGGTGAGCAGATCGCCGACCCGGCGCGCGCGCCGATCCTCGAACAGCGGCCGGTCGTTTATCCCCGCCTGAAAGATCGCACCGTTGGCGGGTGGCACGGCGGCAGCGGGTGGCGGCGGCGGAGCGGTCAGCGGTGTGCGGATATTGCTGGCGGGCACGCAGGCGACCAGCTGAAAACCGGCCACCAACAAGATAACGGTGCGAATCATGATGTGCCTCACTAAATCTGCGAAAGTTTTTGCAGCATCTGGTCGGAAGTGGTGATCGATTTCGAGTTGATCTCGTAGGCGCGCTGGGTCTGGATCATGTTCACCAGCTCTTCCACCACGTTGACGTTGGAAGTCTCGACATAGCTCTGATTGATGCTGCCGGTACCGTTGGTCCCCGGCACGTTGGTGTTGGGCGCCCCGCTGGCTGCCGTTTCCAGATGCAGGTTCTGCCCCATGCTTTCCAGCCCGGCCGGATTGATAAAGGTCGCCAGCTGGATGCTGCCCACCTGCACCGGCGCGGTCACTCCCGGCTGGGTGACCGACACCACCCCATCGAGGCCGACGGTGACCGAGAGTGCGTTGGCCGGCAGAGTGATCGCCGGTTGCACCGTATAACCGTTGGCGGTCACCAGTTGTCCCTGGCTGTCGCTCTGGAACGAACCGTCGCGGGTGTAGGCAGTGCTGCCGTCCGGCAGCAATATCTGGAAGAACCCGTTGCCCTGGATCGCCATGTCAAGCTGGTTACCCGTCTGCTGCAGATTGCCTTGGGTGTGGATGCGCTCTGTGGCGATGGGGCGCACCCCGGTGCCGATCTGCAAACCGGAAGGAATCTGGGTCTGCTGCGACGACTGCGCACCGGGTTGGCGCAGGTTCTGGTACAGCAGATCCTCAAACACGGCGCGCGAACGCTTGAAACCGGTGGTACTGACATTGGCCAGATTGTTGGAGATGACATCCATCTGTGTCTGTTGCGCTTCCAGGCCCGTTTTGGCAATCCAGAGTGAACGAATCATGATGAGCTTCCTTTATGAAAATCAGCCGTTGATGTTGAGCAGGCTGCTGGCGTGGCGTGCGTTCTCGTCCGCGTTTTGCAGCAGTTTCATCTGCATATCGAACTGGCGGGCCAGCGCGATCATGCTGACCATGGCATCGACCGTGTTGACATTGCTGCTTTCCAGACTGCCGGACACGACGGTGACGCCGGCGTCCGCCTCGGCCGGACTGCCGTCGCGAGTACGGAACAATCCGTCTTCGCCGCGCACCAGTTGGTCTTCCGCCGGATTGGTCAGTTTGATGCGCCCGACCACGACCACCCCCGCTTTCTGCGTGGTGCTGGGCACGGTGGAAATCGTGCCATCCTTGGCAATGGTTATTTCAGTGTCCTCGGGAATGGTAAGCGGCCCGGCATCACCCAGCACATTCAAACCGTTGCGGGTCTGCAGAATGCCGTTGGGCTGAACCTGCAAACTGCCGTTGCGGGTATAAGCCTCATTGCCGTTGGCATCCTGTACCGCGATCCAGCCGCGGCTGTCCAGCGCGACATCCAGTTCGCGCCCGGTCTGCTGGATCACACCGGGCCTGAAGTCGCTGCCCGGTGTGGAATCAACCACAAAAGTACGCGTGGGCAAGCCCGCTCCCTGCAGGGGCACGCTGCGAAAAGCATCGACGCTGGCGCGAAATCCCGGCGTATTGACGTTGGCCAAATTGTTCGACACCGACGCTTGCCGATGCAGCGTCTGCGTCGCACCTGTCATTGCGGTGTAGATCAATCTGTCCATTTCGTTCCCCTTACCCCAATCCCGTTAACGCAGATTCACGATGGTTTGCATCACCTGGTCCTGGGTCTTCACCGACTGCGCATTGGCCTGATAAACCCGCTGCGCGGTGATCATGTTCACCAGCTCCGCAGTCAGATCGACATTGGAATCCTCCACAGCGGAGGTCTGCAGCGTACCCAGACTGGCCGAACCGGGCACACCGGTAAGCGGCGTACCGGAGGCCGCGGTCTCTCCCCAACTGTTACCCCCCAGTTGTTGCAGTCCCTGCGCATTGTTGAAGTTCGATATCACCACCTGCCCCAGCGTTTTGGTTTGCCCGTTGGAGTAGCGCCCCGAAATGATCCCGTCGGCGCCGGTACCGAATCCGGTCATACGCCCAGACGTGAACCCATCCTGACTCAATGTATTAACACCGAAGATGCCGCCAAATTGCGAGGTTCCTGCAAAATCGAATTGCAGCGTCTGTGTAGCGGCACTGGCCGGATTGGTCACGGTCAGCGCGATGCCGACAGCACCCGGTGTGCCGGCAGCAGAAGTGGTGAAAGTGTTCGCCCCGGTAATTGCAGTGATGGTTGTTCCCGCCGGGAAACCGCCACCGGTGACCGCAGCACCGACCGACAGACCGCTGGTGGTGTTCACCGTCGCCGTCGTACCCAACACATCCAGCGACGATCCAGCCAGCGAGATACCAGAAGGTGTGGGATTGAATGCCGCCGAGGTGACCGGCGAAGTCGGAAAGGCCAGCGTACCGTTGTTGTTGAAGGTCATCGTGGTCAGCGCGGTACCGGCGGCTGGCGTCAGATTTCCATCGACGGTCAGATAGCTTTCCCAACTGTTGGCAGCGGTCTTGGCGAAATAGAGTGAGGCGACATGACTGGTGCCAAGGCTGTCATATGTAACCACCGAGGTCGAATTGTTAAAGGTGGCCGAATTGTTCGGATCAAATGCGGGTGCCGCCGGGATGATGGCGGAACGCGCATCAAGATTCAGGCCCGCAGTTATCGTCCCGGTCTGGCGCGGTAACAAGTCGGCCGATGATATCTGCAATTCTGCCGGTGAAGTTGCGACGATCTGCCCCAGCACGTTCGGCAGGAAGCCAGTCAGACGAGCTCCTTGACTGCTCACGATGAAACCGTCCTTGTCCATCTGGAACTGGCCGTTGCGCGTGTATGAAATGACGCCGTTGTCGGCCATACGGAAGAAACCGTTGCCGGATATCGCCATATCCAGCGAATTGTTGCTGGAGGTGATGTTGCCCTGGCTGAATTGCTGTGCGACCGCGGACACCCTGACACCGATCCCGGCCTGTGTGCCCGATGTACCGGAGAGTGAGTTGGCGTACACATCGGCGAACTGTGCCTGTGACATTTTGAAGCCGACGGTATTGGCATTGGCTACGTTGTTACCAATCACATCCAGATTCTTGCCCGCGGCGAAAAGACCGGAAAGTCCTTGCTGGAAACCCATGACATTCTCCTTATAGAATTTGTTTGATGGCAGTCAGGCTGACATCACCCTTGCTGCCGACATTTACGGTGACACCGCTCTGCGATTGCGCCACGCTGTTGACCAGACCATATTCCAGAGTCACTGCGTCACGCTTGCTGCCCCCCAGTTCAGACACTGCCTGCAGGGTGTAGCCACCGTCCGGCGCAATCGCCCCGCTGTCGGTCATACCATCCCAATTCACTTCGACGATGCCGCTGTCCTGCGCACCCAGTTGCAGCGTACGCACGGTGCGCCCGGATGCGTCATTGATGCTGACGGTGAGTTTGTCCGCCGGTTGCGCCAGCTCCACTGCCGCAAACGCCTTGCCACTACCGAGCACGATGCCGTCACCCGTAATCAGCACCGGGTGTCCGATCATTGAGACCGCCTGCAGCGATTGTGACGCCAGCATGCTGTTGCCCAAAGCCTGCACGGTCGCATTCAAGTTATCGATACCGGTCACAGTTGACAGTTGCGCCATCTGCGAAGTGACCTCCGCGTTATCCATCGGATTGAGCGGATCCTGATTCTTCATCTGCGTGACCAGCAGCTTCAGGAAACGATCCTCCGTCTCTTTGATCTGAGATTGTTCACTCGCAGGTGCAGCAAATACGCCAGCCGTGTTCTGAACCGAGTTAACCATTATTCGTCCCCTTATTGTCCGATGGTGAGCGTTTTCAACAGCAATGATTTGGAGGTGTTGAGCACATCCACGTTGTTCTGGTACGAGCGCGAGGCCGAGATCATGTTCACCATTTCTTCCACCGGATTGACGTTGGGCATGGTCACATAACCCTGTTCGTTCGCCATCGGGTGAGCGGGGTCGTACAACACGCGCATCGGTGATGCATCTTCCACTACCGCACTGACCTTGACCCCCTGTCCGATCTGGCCCGGCACCGGTGTGGTCTCAAAGATGACTTGCTTCGCCTTGTACGGCTGGCCGTCCGGCCCGGTGGTGCTTTCCGCATTGGCCAGATTGCTCGCCACTACGTTCAGACGCTGGGATTGCGCGGCCATGGCTGAACCGGCGACGTTGAAAATATTAAATAGCGACATACTTATTCCTCCTTACTCTCTCCGCAATCCTCTCTGGTTTGCGGAGAGGATGCGAACGTGAAAAACAATCCCCGAACCTAACCTTGCAACGCGGCCAGCACATCCCTGGCCTTATCCGAGATGAAACGTACGCTGGCTTCGTAACGCAGCGCGTTGTCGGCAAACTGCGCCCGCTCCGTGTCCATCTCCACCGTGTTGCCATCGGCGCTGGGCTGCGCGGGGATACGGTATTGCACCGGTGCGCCCATTACTGTTTCACCGGCATCACCCTGCAGATGGGCGGCAGCGGTGCCCGCCAGCGACAACTGCGCTCCCTCCCCTTGCAACGCGCCCTGCAGCGCACTGGAAAAATTGATGTCGCGCGCCTTGTAATTGGGCGTATCGGCATTGGCGATGTTCGAGGCCAGCAACTCCTGCCGTGCCGCGCGCAGATTCAATGCCGTTTGATGAAACTGGAACAGCTCATCTATCCTGCCGCTCATTTGAGACTCCCGCCAGATGGTTTCTTGATATCTCTCATCCTAGACTCGCCGCTGTCCAGCCTATCCACCGATTAACGGTGAAAAACCGCTGCATTTCCCACCTTCGGTCTCGCCCGCACGCGAGACAATGCCCGCCATGAAACGCACGGCTTGCCTGGTATTGTCTTTATGTCTGTGGAGCAGCATGGTTACGGCTGCACCACGCCAGGATCACGCCGCGATCCGGGCAGTGGCTTACGCCTACGCCCAGGAACAAACCCGCATGCTGGCGGGTGAGGTCAGCATCAAGATCGGCGCCATCGACCCGCGATTGATGCTGGATTCCTGTTCCACTCTGAACGCGTATCTGCCGGCCGGGGCAAAGCTGCAAGGCAACACCAGCATCGGTGTGCGCTGCACTGCAGCAAAGGGATGGACAATCATGGTTCCGGCAAGAATAAGCGTAACAGTCAATCTACTGGTGACCAGCAGGCCGCTGGCACAGGGCAGCACCTTGAGTGCAGGAGATTTCACCCTGCAACGCGGTGAAATGGACCGCCCAAACCTGCTCATTTCCCCCCGACAGGCGATCGGCCAGATAGTTAAATATGCATTGGGCGCCGGTCAGATCTTGCGTGCAGACATGCTGCGCGCACCCAACGTGATCCGGCAGGGGCAAACCGTCACACTGGCCTTGCCGGGCAATGGCTTCCTTGTGAGCAGTGAGGGGCACGCACTCAACAATGCAGGCGCGGGTGCAGACGTGCGCATTCGGCTGGCCACGGGGCAAGTTGTTTTGGCGCGCGCGACCACAAGCGGCAGCGCCGAACTGGTGCGATAGGCGGACAGCCCGCACGAATCAAAGCAACAGATCGATAACTCTGCTAAAGTTTTTGCCAGGCAGGTCGATAAGGTAAGCAATCGAACCCATGAGATGGAGCACAGCATGAAGATCAACCAAACAGGCAAACCATTACCCACCAACACCACGGGCGAATCGACCGCACGCAATCCGGCAGTCAAATCCGGCGGGCAACCAGGCAACGCCACCGTCACCCCGGACAGCACCAGCGTCCAACTTGGTGCGACCGGCGCCCAGTTGCGCGAGCTGGAAAGCAGCATCGCCAGTGCATCCGTAGTGGATAGTCAGAAGGTGTCAGAGATCAAACAGGCGATCAGCGAAGGGCGTTTTCAAGTCAATACGGAAGTGGTTGCCGAACGTCTGATCAACACCGTGCAAGATATGATTACCGCGAGCGCACGTTGAGCCTCTCCCCCAAAGACATCCTGCAAACCATAGAGACTGAACGCGACGCCCTGCGCTCGTTTGTTGCGCTGCTCGAACGGGAACAGCAGATTCTGCTGGCACCCGATACCGCCCCCCTGCTTGAGCTGGTCAGCGAAAAGACACGTATGGCGGAAACACTTTCGACCAGCTCCAAACAACGCCAACAACACTTTCCTGCCGAACCCTCCGCCATCGAACCCTGGCTGGGGAAAAATGCACCGGTCGCAATCAGTGCCTGGCATGATTTACTTCGCCTCGCCGCACACGCCAGCCAACTGAACCAGAGTAATGGCGGATTGATCCAGGTCAGATTGCGCTACAACCAGCAAGCCCTGCACGCACTGATCAGTGCCTCGCAACAAGCTGCCGGTATCTATGGCCCGAATGGACAACCCAGCATGGTCGGTAGCGGACGCACGCTCGGCAGCGGTTAAACTCAAAGTTCGGTGTACTTTTTCGCACTTCCCCTCGCTTTTGCCACCGGATACTTCAGCGCATTCTTTGCGATCTTGTCGAGCACAATCTGCTTCACATCCAACTTGTAGTGCTCGGCCAGCAGCATGGCGAACGCCAGCACATCCGCCAGTTCTTCCTTCACCTTTTCCATGTCGGCTTCAGCGTGTGCTTTCCACAGAAAACACTCCAACAACTCGCCCGCCTCGATCGACAACGCCGCAGCAAGGTCTTTAGGGTTGTGGAACTGCGCCCAATCCCGCTCATCGCGGAAATGGGTCAGGGCGTCGGAGATCTCCTTGATATCGTTCATTCGTTGTATCCCACTAGTATTCAAATTCCTCAAACTATTCCTTTGGCCAGTACGCGGTGGCGATTCCCTCACCCAGATCGGCCTCGATCAGACGGCGACGCACCTCGCACAGGCGGTTGATCAACGCCGGCTCATGGCGGGTATAAGCCTCGGCATCGGGAGTGCGATTCACCACCACACCAAGCAATTCGGTAATCGCATTGCCGATGGA
Organism: Sideroxydans sp.; assembly: GCA_041653255.1. GTDB lineage: Bacteria > Pseudomonadota > Gammaproteobacteria > Burkholderiales > Gallionellaceae > Sideroxyarcus. Next base: position 5,159 of record JBAZFV010000017.1, on the reverse strand, counting down.
GTTCTGGCTGATGGTCACGATCAGATTGCCCGCATCGTTGCGGTAGATGATCTGCTTGAACGCGGGCTGCCAGCGAATGGCATTAGCGTATTTCGCATCGACGATGCAATGGTCGCGCACTTTCTTGGCCGTCTTCATGAAGTCATTGTTGAACAGCAGCACGCCTTCCACCTGTTCGGGAAAATACACGTCCGGCAGGATGGGCGCATTGCGCGTGGATACCTGGGAAAAGAAAGTACGGTAGAAATCGATGAAGCCTTTCAGCACCTCATCGTATTCTTTCCAGAAATGCACATCCTTGAGCGCCTCTACTCCGCCCTGTATCTCCCAGCTGGGCAAGCCCTGCGGATAGCCGGTCAGCCCAAGACGACTATCGGCATCATGCGCCGGCTTGAGGATATTCAGCTTTAGTGCATGGTTAAAAAACTCGCGGTACACCTCGCGCATGTAGGATTGAAACAGACTGTTCTGCCCGCCATCGGTGAGATTGGGATTGGCCGGATCGGCCGGTTTCGCCGCACGCAACGTCGCCATCGGAAAGACAACGAAGTGGTTGTGCAACATCCGGATGCTGGGCACCCCCGGCGAAGTCAGCGGCCAGGTCGCATCCAGACTCGCCTCGCCCGCCAGAATCAGCGCCTCACGCGGATCGGGATACTGCTCCAGCATGTAGGCGATGATGATCTGGTTCATCCGGTTCCACACCTGCTTCACGCTCTCCGTCACTTGGGTGCGCCGCACCGGGCGCCCAAGCGGATTGAGGATGGTCTGGGAGGTGTTGTAGATGATGGAGCAATCGAACTCGGTGCTATGCCCCAGCGCCTTGCGGTACAGCAGCAGATTTTCAGCATTCATCAGCAAACCGTTATTGTTCACCAGATCGTTCAGGTTCTCCGTACTGTTGAAGAACTCATTGTGTTTCATCCCCTCCGGCACTTCCAGCGGAATGGGACGGAACGGAGTGACGATCTCGCGCGGGCCGACAATAGACATGGTGTTTTCTTTGTAAAATGAAAGCAGGGGGAATTCTATCCCGCCTGACCGGGAACAGGCAGCACTCTTTTTAGCTGTGCTGCTGTAGTCCGACCTATTCAGTCATGCATTTTTTCTTGTAACTGATGGCGGAAAATAAAGCCTGTCGGTGTGTTCAGTTTCTGCCTTCATTCTTATGCAACACACTAGAAACTGCGTAAGCAGAAGGGGGCATTCGCGCGCCCACGCCAGTACTATATAGCGCATATACTGGCAGGGAAATCACGGGGCATAAATGAATCATACGGTTATCGAAAATATGCATTCCACACTATCAAACCGACAGCCACCGGCAAGCCGGCGTCTGCTGCTCATGTCAAACGTTATGCATCCAATAGAAGAATATGGCCGTTGAAATCATCCATGTTTCTACTCCCGATGAAATCGCCGACGTTGAACGTTTGGCGCAGGAAATTTGGCCACAACACTTCACACCAATAATTAGCGCATCACAAGTGGCGTACATGCTCGGGAAATTTCAAAGTGCTGAAGCCATCTTGTCCCAGATTAATAGTGGTTGTGAGTACTATTTGGTAACGGTCGACAATGAGACGGTTGGATACGCAGGATTAGTTCCTGACATCGACGCCAAGAGAATGATGTTGAGTAAAATCTACGTAAAGAAATCGGCGCGTGGTAAAGGCGTGGGCAAGTCGATTCTTGATTTTGTTGAACGAAAATGCAAGCTGGAGGAATTTAGCACCTTATGGTTGACGGTGAATCGTTTCAATAATGGCCCAATCTCATGGTATGAAAATCGTGGTTTTGTCACTATTAGTGAAGTAAAAAAAGATATCGGAGGCGGTTTTGTTATGGATGATTATGTCATGGAGAGAAAAATAAAAATTGAAAATGCATAACCAGACACTCGTTCTGACGTTCACTTCGCTGCGCTGCATTCACGCCGCACAGCGTGGTCAGATATCTGATCACGCTTCTTGAACAGCAACACCCTCGCCCGGAAGCAGAGTCTCAAGATCTTTTAGGCGATTGATCGATAACTCGGTAAGTGTATGTCCGGATGACAACATCAAAGTGCCGTCTTTAAGATAGACATCCTCTGTCAGCACCATTCCCGGACACAGCCTTCGTAGCGCAAGATGGCGCCCCTTCGGCTTCCTGTTTCTTGCCTTGTGATTATCCAGTCTGGTGTCTGAATTTGACGACCTTCGATCATCCTGGGCTGGCAAGCACTTCAGCTCGGTCTTGACCGCCTCATAGGCTACTGGCGAGTGAAGATGCAGGCACTCAGACATGGCCTGGGTGAGTTTTTCTGCCACCACGGCAGGGATGATTGGCTTGACCAGAAAACCGTTAATATCCAGCGCCAGAGCGGTTCCAAGAATTTCCGTCTGCGAAAACGAGGTCAGCACCACGATTCGAGTTTCCGGCTTGGCGTACGTTTCACCTGCGCGGATCATCTGGGCAAGTTTCAGACCATTCATCTCGGGCATACAGACATCAGTGATAATCAGATCGAACTCATTTTCCGCGAGCAGTTTAATGGCTGATGCAGCGCTGTCCACGTCAACGGTATTTATGTACCCGAGATCATGCAAAACTCGAAGGATGATCTTGCGCGTGAAGCTGTCATCCTCAACAACAAGGATATTGGTCTCGTTATTTCTCTGAACATCTTCGGAAACAGTGGATGACATCAAATTGGTGAACTTGTGTTTATAGTTCGCGACAAAATCACTGAACGCCTTTTCATCCATCGGTTTGGCAATGAAGTAGCCCTGCACCGTATCGCAGCCAACGACTCTCAAAGCATCCCAATCCTGCTGCGTTTCCACACCTTCTGCCACACTCTTGACCTGTAGCTTATGCGCCATGTCGATGCTCGACTCGACCACGATGCGCAAAGTCTTGTTGTCGGCGAAGTCCTTCACGAAAGACTGGTCAATCTTCAATTCGCTGAATGCGATGCGCGTAAGCTGCTGCAGGCTGGAAGAGCCGGTACCATAGTCGTCGATGGAAAGTGCGAAGCCACTCATGCACAAGCGTGCCAGATTTTCCAATGCGGGTGCCACCTTGGTCATGGCTGCGGATTCGGTGATCTCCAGTACGATGTATTGCGGGCTCACTCCGGCTTCGCACACGGCGCGAGTGACCTTGTCCGCCAAGGCAGTATCGTCCAGAGAGGCCAGCGACAGGTTGACCGAGACAGTAAGCAGGTGACCTTCGTCATGGAGAGAACGAACCGCCGCTGCGGATTTCCTGAGGATGCAAAAAGTCAGGTCATCGATGTTTTCGGCCTGTTCAAGCTGAGGAATGAATGCATAAGGACCGATCACACCATGATCCGGATGTATCCAGCGTGCCAGCGCCTCAGCCCCGACCAGCCGTCCTGTTTTCATGTCTACTTTGGGCTGAAAGAACGGCTCGAATTGATCGGCACGGATCGCATGCAATATCTCATCGAGCGTAAAACGCTTCACGGCATCTTCCTGTACTTTGGGGAGCGAGTCTCTATGCTTTAAAAGGTGCTCCTTGAGCTTTGCCAGCAGAACAGGTTTCTCGATCACACCCAGCAACCGGATGCCATACATCTGGGCCATTCTGCCAACCGAAGTGAGCAGCTTGCTGTCCAGTCCACTGATAAGAATGGCAGCGATGTCCAGGTGCACTTCATTCAAATGCCGAAGGAACTCCATGCCATCCATTTCAGGCATGTTCAAGTCGCAAAGCGCCAGGTCAATCGGTCTTGAATCTGCTGCACGAATGATGTCGAGTGCCTGCTTGCCATTAGCAGCACTGAGGATCGAGGTGATGCCCAGTGAGTTCAGCATGGTGATGATGATATCGCGCTGGAAGTCGTCATCTTCTACCAGCAAGATATTCAAATTTGCAATCCTCATCATCTCTCATCCTTTGCTCTTGCAGCAGCAAGGAATATCTCCAATTGGTCGAGCGCTTCGTCCAGAGCCGCCTTGCCATTGCCTGCTTTGGTCATATCGCCACTCCGTGCGGCATGCTCGATGGCTTCACAGGCTTTTGCCAGATGTGTTGCACCTACCATTCGGCTGGAGCCCTTCATGCGATGTGTTGTATCTTCTAAATTGACCAGCTCACCCTGCTTAAACATTTCCGACAGCCTTGCGTGGTCGGCACGAATGTGCGTCAGAAAATCTTGTAACAATCTGGCTTGCGCAGCGCGGTCTGCTATGACCATGTCCAGCACTGCATAATCGATCGGCCCGCCATCTTCTTGCACTAAAGGTGCGGATGATTCCCCATCAATCTCGGAGAGGGACAGCCACTTTGCCAATATACTTTTGATCTGTGCCAGATTGGCGGGCTTGACCAGCAGTTCATCCATGCCTGCTGCTTGGCAGCGTCCCGCTTCTTCGACAAGTGCATTGGCCGTCCAGGCGATGATCGGCGTACTGGGTCGTGACTCCCTGGCTTCGATCTTGCGTATCTCCCGAGAGAGCGCATAACCATCCATCTCCGGCATGTGGCAGTCGGTGATGACCAGCGCAAAGCGCCCCTCTCTCCACATTGACAGTGCGACCTTCCCGTTCTCTGCGGTTTCGGCACGCAAACCGAGCAGTCTGATCTGGCGCGCCAGCAGATCGCGATTGATCGGATGGTCATCCACCGCCAGCACCAGCGGTGCATCCGTGCTGTTGGTAAGCAGGGGCTCGACTTCACGTTGCTGCACTTCCAGATGCATGTCTCGTACTGTCTCACTTGGCGCAGCGGAAACAGGCAAGATCAGTGTGATGCTAAAAACTGAGCCTTGCCCATATTCGCTTTGCAATTCGACCTGCCCGTCCAGCAACTCCGCCAAACGCCGGCAGATCGCAAGACCCAGGCCGGTTCCGCCATACATGCGGGCGGTATCCGCATTCGCCTGGCTGTAATGCTGAAACAGGCGTTCCTGAACTTCAGCCTCGATACCCACGCCCGTATCCCTGACCGAGAATCTTATCTGATCGCCACTGTCGTGGTGTCTGACAAGCTCAGCCCGCAGTTCTATCTCACCCTGCGGCGTAAACTTGATCGCGTTACTGACAAAATTGTTAAGCACCTGAGAGAGGCGCAGGGGATCGACGAGGTACGACGGATTGAGCCGAGTATCGGCGTGCTGCCAAAGCATCAGGGATTTCGCACTGGCTACG
>JBAZFV010000016.1:0-31982 GCA_041653255.1 Sideroxydans sp. | reverse complement strand
TCAGCGGACGGCAATCTGGGCGTACGCGTCAAAGTGTATGGCAAAGATGAGATCGGTGAAGCGGCCACTGCATTCAATACGTTGATTGACGGCTTCGCCAACATCATCCGTCAGGTGCTCGATGGAGCCGCCACGGTATCCAGCACCGCAGGGCAGTTATCCGTCTCCTCGACCCAGATCGCACAAGGCTCCCAGGCGCAAAGCGAGGCAGCAGCCTCCACCGCTGCGGCAGTTGAAGAGATCACCGTGAGCATCAACTCGGTGGCGGCGAACACCGAGGATGTGCGCAAACTGTCCGAGAAGAGCGCGCAGCAAACCGAGCAGGGCAACCAGAGCGTCACCGCGATGATCGGCGAGATCAGCCGCGTGCAGGAAGCGGTCAACCAGATTGCCGGATCGGTGAAAGAGTTTGTGGACAGCACACACGCCATTGCCGGCATGACCCAGCAGGTCAAGGACATCGCCGACCAGACCAATCTGCTCGCACTGAATGCAGCGATCGAAGCGGCGCGTGCCGGAGAACAGGGTCGCGGCTTTGCAGTGGTGGCCGACGAAGTGCGCAAGCTGGCGGAAAAATCCGCCAAGGCCGCCAACGAGATCGACCAGGTAACCAACTCGCTGGACCAACAATCCGCCTCGGTGGAAGTGGTGGTGCAGACCGGTCTGCGTTCTTTGCAGGCGACGCAGGAACAGGTCGGGCGAGTTTCCACCGTATTGACCGAAGCGGGCGAAGCAGTTGCGCAATCCAGTCACGGCGTGAGCGACATCGCGGCCTCGGTCAGCGAGCAAAGTCTGGCCAGTACCGAGATCGCGCGCAACGTGGAGAAGATTGCGCAGATGTCGGAAGAGAACAATGCAGCGGTACGATCCAACAGCGAGGATGTTGTGCGCCTGGAAAGTCTGGCCAGGGAATTACAGATTGCTGTCAGCAGATTCAAGGTGTGAGTAAACATCCTGCGTCTTGTGTCAGGAAATAATAATTCCTTTGACAGGGGAGGATCGCGGCCATGCAAAACAAGAATGCTTATGTCTCACAGAAAGAAGTGGTGCTGGCAGCGGGAAGGGTGCTGATCACCAAGACCGATACCCGCGGCATCATTACTTATACCAATGATGCGTTCTGTGAGATCGCAGGCTATACGCGCGAAGAACTGGTTGGCAAGAGCCATAACCTCGTGCGTCATCCGGACATGCCGCCGGCGGCATTCAAATGGCTGTGGGATACGCTGAAATCAGAATGTCCCTGGCGCGGCATGGTGAAGAATCGCTGCAAGAATGGCGACCACTATTGGGTTCGTGCCACCGTATCGCCCGTTATCGAGGATGGCAAGATCATCGGCTATGTGTCGGTGCGGCGTGCACCGACGCGAGCCCAGATCGCTGAAGCGGAAGGGCTGTATCGTGGTCTCAACCAAGATGGCGGGGAAGTGGTCTCACGCTATGAAAGATTCAAGTTCAAGAACTGGTTACTGAAGACCAAACTTCAGGCCGTGATACAGATTCCGCTGTTGGTCATTCTGGTTGTTGCACAAGTATTTATGTACAGCGATCTCAAGGATGAGCCCAGGAAAATGGCGATGGAGAAAGGCGGGCAACTTGCCAGTGAAATTATCGATGGCGCGAATATGCTGATGGTGACAGGGCAAATCGGTGAGGCAAGTAATCGCCAGTTATTGCTCCGAAAAATCGGTTCAGCCAAAGGTGTCAAGTCCGTGCAGTTGGTCCGTACCAGAGAGGTGGTGGATTTGTATGGTGCGGGTCTGCCGGAAGAGCAGATCAATAGTGATGCACAACGGCAAGTGATCGGAAGTAAAAAACAAAGTATCACTATCACAAACGACGAGAGCGGATCGCCAGTGATGCGCGTGATAACGCCTTATGTAGCGAGCAAGGATTATCACGGTACCGATTGCACGGGTTGCCATGCGGTGCAGGAAGGTGTGGTGCTTGGAGCGTCGGATATCGTACTCGACTTAAAAACGGATGATGACAAGGTCATGCGTACGATGATGCAGTTGCTGGGCGGACAGCTGGCACTGCAAATCTTTCTGTTCTTTATCATCAGCTTCAGTATTGAAAAATATATACGCCGCCCAATTCACAAAGTAAGTGTTGAGTTCAGAAATATCATGGAAGGGAATCTCGATACCGAAATGGATATTTCCATCCGGGATGAGGTGGGAACGCTGTTGTGCGAGATACAGTCCATGCAGACCTATCTGCGCACCATGGTGGACGAGATCGTGACGCCGGTGGCGCAGATGCGGGGCCGAATCAGGGAGGTAGGCGGCAAGGTGAACACCGTCGCGAAGAATGCGCTGGTGGAACAAGACCAGATCCAGTCGATTGCCGCGACCATGGAGCAATTCAGCCAGTCCATTGCAGAGGTGGCGAATATGGCGGGCGACTCGCTGGCAGAAATGCAGCACACGCAACAGATTGTCGAACAAAACAACAGCAATATGGGCGTTACGGTCAACGCGACCGGCAGAGTGGCGCAGACCGTGCAACATTCCAGCAAGACCATCTCTGATCTGGGCGTGTCGATCGAAAAAATCGGTACGATCGCCAATTCGATCAAGGAAATCGCCGAGCAGACCAATTTGTTGGCGCTGAATGCCGCCATCGAGGCGGCGCGTGCCGGGGAGCAGGGGCGCGGCTTTGCTGTGGTGGCGGACGAAGTGCGCAAACTGGCTGAGCGGACAGCAATCAGTACCAAGGATATTGCCACCACCATTGCCGAAATCACCGCTATTTCAAATGATGCGGTGAAATCGATGGGCGACGCGGTGACCGAGGTGGAATCCAGCATCACACTGATACACAAGAATGGCGAAGGTCTGCGTGAAATCATGGGGGCCACGATGAGTATGACCGAACGTATCGAACATATTGCCCAGGCATCCAGGGAGCAGTCCGCTGCCGGTGAAAATGTGGCCAATAGTCTGGAGCGTATCACCGGGCTGGTGGACGACAACACACAATCGGTGCAGGAAACCCAACAGGCGACTAAAGAATTGGCGCAATCAGCCGATGAGTTAAGTAAGGCAGGCTATCCGTTGACCAAGTGCGGCACGGACAGAAAATAAGCGGCAAACGAGGAGAAGGTGATGTCAGACCTGTTACAAAATATCGACGCCCGGACCAAATTGGCGGGAACCAACAAGCTGGAAATTCTGATGTTTTCCCTGGGCAAAGACATGCGTACCGGGCGCGAGGAGACATTCGGCATCAACGTATTCAAGGTGCGCGAAGTGATGCGTATTCCAGAGATCACGCGCGCACCGGAAATGCCGTCTGCGGTCGAGGGTATGGTGAGCCTGCGCGGCGCATTGGTGCCGGTGATCGATCTGGCCAAATACATCGGTATGGAATCTGACAGCAAACCGGACATCATGATCGTTACTGAATATAACGGACATACGCAGGGATTTCTGGTCAAAGCGGTGGATAACATCCTGCGTCTGGATTGGTCTGCGATGCGTGTGCCGCCGGAAATGCTGACGGCTGAACTGGGCGGATTGGTCACCGCCATCACCGAACTGAAAGATAAACGGCTGGTGATGATGCTCGACGTGGAGAGGGTGCTGGCCGAGACCGGACACTTTGGTTCTGATGAGATGATCTTCAAATCAGTCAAGCCACTGGGCAAGGAGAATCGAACGGTGTTCTTCGCGGATGATTCTTCGGTGGCGCGTAACCAGATTGCACGCACGCTGGAGGCGATGGGGGTGAAGTCTATTTCTGCCATCAATGGGCGCAAAGCATGGGAAGAACTGTCGCGCATGGCAAGCTATGCCGAATCCTCCAATACGCCGCTGAAGGAAATGTTGCAGGTCATCCTCACCGATGTCGAGATGCCGGAGATGGACGGCTACATGCTGACCCGCAAGATCAAGTCGGACAAGCGTTTCAATGGCATTCCGGTGCTGATGCATTCCTCGCTGTCCAGCAGTTCCAACCAGCAGTTGGGCAAGGCGGTCGGGGTGGACGAGTATGTGCCGAAATTTGAGCCACAAAAACTGTCGCAGACACTGGCGCGAATGTTGAGTTGATAGAGGGCTGGGCGGGGAATCCAGGATTGCCTTCCGGACTAGGAGAAGAAAATGAGTTATACCGAAGAAATTTCATCATCCGATAACTTGCTCGATCACATCGATGCGCGCACCAATCTGGCGGGTACCAACAAGATGGAGATTCTGCTGTTCAATCTTGGCAGTGATGAGAAGTTCGGCATCAATGTGTTCAAAGTGAAAGAGGTGTCGGAGGCCGGCAAGATCACCCGCACACCCAATATGCCGCGTGGTGTCGATGGTATCGTCAGCCTGCGCGGACATGTGATGCCGGTGCTCAATTTGGCCAGATTCATGGGGGTCAATGAAGCTACGCCGCACCGGACCATGATGGTGGCGGAATACAACAATCATATTCTTGGGTTTTTGGTGAAAGACGTTGACCGCATCATCCGGGTGGATTGGGACAAAGTGCGTCCGACCGAAGGCATGCTCTCCGACAAAGGTGCGCTGATCACGGCGATCACTAACCTGGATGACGGCTCACTGGTATCCATTCTGGATGTCGAACAGATCCTGTCCGATGCGTTCGGCGAAGCAATTGTCGGCAATGTCGAGAAGGTAGAAGCAGGGCATGAATTGTGTATCTTCTTTGCGGATGATTCGATGGTGGCGCGGCGCAAGATCACTGAAGTGCTGGACAAAATGGGTGTCAAACACATTCAGTCCAATAATGGGCAGGAAGCGTGGGAGCGCCTGCGTGCGATGGCGGATGCCGCGCAGACCAGCGAGCAGGATTTGCGCGACCAGATTCAGGTCATATTGACGGATGCGGAGATGCCGGTGATGGATGGTTATGTACTGACCCAGAACATCAAGAATGACAAGCGTTTCGAGGGTATTCCGGTGGTGATGCACTCGTCACTGTCGTCGGATGCCAACCGCGCCATGGGCAAGCGTGTGGGTGTGGACTATTACGTGCCGAAGTTCGATTCGATGGTGTTGTCTTCGACGTTGCGGCCGCTGCTGACATGAATGCAGGTTGTGCAGATCGGGTTTTAGCCCGATACGGCAGAATGTAACAAGGTGTTTTGTCGGGCTGAAGCCTGACCTACGGGGGTGTAAGGAGAAGGTTATGGGTATAGAGAATACAAAATTTCTGGTGGTTGATGACTTTTCCACGATGCGACGCATCGTGCGCAATCTGCTCAAAGAATTGGGTTTCACCAATGTGCAGGAGGCGGAGGATGGAGTCGATGCGTTGCAAAAATTGCGTAGCGACCCGTTTGATTTTGTCGTCTCCGACTGGAACATGCCAAACATGACCGGCATTGAATTACTGCGGACGATCCGTGCCGATGCCGGCTTGAAGCATCTGCCGGTACTGATGGTGACTGCCGAAGCAAAAAAAGAAAACATCATCGCCGCTGCGCAGGCTGGGGCATCCGGCTATGTGGTGAAGCCGTTCACGGCAGCCACGCTGGATGAGAAGTTGAAGAAGATATTTGCGGCATTCCCGCAGCTAAACAAGTGAGGTAAATCATGGCAGTCAATCCTGCAAACAATGACTCTGAAGACCTGGAAGCGCTGTTCGATAGCATCATCGAAGCGAATTCGGCGGAAGAAAGGCCTGCTGCCAAGATTGTCAGTATCAATACGGCATCGGAGCAGGAAAAGGTTATCAAACAGGTTGGGCAGATGGCGCGCAAGTTGCACGATACTCTGCGCGAGCTCGGTTTGAACAAGGAGATCGAGAAAGCGGCATCTGCCATTCCCGATGCGCGGGACAGGCTCAATTACGTTGCGACACTGACCCAGCAGGCGGCCGAACGGGTGCTGAATGCGACTGATGCGGCACAGCCTGTGGTGGAGAAGATCGGTGACGATGCACAGCGGCTTGCCCAACAATGGGATCTGCTGTTCCAGAAAAAACTCGATGTGCATCAATTCAAGAATCTGGTCACCCAAACTCATGCCCATTTGTATGAGACTCCGAAACAGACCAAAGAAACCAATGCCTATCTGGTGGATATCATGATGGCGCAGGATTTTCAGGACCTTACCGGGCAGGTAATCAAGAAAATCATCCAGCTAACGCAGGAGATGGAGCAGCAACTGGTGGCCCTGCTGTTGGACAATGCTCCTGCTGCGGTCAGGGAAGAGATCAATAGCGGTTTGTTGAACGGTCCGGTAATCAACGCAGCCGGCAACAATGATGTGGTGACCAGCCAGGATCAGGTGGATGATTTGCTGGAGAGTCTGGGGTTTTAGAATGGCGTTCCCGCGCAGGCGGGAATCCAGTTTGCAGGTCGGGTTCCAACCCGACGCGGAATGTCGGGTTGAAACCCGACCCACAGGGAGCATGAAACATGAGTGACTTTACCGGAATGGAAGATTTGTTAAGCGACTTTCTGATGGAAGCCGGAGACATGCTGTCGGATGTGGACAGCAAGCTGATGGGTTTGGAGAGAAATCCAAAAGACAGTGGCCTGTTGAATGAAATCTTCCGGGGTTTCCACACGATCAAGGGGGGCGCAGGATTTCTTAACGCGAGTGAATTGGTGATGCTGTGCCACCTGACCGAGAATCTGTTCGACAAGTTGCGCAACAATGAGCTGGTTTTGAGTGCCGAACTGATGGATGTTATTTTTGCCGCGACGGCGGAAGTGCGCCATATGTTTAGTACCCTGCAGCAAAATCAGCAACCGACGGCAGCCCCGACGGAAATAATTTCGGCGTTGAAGGATGCTCTGGAAGGTAAGACGGTTTCTGCCCTCAAGGTAAGCTCAAAACCCATAGCAAGTCCCGCAGCGGTTGGTGCGCCCGCCAACCCCTCTCCGCAGGCTGCCGGCTCCGCCGGTAATGTTTCGGAGGTTGACTGGGATGCGTTGTACAAGGCGCTGACCGGAACCGATATCGTGGAGACGGTGGGGGCGAAACGTGATCCGGAAGAAATAAAACAGGCGATTGACGAAGAAGAGTCCACCAAAAAAGCCTTTGGTCGTCGCGCCTCGGATGTGCCCGGTGCAACAGTCGGTCGGCGCAGTGGTGACGTGCCGGCCACTGAAGCGAAGGAAACCACGATTCGCGTTGATACCACGAGGCTGGATCAGGTGCTCAACCTGTCCGGTGAGATCGGCCTGACCAAGAACCGTCTCACCCATTTGCGTTCCGACATCCTGCAGGGACGCAATGATGCGGACACCCTGCGCGATCTGGATCAATCGGTGACGCAACTGGATATGCTGGTGGTGAATCTGCAGAACGCGGTGATGAAGACGCGCATGCAACCAATTGGTCGGCTGTTCAAGAAATACCCGCGTTTGGCGCGCGATCTGGCGCGTTCACTGGATAAAGATGTGGAACTGGTGCTGACCGGCGAAGAGACCGAGATGGACAAGACCATGATTGAAGACCTGAACGATCCTCTGGTGCACCTGGTACGCAATGCGGTCGATCACGGGGTGGAGACAGTGGAAGAGCGGCGCGCTGCGGGCAAGCCTGAGAAAAGCATGGTTGAACTTTCGGCACGGCAGGAAGGTGATCACATCCTTATTGTCATCGCCGATGACGGTAAGGGCATGCGCCCGGAAGTGATTCGCAACAAAGCCATCGAAAAGGGACTCATCACCAGCGAGATGGCGAACACGCTGGACGAGAACCAGTGTCTGGAGCTGATCTTCCTGCCCGGTTTTTCCACCAAGGAAGAAATCTCCAGTGTGTCCGGGCGCGGGGTGGGCATGGATGTAGTGAAAACCAATATCCAGAAGCTCAACGGCAATATCCAGATCAACTCCGAAATCGGCAAAGGCACCACCATTTCCATCTCATTGCCGCTCACCCTGGCAATCCTGCCGGTGCTGGTGCTGCGGCTGGGTGATCAGTCCTTTGCGGTGCCGCTGTCCATGGTGCGCGAAATATTGCCTGTCACCCAGGATGCGTTACAGCAGGTGTCCGGCAAGGCCACCATGGTGGTGCGCGGTGAAGTGCTACCGGTGTTGCCACTCACACAATTGATTGGCTGGGGCAGCAGTGAAAAATCAGAAGTGGGAGTGCTGATGCAATTTGGCAGCAACAGCTTCATTCTTACCGCCGATGGTTTCGTCGGGCATGAAGATGTGGTCATCAAATCACTCGACACTTTCCGTCCCAAGGGGGTGGCTGGAGTCACCATGTCGAGTGAGGGCGACATCGTGCTTATTCTGGACATCAAGGAACTGTTGATTGACGTGCGCGGGAGCTGAAGGAGGCAAATATTCGGTGTCGTTCTGCCAAAGTTGATCAAGACAGAACGGATGGTTCATAGCTGAGCGGCATGAGCTGTTGGCAATGCTAGAATCCGATAGCCTGAGCTGACTTGAGACTGAATCAAGCAACTCATGGATCGGATCCCAAACCGGTTTAGTTGCCGGGTAATAACGCGGCCAACATATGACACGAGAATTCGAATTTACCGACCAGGACTTTCAGCGCATCCGCACACTGATTCGCGACCATGCGGGTATCGCATTGGCTGACAGCAAGCAGGAACTGGTCTATAGCCGTTTGGCGCGGCGGCTGCGTGCCACCGGGTTGAAGACCTTCGCCGAATATCTGGGGCTACTGCAAAAAAAAGGAAATGAAGCCGAATGGGAGGCGTTTGCCAACTCACTCACCACCAACCTCACTTCTTTTTTTCGCGAAGCACATCACTTCACGGTTTTGGCCGATCATCTGCGCAAACTGGATAAATCACGACCGATCCGGTTGTGGTGTTCCGCCTGCTCGACCGGCGAGGAAGCCTATTCGATGGCGATTACTGCAGCGGAGGCCTTTGGCGGCTTCAAGAATCCGGTGACTATCATCGCTTCCGATCTGGACAGTCACGTGTTGGCCAGTGCGCGTGCCGGGCATTACAAGGCGGATGCGGTTGCAAAACTCTCGTTGCAGCACATCGAACGCTACTTCACGCCAGCCGAGCCAGGCCACTTTCAGGTGCGTCCGGAATTGCAGCACATGATCGAATTCAAGCGTATCAATCTGCTGGATGCAAACTATCCCATCAGTGAGAAGCTGGATGCCATCTTCTGCCGTAATGTGATGATCTATTTTGATCGGGAGATGCAGCTTTCCATTCTAAAAAAGTTCGCTCCGCTGCTAAAACCGGACGGCCTGTTGTTCGCGGGGCACTCTGAGAATTTCTATCACGCGGCGGCCTATTTCAAGCTGCGCGGGCAGACAGTGTATGAGCTTGCAGGCAAGGCAAGTGTAGGACAGAAGTGAAATTTGACAGCCGTTGTGTCATCGTTGTCGGCGCCTCCACGGGGGGTACTGAGGCGTTGCGGATATTTCTGGAGATGATGCCCAAAGAATCTCCACCCATTCTTATTGCCCAGCACATGCCGGAGCTGTTCGTCCCGTCCTTTGCTGCGCGCCTGGATAGCTTGTGTAAGTTGCGTGTCAAGATAGTGGATCAGCACGAAGTCATTGTCTCCGGCCATGCCTATCTCTCGCCTGGCTATGCACACCTGTTGGTCGAAAGGAATGGCACCGGCTATCGCGCCGTATTGAGTGATGCGCCACCGGTAAATTTTCATCGCCCTTCGGTTGAAGCGCTGTTTAAGTCTGCTGCGAAGACATTGGGGTCTCAGGCTATTGGTGTGATGCTGACCGGTATGGGCAAGGATGGTGCTGCGGCCATGCTGGAGATGAAGCAGGCCGGTGCTTACAATTTCGCCCAGAACGAGGCAAGTTGCGTGGTATTCGGCATGCCGCGTGCGGCGATTGAGCTGGGTGCGGTGGATGAGATCGTGCCACTGGACAGGATGGCGGAGAGAATACAGGCAAGATGGCGTGATTAAGCCGCCACACCCCCGCGGGAGTCCGGTTCGTCGTACGGTAAATCACCCTCCCACGATGCAGATTTTACGCAAGATCACACCTGTAGTAGTGTTTACAAATTGGGAAAAGTCTCTCTTTCGGGTATCATGCGCGCCATTGTTCGCGGGGACTTGGTTTGCTGTCATCCCGCCAGCATTGTGGCCGTACCGCATTTGCTGCTGGTTACGGAGGACGATCTGGAAGCGTGGCCGAGCGGTTGAAGGCACCGGTCTTGAAAACCGGCAACGATGTGAGTCGTTCGTGAGTTCGAATCTCACCGCTTCCGCCAAATCAATACAAGGAGTCATTCATGCTACGTCGTTTTGTTGCTGTGGGTTTGTTGCTGGGTAGTTCAGTCACGGTGGCGGATACGCTGGACATCAATTTGAGCAATAGCGCAGCCCAGTTCAAATACAGTGTACCGAGCGGGCTTGCCGGCAAATCCAGTTTGTTTGCATCATTTTTGTACAATGATGCAAACGATGTGCTGGTGGATGGTGGCTTGCTGGTGCTGAATGAGGAAGGCGGTGTACCAGGATTGTCGCTGGGTGTCGGGGCCAAGGTGGTTGCGGCTTCCCTGAACAAAGTGGCACCGTCACGCAAATTTGTATCCGGTGTTGCACTTGGTGCGCAAGTGCGTTTTGAGATAGCGTCAGACCGCCGCTTCGCTATGATTGGTGAATATCATTATGCGCCCAGCATCATCAGTTTTGGCGGTGCGGACAGTTTCTCGCAGGCGGCGGTCAGAGGCGAATTTGCAATTTCTCCCCTGACTCAAGCGTACATCGGTTATCGCGAAAGCAGGTTCAAATTGTCCAACGGTTTGCCCGACGGCAAGCTGGACAATGGTGCGCACATCGGAGTCAGGCTGTCGTTCTGATTGGAAAGACGCTGTCGCAGTGAATAAACGCCCCGGTTAATCGGGGCGTTTTGCATTGAACCTGTGCAGGATCAAACCGGGAAAATAGCCAGCTACGGATAAACACGGAGTTACACGGACGAACAGACCCGTGCATCAATGCTTGCAAGCATCATTTACCGAAGGAGTTGCATCGTTGCAGTTTTGTCTGTGTGTATCCGGGTCAATCAAGGGTCGAACAGCTTTGAAAATCAATACCCCATGGCGCGTGCGGCCTGGTAGAACAGGAAGCTGATCAACCATGCCAGTGACAGCGACCATGCAATGGAAAATACGGCGAATGCCGTGCTCTTGGCTTCGCTGCGCAGGGTGGCGATGGCAGACAGGCAAGGGGTGTAGATCAGGGTGAACAGCATGAAGCTGTAGGCCTGTACCCAGTCAAGTTGCTGCGCCAGCGCACCACCAAGGGCATCACCGACCTGTCCGTAGATTACGGCGAGCGAGCCGATGACAATCTCCTTGGCGACGAAGCCGAAGATGAGCGCAATGGTGAGTTGCTCGTTGATTCCGATGGGCGCGAAGATGGGATGTAGCCAGCTCCCGATCATGCCCGCAAGGGTGTCGGCCCCACCGGGCACTGCTGTGGACGGCAGGTTGGTGAGCAGCCAGACCAACACCACGCCGGCGATGATGAACTTGGTGGCGCGGCGCAGGAAGTGGCTCACTTCCTGCCAGCCGCGCAGTATCATCTGGCGCAGGGTGGGAAAGCGGTAAGGCGGCAGTTCCAGCACGAAAGGCTCATTGTTCCGGTATTTGCCCTTGAACAGCAGCGCGGTGAGGATGGCGGTGGCAAAGCTGAACAGGTACAGGCTGAACAGTACCAGGGGTGCTGCCTGCGGCGAGAACAGTGCGGCGGTGATGAAGACGAACACCTGCAAGCGTGCCGAGCAGAGCGAGAACGGAATAACCAGCATGGTGAGTAGACGCAGGCTGCGCGAGCGCATCACGCGGGTGCCCATTAGCGCCGGCACATTGCAACCAAAACCCATCAGCAGCATGACAAAGCCGCGCCCATCCAGTCCCATCTTCGCCATCAGTGCATCCATCAGGAAGGCGGCGCGTGAAAGATAACCGCTGTCCTCCACCATCGCCATGAATAGAAAGAACAGGATGATGAGCGGTACGAATGCGGCGACTGTGGCCACGCCGTTGTAGATGCCATCCAGCAGCAGTCCCTGTACGATCGCGGGCAGCCAGCCGACAGCCGGTTCGAGGGCGGCACCGCGCAACCACTCAAGCGCGGTGGCCACCCATTCCTGCAGTGGCTGGCCGAGTAGAAAAATGCCCTGAAACAGCAGGTACATGATGCCAAAAAAGATCGGTAATCCAGCCCATGGATGCAGCATTACGCGGTCGAGTTTGTCGCTGAGATGTTCCGACATCTGCACCGGGATTTGTACCGCATGTTTCAGCACGCGCGCCATCTCGGTCTCGATATGTTCGTCCTGTTCCAGTTGGCTGCGCAATCCCTCCGCCATGCCGGGCGTGGGGTAACGCAGCGCCTTGACGATGGCTTGCAAGGCTTCCGCATAGCCGCTGCCGTATTTGCCGCTGAGCAGAAAGATCGGCATATTCAGCATTTCAGCCATTTTTATACTATCGATACTGATGCCGTATTTCTTTGCTTCGTCCGCCATGTTGAGCAGCACCACCACATTCAGGTTGAGCTGTTTGAGCTGCAACAGCAGACTTATCTGGCGTTCGATCTGGTTGGCGTTGAGAATGACCAAGGCGAGATCCGGCACATTGTCGTGCAGGAAATGGCGCACCACCTGTTCGTCATCGGAAAAACCGTGCAGGTCGTATATGCCTGGCAGATCGATGATTTCCACCATATCGCCACCCAGCAGGATCTTGCCGGACAACAGCTCGACCGTGATGCCGGGCCAGTTGCCGACACGCGCCGCACCGCCGGTCATGCGGTTGAACAGGGTGGACTTGCCGGTATTGGGCATGCCAAGCAGGGCGATTCTTTTCATGGATGCACCCATAAATCTACTGCGCAACCCGACCGCATCGTCGCGTGCCGGTTCCGACTAATCTGGAGGCAAGTATTCACTGCAACTGTGTTGTCGTTCATTCCTCGCCTACCATCGTGATGTGTCTCTTCATTCACTGCGCAGCTCCCCGTGTTCGGGCTTGCTCGATACGATTTCTGGAAGTATCCATCATGCCTTGCATACCTCAATCTTGCTTGCTTCAGTACGGCGTAACATGACATCTGTGGTGCCGATGCGTATCTGCAGCGGTCCGGAGAAACTGGCCTGGCGGATTAGTTCAATCCGTTTCCCGTTGCGCAAACCCAGCGCCTGCAAACGTAGATGCAGTCCTTCTTCGGCGTGGATGGCGACGATAGTGGCGCTGTCGCCGGGGTGCAGATGGGTCAGAGAGATGGACATATTCGTACGATTCATCGAATGGCCGCATTATTCCACAGGCACCTTGCTCCTGTCGCGTAAGCCAGTGTGATTAAGGTAGAATGCGCGCTTATTTCAGCAGGAAACGAACATGATCACCGGAAGTATTGTAGCCATCGTGACTCCGATGCATGAGGACGGCAGCCTTGATTTGGACGCGTTCCGTGCATTGATTGATTTTCATATCAGCGCCGGCACCGATGCCATTGTGGTGGTCGGCACCACGGGCGAATCCCCCACTGTCAATGTGGAAGAGCACGAGTTGCTTATCGCCGAAGCGGTCAAACATACCAACCGGCGCGTGCCGATCATTGCCGGTACCGGGGCGAATTCAACCAGGGAAGCCATCGAGCTGGCGATCTTCTCCAAAAAGGCGGGAGCAGACGCTTCGCTTACTGTTGTTCCTTATTACAACAAGCCGACGCAGGAAGGGCTGTACCAGCATTTCAAAGCCATCGCGGAGGCGGTGGAGATGCCGCATATCCTGTACAACGTGCCGGGCCGCACTGGTTGCGATCTGCTCAACGACACGGTGTTGCGTCTGGCAGAGATCCCGAACATCGTCGGCATCAAGGATGCGACCGGCGGTATCGAACGCGGCAGCGAACTGTTGCAGCGCGCACCCAAGGATTTCGCTATCTACAGCGGTGACGATGCCAGCACACTGGCGCTGCTGCTGTTGGGTGCGCACGGCACCATCTCGGTTACCGCCAACGTCGCGCCGAAGCTGATGCACGAGATGTGTGTGGCCGCGTTGCACGGCGAGGTTGCCCGGGCGCGTGAGATTAATTACCAGTTGCTCGGTCTGCATCGCAAGCTGTTCGTCGAAGCCAACCCGATTCCGGTTAAATGGGCGGTGGCACGCATGGGCAAGATGAAGAATGTGCTGCGTTTACCTCTGACCCCGCTCACCTCTGCCATGCAACCGCAGGTGGAAGCAGCGATGCGTCAGGCAGGAGTCATTTAAATGGGAGTCGTCATGCGGGTCAGAAATATCGTATTTGGAATTGCAATCATTTCGTTGCTGGCGGGTTGCAGCATGTTCGGGAGCAAGCAGGTGGATTACAAAGCGGGTGCGGTTGCAGTGCAGCCGCTTGAAGTGCCGCCCGATCTGGTTGCGCCGCCCGTATCCAGTCGGGCGGCATCACCCGCGGCGGATGGTACGCAGGTGGCAAACTATTCCGATCTGGCACGCGCACCCAAAGTGGAGGAGGCTCCGTGCGTCGCACCAGACCCTGCCGCTACACAAGTTGCTGCGGCGAAGTTGCTGCAAGTTGATACGGCCCGCTTCATTCTGGTGTCGGAGCCGTTCGACCGCGCTTGGCGCAAAGTCAGTCTGGCATTGGAGCATGCCAAGCTTGCCACTGGCGATGTGAATCGCAGCAAAGGCGTGTTCTACCTGAAAAAAACCGAAAAGCAGCCGTCTGAACTGCGCGTGCTGGTACAAGAGACCCAAGGCGTAAGCGTGGTGACCGTTGCTGCAGAAGCCACTGCGCAAGCAGAAGCAACGCGCATCCTGGACCTGCTGTACCACCAGCTGGAAAAATAAAGCGCAGTGATGCGTTTCGCGTTTCTCGGCAGCGGCAGCGAGGGCAACTCGCTGCTGGTGCAAGCCGGCAGTACCACCCTGATGCTGGATTGCGGTTTCTCCGTCAACGAGACTGTGTCGCGTCTGGCCCGTCTCGGGTTACAAGCCGAGCAACTCAGCGGCATACTCGTCACCCACGAGCACAGCGACCACATCGGCGGTGTGGCGCGTCTGGCGCGGAAGTTCAAGCTCAAGGTATGGATGACACACGGCACTTTGCTTACGCAGCAGACGGCGTTCGCAGATATCACGGTCACCGAGCTCAATCCCCACCATCCGATTTCCATCGGCGACATCGAAGTGCTGCCATTTCTGGTGCCGCATGATGCGCGCGAACCGGTGCAATATGTATTCAGTGACGGCGAGCACCGCCTTGGCGTATTGACCGATACCGGCCACATCACCCCGCACATCAAAGCGTCCCTGGATGGCTGTCACGCGCTGGTGCTGGAATGCAACCACGACGAAGAGATGTTGCGCAGCGGGCGTTACCCTCCCTCACTCAAGCAGCGCGTCGGTGGTCGATTCGGCCACTTGAGCAATCGCCAGGCAGCGGGCTTGTTGGCAGCTATGGATACCAGTCGCTTGCAACATATCGTGGCAGCTCACTTGAGCAAGCAGAACAACCAGCCGGAGCTGGCAGTGCATGCTTTGAGTGAGGTGCTGTCATGCAAGGAAGAAGAGATCGGTATCGCATCACAGTCTGATGGGCTGCAATGGGTGGATATCACCTGATTTGCCGCATTGAATAAAAAAGCCGGCTTGCGCCGGCTTTTTTATTTTGACGTGCGGGTGTTACTTTGTAGCAGATTGCGGAGCTTCGGTGGCAGGTGCAGCAGTCTCGGTTGCAGGTGCAGCAGCCTCGGTTGCAGATGCGGCAACCGGAGCCACGATTTCAGTTGCTGGAGCAGCAACAGGAACGGCGGTTTCGGCAGGCTTCTCACCACAAGCAGACAGAGACAGAGCCAATAGAGCTGCGATCAATGCAGAGCGTTTCATTTTCAATTTTCCAATCGATAGATAGGTACTACTAGACTTTAAGTGAAGGTTTATATTGAACTGCCTTTTCTGCAACCCTCCCAAAGAAAAGGCAGCGCATTCTAGCGAGTCCAAAGGGAAATACAAGAGGTATGCAGAAATGGAAAAATCCTTATATTTCAGGAGGAAAACACTTCTTTGGAATGCCGTCAAAAGCGTTTAATTACTGGGATTTTCTGGTAACTTCTGAAAGGTGTATGCCTGTGAATCGTATCGGTTGGATTCACAGGCTGTGCAATATATACGGGAAAGTTTACTTGTTTACAGCGTCGGCAGCTTCATTCACTGCTTTTTTGGCAGCATCTTTGGCTGCCGTAGTCGCATCGCTGGCGACTTCCTGTGCCTTGTCAGCAGCGGCTTTGGCCGCATCTTCGGCAGCGTTGCCTACGTCTCTGGCGGCGCTGGCGGCGGCATCCTTGGCCTTGTCAGCCGCTTCTGCAGCGGCTTTTTTTGCTGCGTTCAGCGATTCAGTGGTTTGCTCGCCGCAAGCAGTCAGGGAGAGGGCGAGCAGGGCGGCGATCAGTGTTGAGAATCTCATTTCAATTTCCTATTGTTCAATGTGTAAAAATAAAGTGATGGATTGCTACGGCACGATTCTGGCAAGACATGCGAAATATCAAAGTCCCAGTCTGGTCGGCGTCGCGCCGGCATGTGATGCCAGCCACATCTCATTAAATCGCGAGTTCAATTCGTGTGCGCCCTCGGGATCGTTCTCCGCCAACAGGCCGCGCGTGTCGTCGAAGTGATAGCGACGCACAAAATGATGGTTGTCCGCCACGGCGAAAGGTTCGGTCACGCTTTGCATGTGTGGCGGTGTCTGATAGATCGCCATGCTGTGGCTAAATTCGCGCAACAGCATCATCATGCGCGGGCAGAAACGAAGCAGATGTTGTGTATCGTGCGCAAGCAGGTGCAGGCTGTTGTTGCTGTTGGCCAGCAGGAAATGGTGCAACGTATCATACCGAGACTCGCTATTGAAGCCGATGTCAGAGAAGTCTTTTTCGAAGATGACCAGGCTGCGTTGTGCGGCGGCACAAATCCGGTCGAGTGCCGCAACATAATCGGTTACACCATCAAAGCTGGTGTGTTGTAAGGTGTCTTCGTTCACTATCGTCTCCCATTTGTTGACACGAAAAGGCCGGCTACATCCACATGTCGCAACGGTACTGCGTCATCCTGCTGCAGAGGTTTTCTCATGTTGGCAATCACACAGAAATTGTCACGGATCAGCCCCACCCCATAGAACGCTTCCCATGCGTGAATTATAGCCTCGGGGTAGGTAATGGAAAGAAAATTCAGGCGTGCACGCGGCACAAAATTAGATAGAATGAGGCTTCAGGAGGAAGTTATGCCATTACAAGTTGTAAAGCTCCAGGCAGGAATGGAAGCGCCGCATTTCGAGTTGCCGGATGCTGATATGCATCAGTTCAGACTGGCTGCGTTGCAGGATAAACATAATGTTGTGTTGTACTTCTATCCCAAAGATGACACGCCGGGATGCACGATGGAAGGGAATGAATTCAGCGATCTTGAAGCGGAATTTGCCCGTCATGACGCCCTTGTGATCGGCGTCAGTCGCGACGATTGCATCAGCCATGCTTCCTTTCGTGACAAGTATGGATTGTCGGTGTTGTTGCTGTCTGATTCCGAGGGGCGGGTCTGCAGGAAGTATGGCGTGCTGTACGAAAAGGAAGTGGACGGACAAAAGATACCGGCTATCCGGCGCTCAACTTTCGTCATCGATAAACACGGCAAGTTGCGCCATGCTTTGTACGATGTCCACGCCCATGGACATCCGCAGGAAGTACTCAAATTGATAAAGGAAATGAAATGAAGATTGAAAAAAATGCAGTCGTTTCGCTGACATATGAGTTGAGCGACGCCAGCGGCGCGCTGATCGAAAAAGCGGATGGCCCAATCAGTTACTTGCACGGTGGCTACGACGGTATCTTTCCCTCGGTGGAAGAAGCCTTGCAAGGCAAGTCGGCCGGTGACAAATTTGCGGTCAGCATGCAGGCGGATGATGCTTTCGGTGAATATGAGCACGATCTGGTGCGCGTCGAACCGCGCAGTATGTTCCCCGCAGAAATCACCGTTGGCATGCAGTTTGAAGGTGGCCAGGAGGGGGATGACGACGAGGATTACATGCTCTACACCGTCACCGAAATAACCGACGATGAGGTGACAGTGGATGGCAACCATCCTCTGGCCGGGAAATCACTCAACTTCTCTGGTGTCATTACCGGTGTGCGTGCTGCTACTGCGGATGAATTGACCCACGGACATGTGCACAGTGATGATGGCCATCATCATTAATCGCAGGAAACAATGATGAAATTACGTTATGTATTGATCGGGCTGTGCGCCCTTGTATTGAGTGTTGCCGGTTGCGATGGCGCGAATGTCCCGGCCGTCAATGTCAAACAGGTGGCAGCCATGCAGGCACAGGGCGCGCTGTTGCTTGATGTGCGCCAACCGGATGAGTACACGGAAGTACGTGCACCGAACAGCATGTTGCTTCCGCTCGACCTCCTTCAGTCGCGTGTGGGTGAGATTGCACAGTACAAAGACAAGATGGTCGCCGTTATCTGTCGTTCCGGCCGTCGTTCGACACGTGCAGTGCAACAGTTGCAGGCCGCCGGATTTAGTCTGGCAGTCAATGTCGAGGGCGGCATGAACAGTTGGGAGGCAGCAGGTTTGCTGGTTGAACGCGGAGCACCGGCCCGTTGATGCTTCGCTGACTATCTTTTGTCTTGCGCGAGCTGTTCGGCGAGTATCTTGCACAGGTGTTCGTCCGGCGGCTCCAGTGCGTAGTGTGCCACCGAGTTCAATAGCTCCTGTATCTCCGCCAGTGTAAAGTTCGCCAGCAGACGGTTTGCCATATCTATGGAAACGGGAAGCAGGCGCGCTTGTCCGTCCGGTAGTTTGAAGCCAAATCCGGCTAACCGGTTCAGTTCGCCCTGTGCCTGACTCAACCCTTCCTGCTCACCTTCCAGCAGGGCGTAATAGTCTTCTATTTTGTCAGCCAGCACTTCCGGCAGATCCTCTGGAATCGCCACAACCATACCCATCGGGTCGTCACTGGCGGTGCAGGGCACGCCCTGCAATTCACAAAAGGTAACGAATTTGTCGTGCAGTGTTGCTTTGAAAAAGATGTACTCGAGCATAAGTGGGGAACGGGAAGTTTGATCTGGCCGTATCCTGCCTTGTGCGGTGGGTGAAATCAACTACCCGAACGGGATAAATGGTGGAGTAGCCACGCTGCCGCCTCGCTCACGCCGTGCGGCATGATAGGTGCCCGCTGCGGTGATCGCCACAGGGCATGCAGTGCATCGGCAATCCTGCCTTCTTCCAGCATCGCGCGCGATACTTCGCGGCACTCTCCATGCCGTCCCAGCCATTCAATCAGCGCGGGCGACTCCGGCCAGTCCGCGCGGCTCACATACAGCACCGGCACCGCGCTGCATGCCGCTTCGACGAAACTGCCATAACCCGGCTTGCACAGCAGCGTATCGCAACTGGCAAGCAGATCACTGAAATGCAGCGGTAGCGATTCCAGCACGATGGCGTCCGGGTGCTGTACTTGCCAGCTGTCCTGCACCAGCCAACGCACACCGTTGATGCGCGGCCAGCGTTCCATCGGCAAACGACCGGCGATGCCGCCCAGGCTCACCAGCACCAACCGCTCTTCCTGCGACAAACGCAAGCGGCGATTCAACTCATCCCGGCGGTTCGTGCCGATCTCGGCAATAGGTGCCACCGGCACAAGATTCGGCAGCGACGCCATTACCATGCCCGGTGTGGCGCGCAGGAAGGCATCGGCATGGGTATAGCAGGCGAGCATCTGCGCGCTGATCTTATCCTCGCCGCAGTAATGCCGGTAGATGTCGAACCAGTTCAGCGAACACAATGCCGCGTTGGTGATTCCCGCGCGCTGCGCACCGGCCAGAGCCAGATATCCCACGTTGGAAAACACCAAATCCGCACCCAACTCACGCAACAATCGCGCCTCGGCTGCAACACGCACTTCCCAGTCAGCATGGAGCTGGCGGTAGGCGAGGCGACTCTTTGTGATGCATACATCGATCGCCGATGACATCACCATGCCGAGGTCGCCCTCGCTTGCCTGATGGTCGAACGGTACATGGATGCGCGAGCGTAGATAGGACAGTGGCACCGACGAACGAACCGTGATGTGCAGCTGTGGCATGAGCTGATGTAGCCGGTTCAGAATGGGTGCGGTCTGTGCCACATGGCCAAAGCCGTGGCCGGAGATGGAAACGACAAGGTGGCGCACGGCTTGATTCAAATGGCGCAACGTTCAGTCTCGCGCAATTGCTGCAGGTAATCTTGCAGCCGTTCGGGCAGCGTCTGCGGTGTGGTGACGACGTCATGCGCCAGTGAAAACAGTGGATAGCCGCGCCAATCGAACAGATGAAACTTCTCCACCATCTGCAAGGTATGCACGCCCTCGCCGGAAATGTCATTCCACTCGCCGCGTACCAGTTTGCAGCCGAGTTCATGGTGATGCGAATCCGCACTGGTCGCCGTGGTCAACAGATCACCCAATCCGGCATAACTGTATGGTGTGTTGGCTTTACCGCCAAATGCCTGCACGATCCCGCTCAATTCTGCGATGGCCGCGACCATCAGATGGCCGCGCATGTTGTCACCCAGCTTCAATTCGTCCGCCACGCCGAACAGAATGGCGTAAACGTTCTTCAGAATCACCGACCAGCTTCTGCCGTGCATGTCGCTTGCCTGCTGGCACACCAGCGTGCTGCCCCGGAACAAGCTGTTCACCACCTCGAAATCCGCCGCATCGGATAGCACCGCATCGGCAAAGGCATAGCGCCCGGCGCGGATTTCTTCCGAGATCATCGGGCCGTACACCACGCCGTAATGATGCTTATAGGCGAAAGCCTGTTCGAACACCTGCGCCGCCATCCGTCCCGCTTCATCCAGCCCCTTGGCGATGGTCAGACACACACTGCCCTGTGCCAGATAAGGCTCAATACGGTTCGCGATCTCATGGTGCGGATTCACCGGCAGGCAGAACAGAATCACCTGCGCCTCGGCGACTTCCTCTTCCAGCGTTGTGTGGTTGCCATTTACCACAGTGCCCATGTTCCAGATGCGCATATCGTGCCTTGCTGCCAGCAGATATTCCATGGCGTGCCCCATTTCGCCATAGCCCAGGATCAATACGCGTAATTTCATCGTGAAATTCTATTTCAGCACGTCAGCAAGGAACAGTTGCAACTGGGCCCATGAATCCTTATCCGCTTCCGCGTTGTAGGCCAGCGGCAGATTGAACTTCCTGCCATATTCATCTGCATCCGGATTGGTGAAGCTGTGCATCGTGCCGGGGTACACCACCACCCGATAATTTACGCCTGCTTTTTCCATCTCTTGCTTGAAGCCCTCCACCTGCGTGGCGGGAATCATCTTGTCGTCCGCGCCGGTGAAGGAAAGTATCTTGGCTTTGACCTTGCCTTTTTGTGCGGGTGTATCGGTCGCCAGTCCACCGTGGAAACTCGCCACGCCCAGCAAAGGCTCTCCCTCGCGTGCCATGTTTAACACCACCGAGCCTCCGAAGCAGTAGCCGATAGCGGCCAGCTTGTTGCTATCCACGCGCGGATCATCGCGCAGCACTTTCATCGCCGCTTCGAAACGCGCTTTGGCCATAGGACGATTCTTGGCCACCTCGCCGGAGAATTTGCCCGCGTCGTCAGGGTGCATCGCCTGCTTGCCATCGCCATACATATCCACCGCCAGTGCCACATAGCCCAGCTTGGCCAGCATGTTCGCGCGTTTGCGCGCATAGGCATTGTGTCCCCACCATTCATGCACTACCAGCACCGCAGGGCGTTTGCCCATCGCATGTCCTTCGTATGCCAGCCAGCCTTTCAGCGTCGTGCCGTTGGCGGAGTAGGTGACTTCTTCGCCTTCTACTGCCGCGAAGGCAGGGGCGGTAAGGCAGAGCAGGGCGAGGGAAATAAAGAATCTCTTCATGATGGCCTCCATCGTTATGTGGACCGAAAACAGGAAGCCCGCACTGGCGGGCTTCAGGATTCTATCTGTTGTTTCGTGATGGTGTGAACCTACATTCCCACTATAGAGGCTTTGGGGTCGAGGTCGTGCACCATGTGCAACAACTCGATGCCTTTCACTTCTTCAGGGTCATATTTCACCAGTAACGCATGAGGATGTGGCTTGTGTTCAAACTCGGCACAATCCACACCGATGCGCCCCATCATCTTTCTTTCCAGATTCATCCTAATCTGCGACCCCAGTTCGGGATGCACGTAAATCAACATGTCGGCTGTGTGCATGATCATCTCCTTCAATGTATGAAAGAACAAGAACCGCAGGTTTGCACCTGCGAGAGCTGATTATGCTACGCCGATGGAATGACGATATAAATGGCTACTCGCAACAGGGTTGTTCGGGTCAGAAACGCAGTTCCAGGGCCTGGCACAGGAAGCGCATCATCGGAGCCGCCTGACGGTAGCGTTCCACCACCAGCGGACGCAGCTTGCCCGAAGCGACAGTCGCTTCGCTCAGGTTCGCCAGCGCGATGAAATCCTTGCGCTTCAGGTCGTCCACCTGCGGATGATCTTTCGCGAAACCGCGCGGTGCATTGGTCAGCGCATCGCCCGCCAGCTCGTATTGTTCGCTGAACGCGGCATCGTCGCGCGCAGCCAGCCACACTTCCGGTTTCTTCACGATGGCCTCGCGTATCTTGAATAGTGCATCCGCATCCGGATGCCACAAGCCCACCCCCACGAACCACTCGCCCGGCGAGATGTGCAGGTAATAACCCGGCGCGTGGATGTCTTTGCCCAGTTCATGCCGGAACTGGATGCCGATGTTGGTCTTGTAGGGCGTCTTGTCCTTGCTGAAACGCGTGTCGCGATACACCCGCATCAATGAACCGCCCACCTTCTTGGGCTGCGCCAGAAAGTGGCGCGAGATGGCGGGCATCTCGTCCGACATGTCGCTGATGAAGTCCAAGGCGGGGGTGCGTACCAGATCTTCGTATTCCTGTTGGTGCTGCTCGAACCACTCGCGGTTGTTGTTCTGCTCCAGAGCGGAGAGGAAAGCGAAAGTCTGTTTGCTGAAGTATCGGTCGCGCATGACATCTGCCTCCAGAGGGAAGGGTGGGTGATTCTAAAACAATTCGACTGCGCGTCGCGCTCAGGCTTCTTCCTGCTGTGCCGCCAGCTGTCCACGCGAGGCATCCACACCGCGCAATATCAGCAGCCCCGCCACAAAGAACGCGCCAGTGAAGAGGATCGCCGTGCGGTGGTCACCCTGTGTCAGCCAGCTCACCATGCCGTAGGTCACCGGGCCGAGGATGGCGGCCAGCTTCATCGCCAGTCCCCACAAGCCAAAGAACTCGGCACGCCGCGCCACCGGGGAGAGCAGACCGACCAGCGCACGCCCTGCGGACTGGCTGGCTCCCATGCAGATACCGGCCAGATTCGCCGCCGCCCAGAACAGTCCCGGCCCTTCCGATGCCCATGCCATCAACACCATCACGATCCAGCCGGCCAGTGTCAACGCGATGGCCGGCACATGGCCGATACGATCCTGCAGATAACCGAATGAGAATGCACCGATAGCCGCCGTGATGTTGACCACGAAGATCAGACCAAGCGTCTGCTGCATGGTGAAGTGCATCGCCTGCTGCGCGTAGATGGCGGCCAGCGTGATCACTGTCTGGATGCCCGCCTGATAGAACACCGTACAGATCAGGAAGCGGCGCAGGTCGCGGTATTGCCGCGCATGGCGGACGGTCTGCAACAGACGTGCGAACGATTCCTGCACCATGTTCTTGCCGACCAGATGCGGCTGCGGTTGGGCACGCTCTTTCAGGATGAGGAAGGTGGGCAGGCTGGCCAAGGCGAACAGTGCCGCCGTGATCAGCATGGTCACCGGCACGAAATCCGCCGCCATATCGCCGCGCGCCTGCGCCCAGCTCACATAGGCGAGACAGACGCCCAGACTGAGCAATCCGCCGACATAACCCAGACTCCAGCCCCAGCCGGACACTTTACCCAGTGAGCCTTCGCGCGCCAGTTCCGGCAGGAAGGCCGCAATCAGATTCTCGCCGCTGCCGTAGAAGAAATTAGACAGCACGATCAGCGGGATAGCCAGCCACAGCATGCCCGGTCCGGCGAAATAGAGCGCGGCAGTGAACAGCACGCAGCCTGCCGTCGTGACGAATAGCAGTCGCTTCTTCGCCGCATAGGCATCCGCATACGCACCCAGCAGCGGAGCGGTCAGCATGATCAGCGCATACGAAAGTGCCAGCGACAGTGTCCACACCAGCGTTGCCCACGGCGCACCGCCAGCCACCACCGAGACGAAGTAGGCATTGAAGATCGCCGTGATGACGATGGTGGTGTAACCCGAGTTGGCGAAATCGTACATCGCCCAGGCCCAGGCTTCGCGACGGTTCACATCGGGGGCGAGGTTGTTACGCATATAGTTGGAAGAGGCGTGATCAAATGGCACAGATGTTAACTGCTCGCGCGGGCGGACAGTATAAGATTCGCGCTGTACGGATTATCACGGACGAACAAGATGAGATACAGACACTACAAGGGCGGCATCTGCGAGATCGTGTGTGAGGCGAAGCTGGAAGCCGACCCGAATATCACGCTGATGACCTACAAGTCGGATGAAGCGATGATTTGGGCGAAGTCTTCTTCGAATCGGTGCAGCACGAAGGGCAGAGCTTGCCGCGCTTCGCTCCCTTGAACTGAACGAGAATAACATGGACTTCGCGAGTTTATTGGTACTGGTCGTATTGGGGCTGCTGGTCTGGTTCTGGCTGCACAGCATCCGCATACTTGAAATCGCACGCGAGGCAGGACGTTTGATTTGCAAACAGACCGGCGTGCAGTTCCTCGACGACACTGTCGCCAGTATCAAACTGCAACTAGTGCGCGATAGCAACGGACGCCGCATACTGCGCCGTACCTACCGCTTCGAATTCACCGAGACGGGTAACAGCAGAAGAGAAGGGGAGGTGGTCATGCTTGGCGCACGGGTTGAAACGGTCACCATGGAGCCTTACCAAATCATGGAGTGAAGGGAGGCAAGGGAAGGTGGGCTGAACGCTTTAGGGTGTTGTCGAGAGAGGAAGTGTGAGGGCGGTGCGGTGGCCGCAGTTCCGCAGGCCCTCCTGTGATGCCAGGGTAGTGATAGGTTCAGAAAATCAGTATCCCCCGCCTTGGCGCGTCCCGCCGCCAGATCCCATTCCACCCCCCATACCTCCTCCCTGACGCATCATTCCACCGCCAGCGGCTGGCGGCATATCCGGCAGAGTCACGCCGCGTTCCTTCGCTCTTTTCTTCATGAGCTCGTGATGTTCGTTCCTGATCCGTTCGCGCTCTTCAACTGTCTTGGCGGCCTGCATTTTCGCGCGATACGCGTTCCGTTCCTCTTGCGTCATCAACTGGCTGCCATAGATGCGCTCCTGATCCTGCGCCTGCATCTGATCCTGCTTCTGGTCACGAACCTGGTCTGCTGCAAATAGCGGTCCTGCCAAAACGGTCAAAGTACCAACCAATACAGATATAAAAATAGGTCTCTTAAACATGATGTACTCCTTTTCATGTGGTTATGCGGCTGAATGACTATGCGCCGTCCACAGCAAAGGTGCAAGGTGTGGAAATGGGGATGATAGAAAGACTAAACACCTGTGATTAAGGAGGCTGGTGCAGAGGCGCGTGAAGGAACCGGTATCGGATTGGAATTTGAAGCTGACCCGTTTGGCTAAAGAAAACAGAAAACTATTGGCGTTCGAAGCATTCTCTGAGGAGGCTGTCAGCAAAGTGAAACTGCCGCCTGAAGTTCTGAGTGGGCGAATCCACCGCCTTGGCGTTATCATTCCACCCATTCAATCAGGAGTAGCCTTCATGCACACACGCAAGCCCATCAATATCCCCGTCGTCTCGGCCACCGAACAGCAAGGCTGCCAGGTCGGAAGCAACTGCGACGAAAGAGAGACCGTCGCACTGATGGTGCTGGGCGTGAGCATGGAACCTGAATTCATGGATGGCGAGATGCTGGTCGTCGATATGGGCGGGCAGCCTTACGAGGGAGCGTTCGTCATCGCCATGCATGACGACGAACACACTTTCCGCCAACTCAAACGTAACGCGCATGGCGGCTGGCTGCTGCACGCGCTCAATCCTGTCTATCCCGATGTGGCAATCGCCGGTCTGGAAGTTGTGCTCGGAGTCATTACCCAGAAAAAGAAGCCCGGCTCGCGCAAGTCAGTCAAATTCTATGAGCCGCAGATAGTGCAGTGAGGGGATGCAGGGCCGGATGTGATTGAGGCAGGCGGTAGGAAACCGTGGGTGTCCCCTATTGTCCATCTGTCGTCTCCTAACCAAGCGAGGGACGATAGATTGGCTTTTACCCACGCAATTGTCAGATGAACCTTAATTATAAGTGGCTATTGGTCTGATTGAGACCTAAAGGTTTCCCAGAAAATACCGAAATCAACGATTCTAGGTGAGTTTTGAATCGTGGATTTATATGGGAGAAGCCATGAGCAATGTGGGAGATCGGTTGCATAACATGAAGGTCAGCGCCAAGCTGCACCTGTCGTTCGGTTTGGTCGTAGGGCTGATGGTATTAATGGCTGCGGTCACGCAGTTTTACATGAGCGAAATGAATAACAAGTGGCGCAAGATCGAGCAGCAGGTGTTCGTTTGGCAGGATGCCAACATGGAAATCTATCGCCACTTCGGCGACGGCGTGCATCATTTCAAGAACTATGTGCTGCGCACAGGGGACTATGAGGCAAAGTTCCGCGACGACATGGGCAAACTGCTAGGCGCGGTTGACAAATACCAGAGAGCCGGTGGGGTCGAAGCCGAAGCCCAGAACCAGTTGGAAGCAATCAAGACTGCGGTGGGTGCTTATCTTGCCGCCATTGATCAACTCAAAAAACTTAAGGATGAGGGTGCATCCATTACCGACCAGGATAAAGGCATCAAGGGTGCCGATAAACCTATTGCCGTGGCAGCAGCCAAACTGAAGGAAATCACCGAGCACGAATTCAGGATGGCCTCCAGCCAGTTTGGTGAGCTTCAGCAATCCACGCTGCGCATCGTGTTGATCATGGGGATTATTGCCGTCATCTGTGCCGTGGCATTTGCGCTGTGGCTGACGAGGAGCCTGATGCGTCAATTGGGCGGCGATCCCGCAGAGGTTGCACGGATTATCGGCGTGATGGCGGCAGGCGACTTTTCGGCACAATCGGTCCGTGCAGTGGACGGCAGCCTGCTGGCCAATGCCCAGGATATGCAATCACGCCTGCGCGATATGATCGCCGCAGTAAAAATGCAGGCCGGCCAGGTAGGCGGTATGGCGGAACAATTGGCGACTGCGGCGCAGCAGATCACGGAAAACGTCAATCATGAATCGGATGCGGTGAGCGGGATGGCTGCGGCAATTGAGGAAATGAGCGTCTCCTCTACCCATATCAGCGATCAGGGGGGCAGTGCCAAACAAATTGCCGCCCAGTCGCATGCGAACTCCGAGCAGGGAGCTCAGGTGGTCAACAAGACGGTGACCGGACTTATGGAGGTTGCGCAACAGATCGAAACGGCATCAGCCGAAGTTTCCCGGTTGGGGAGCGATGCTTCGCGCATCAGCGAGGTGGTGAAAACCATCAAGGAAATTGCAGATCAAACTAATTTGCTGGCGCTCAACGCGGCAATCGAGGCAGCGCGTGCCGGCGAGCAGGGGCGTGGTTTTGCGGTTGTGGCGGATGAAGTGCGCAAGCTCGCCGAGCGCACGGCCAGCGCCACAGCGGAAATCAACCAGATGTCTACGCAGATAGGTGTCGTGGCCGGTAACGCACTGGATGGCATGGATAAGGTGGTAAACACCGCGCGACAAGGGGTGCGTGATGCCGAAATCGCACAAAGTGCTATTGCCGGTATCCAGCAAGGCTTTGGCAAAGTATCGGGCACAATAGACGATATTTCTAGCGCGCTTACCGAACAAAATGCTGCGGCAACCGATCTGGCGAAACGCACCGAACAGGTTGCGCAGATGTCTGAAGAAAACTCCAGCGCGGCGCGCAGTCTGTCAAATCTTGCGACTGATCTGGAACAAAAGGCGGCGCAGGTGCGTGGGGCGGTGGAGGCGTTCCGTGTGTAGCGAGATGCGATGCCCGTTTTGCTGGCGGAAGTAAACCGTACCGGTTAGCTGCACCGCCAATCAGCGCATAAACGCCGCTGATCGCTTGATCCTGATGGGTGACTGGCGCGATTCGTTCGCAGCCATGTTTGAAGAAACGGGTGCGATTTGTTTGATGTGAAGAAGTTGGGACTTGAAAAAATCCGGCGGCTGATGCCGCCGTAGAATCACTTGCTCGCTTGATGCAAGGCCGACTAATGTGCGTCCCCTTTAGCGCATCTTCCTTTGCCAACTTTCTAAAATAAATAATGCAACTGTGTGAGCAGAGTGTATTGCTAGGCGAGCATGACGTGGCTCAAGTTTATAACTCTTTTTTCCTGCGCCATGAGCTGAACTTGCATGCGTTCTTAGAGCGCCAATTCCTTCAACAATTGAAATCATTCCAGAAAGTACAGTTTGCAGATCTTGGTCTTTCGTCATAAGTTAGCTTTTATAAAAGCTTCTTCAACTGATAAATCCTCTCTAACGCCTCCCTGGGACTCATCTCGTCCGGTTGCAAGTCTTGCAGCGCCGATACCAGCGGATGCTCTTCCGGCTCCGGTGCTTCCGGTACGGCGGCGAACAGGTCGCCTTGCGGGTTCTGCGCGGCGCTGTTCTGTTCCAGCTTCACTAACTGTTTCTTCGCGCTGCGGATGACACTGCCGGGTACGCCGGCGAGAGCGGCGACTTGCAGGCCGTAGCTTTGGCTGGCGGCACCTTCGTTGACGCTGTGCAGGAACACGATGCTGTGCTGGTGTTCGACGGCGGCGAGGTGGACGTTGGCGAGTTGTTTGAATTCTTCGGCCAGTCGCGTGAGTTCGAAATAGTGCGTGGCGAACAGGGTGTAGCTGCGGTTCAGTTCCAGCAGGTGGCGGGCGATGGCGTAGGCGAGGGCGAGGCCGTCGAAGGTGCTGGTGCCTCGACCGATCTCGTCCACCAGCACCAAGCTTTTTTCGGTGGCGTTGTGCAGGATGTTGGCGGCTTCGGTCATCTCGACCATGAAGGTGGAACGTCCGCTGGCCAAGTCGTCAGATGCGCCGATGCGCGTGAAGATCTGGTCGATCTCGCCCAACACGGTTTCCTGTGCGGGCACGAAGCAGCCGACATGCGCCAGCAGCGCGATGATGGCGACCTGACGCATGTAGGTCGATTTACCGCCCATGTTGGGGCCGGTGATGAGCAGCATGCGGCGCGCATCACCGAGTGCAGTGTCGTTCGGGGTGAAGGTGTCCACTTGCGCTTCGACCACTGGATGGCGACCTTGTTTGATGCTTAACTGCGCGTCGTCGCTGAAGCGCGGTGCGCTGAAGTTGAGCGTGACGGCACGCTCGGCAAACGTGGCGAGTACGTCCAGTTCGGCGATGGCGGCGGCGACGGCTTGCAGTTGCGGAATGCTCGGTGCGAGCGTGTCCAGCAACTGGTCGTACAGATATTTCTCGCGTGCCAGTGCGCGGTCGTTGGCGGACAGCGCCTTGTCCTCGAAGGCTTTCAGTTCCGGCGTGATGTAACGCTCGACGTTCTTCAATGTCTGGCGGCGGCGGTAGTCGTCCGGCACCTTGTCGGCATTGGCGGTGCTCACCTCGATGTAGAAACCGTGCACGCGGTTGTATTCCACTTTCAGCTTGTCGATGCCGGTGCGTTCGCGTTCGCGTTTTTCCAATGCCAGCAGGAAGTCGCCGCAGTTGGACTGGATGCCGCGCAGTTCGTCCAGATCGGCATCATAACCATCGGCGATCACGCCGCCTTCGCGCAGCACAGAGGATGGTTCTTCCTTGATGGTCTTTTGCAGCAGCAAGCTCAATTCATCGGCGATACTGCGTTGGCTTCCTCGCTCACTCCTTGCCGTACTACTTGTACTGTCATCGTCGTTCGCTCGTTGCCGCCTTGTCTCGCCTTCGACTTGAACTTGCTGTGAAGTACCTAGGAGTTGGCTTGCTAAATACTGGATGCGCGGTGCTGCGATGTTCGCCAGTAAAGCATGCAGTTCCGGCAGGCGCATGAGCGTATCGCGCAGGCCGGAAAGGTCACGCGGTCGCGCACTCTTCAATGCGATGCGTGCGGTGATGCGTTCCACGTCCACACTGGATTTGAGACTGTCGTGTACGGCGCTGAACTTATCATCCAGCTCGTCCACAGCATCCAGCCTTGCGCGCAACACGCCACGGTCGCGCAGCGGATGGTGCAGCCAGTGTGCGAGCAGTCGGCTGCCCATGTTCGTGCCACAGGTGTCGAGCAGCGAAAGCAGGGTGGGGGCGGGTTCGCCGCGCAGGGTCTGGGTGATCTCCAGATTGTGGCGGGTGGCGGCGTCCATGCGCACGAACTGGTCGGCGTGGTAAACCTGCGCGCCGCGGATGTGGGCGATGCTCTGGCCTTGGGTGAGTTTGGCGTAGCCGAGCAATGCACCGGCCGCACTCAAACCGAGCGTGTATTCCTCACAGCCGAAACCGGCCAGATCGCGTGTGCCGAACTGCTGGCACAGCGCACGGTGCGCGGTGTCGCGTTCGAAGTGCCAGTCGGGCAGTGATTTGTTGGCGGCGCTTTTGAATTGCGGCGCGGCGCTGCTCTCGGCGAACAAAATCTCGGAAGGTTGTAATCGCTCAAGTTCAGCGGGCAGTTGCTTGGCATCCACTTCGGCCAAGGTGAACTGGCCGGAAGCGAGATTGAGCCAGGCAAGGCCGATCTCGTTCTTATTCTGGTGCAGCGCGAGTAACAGGTTGTCGCGCTTCTCTTCCAGCAGCGCGGAATCGGTGACGGTGCCGGGGGTGACGATGCGCATCACCTTGCGTTCGACCGGCCCTTTGCTGGCGGCGGGGTCGCCGATCTGCTCGCAGATCGCGACTGACTCACCCATCTTTACCAGCCGCGCCAGGTATTGTTCGGCGGCGTGATACGGCACGCCCGCCATCTTGATCGGCTGGCCGTTGGAGGCGCCGCGCTGCGTCAGCGTGATGTCGAGCAGTTTGGCGGCGCGCGCCGCATCTTCATGGAACAGTTCGTAGAAATCTCCCATGCGGTAGAACAGCAGCATGTCGGGATGCTCGGCCTTGATGCGCAGGTATTGCTGCATCATCGGCGTGTGTTTGCTTGGCGTGTCGGTCATCGGTGGTACGTTGGGGAGGCTAACTCGAGCGGGTCAATATGAAGTGGCGAGAGTATACTTTTTCTGTCGCTGGGGCACACGCACAGAGAGGATAGCAATGTCGAAAACCATCATCATCACCGATTTGGATGGAACACTGCTTGGTGCGACGAGCTATTCCTGCGCACCGGCGCAGCCCGCGCTGGACCTGATCCGCGCGCGCGACATTCCATTGATTCTTTGTTCCAGCAAGACGCGGGCGGAGATCGAGGTGCTGCGCCGCGAACTGGACAATCACCATCCCTTCATCAGCTCGAACGGCGGCGGCGTGTTCATCCCGCACGGCTATTTTTCTGCACCATTCGATGCCACGGATGCGGGTGACTACCAGCTCATTATCCTCGGCACTCCCTACGCGGAGATACGCCGCCAATTTCTCCGTCTGCGCGACGAGTTGCGGGTGAGTGCGCGCGGCTTCGGCGATATGACGGTCGAAGAGGTCGCTGCGCTGACCGGCCTGTCGCTTGAGGCAGCGCGGCTGGCCAGACAGCGCGATTTCGACGAACCCTTCGTGTTCGAGGGTGCACCCGACAAAGGTTTTCTGCATGCGATCGAAGCAGCCGGTCTGAGCTGGACCGAGGGACGTTTGTTTCACATCATGGGGCGGCACGACAAGGGATGCGCGGCGAGACTGCTGCAAACACTGTACGAAAAACAGTTTGGCACGGTGAAGAGCCTCGGGCTGGGGGACAGCCTGAACGATTTGCAAATGCTGCAGGCGGTCGATCAGCCGGTGCTGGTGAAGCACGATGACGGCAGCCACGATGCACGCATCGATATGGCGGGACTCATCAGGACG
>JBAZFV010000015.1:17865-32207 GCA_041653255.1 Sideroxydans sp. | reverse complement strand
GCGGACAAGATTCCCAGCATGGAAGAGATGTTGCAGGAAGCCGAACGCCGTGCGCAGGAGCACTACGATGCGTGGATGTACGCCAAGGCCGAGGGGGAGAACATTCGTCGGCGCGCGGCAGAGGATGTAAGCAAGGCGCAGAAATTTGCGGTGGAACGTTTTTCCGGCGAGATGCTGGCGGTGATGGATAGCCTGCAAGCCGGCCTTGCAGTTAAGACCGAGAATATCGAAAGCTTCAAGAGCGGCATGGAGCTGACCTTGAAGCAGCTTGCCGGCGTGTTCGGCAAATTCAACATTGTCGAGGTGAACCCGGTCGGCGAGAAACTGGACCCGCACAAACATCAGGCCATCGGCGTGGTGGAAAGCGGGCAGGAACCCAACACGGTGGTCAGCGTGATGCAGAAGGGCTACACACTGAATGATCGCGTGCTACGCCCGGCGCTGGTAATGGTGGCGAAAGGAAAAGATTAAATGCCGGGAAGGGTAAAAACCGCCTCTCCGAATACAAGGGTGCGAAGGTTTTATCCTTATCTCTCTCAAGGGTCTTGAAATATCCGGTACCGCCCTGACGTTAGGCGGCACGGCAATAACAGTATTCAATAATTTAAGAATTCAACTGAAAGGAAAGCATCATGGGAAAAATCATCGGTATCGATCTGGGCACAACCAACTCTTGCGTGGCCATCATGGAAAACGGCAAGGCCAAGGTGATTGAGAACGCGGAAGGAACGCGTACAACACCTTCCATCATCGCCTACATGGAAGATGGTGAAGTGCTGGTGGGCGCGCCTGCCAAGCGCCAAGCAGTGACCAACCCCAAGAATACCCTGTACGGCGTAAAGCGCCTGATCGGTCGTCGTTTTGAAGAGCCAATGGTGCAAAAAGACATCGCCATGGTTCCCTACTCCATCGTCAAGGCCAAAAACGGTGACGCGTGGATCAAAGTGCGCGACAAAGATATCTCCGCACCCGAAGTCTCCGCTGAAGTGTTGATGAAGATGAAGAAAACCGCCGAGGACTACTTGGGCGAATCCGTCACCGAGGCCGTCATCACCGTACCCGCCTACTTCAACGACAGCCAGCGTCAAGCCACCAAGGATGCAGGCCGCATCGCCGGTCTGGATGTGAAGCGCATCATCAATGAACCGACTGCGGCTGCACTGGCATTCGGCATGGACAAACAGGAAGGCGACCGCAAGATCGCGGTGTATGACCTTGGCGGCGGCACGTTCGATATTTCCATCATCGACATTTCCGAGATCGACGGCGAGCACCAGTTTGAAGTGCTGTCCACCAACGGCGACACTTTCCTCGGCGGTGAAGACTTCGATATGCGCGTAATCGAGTTTCTGGTGGAAGAATTCAAGAAGGAAACCGGCGTTGACCTGAAGAAGGACATGCTTGCGCTGCAACGCCTGAAGGACGCGGCAGAAAAAGCCAAAATCGAACTGTCGTCGGCACAACAGACCGAAGTGAACCTGCCCTACATCACCGCCGATGCCAGCGGCCCGAAACACCTGGCCGTAAAGATCACCCGCGCCAAGCTGGAAAGCCTGGTGGAAGACCTGATCGCACGCACCATCGAACCGTGCAAGATCGCAATGAAAGATGCCGGCGTATCGGTGTCCGACATCACCGACGTCATCCTGGTCGGCGGCCAGAGCCGTATGCCAAAAGTTCAGGATAAGGTGAAAGAGTTTTTTGGCAAGGAACCGCGTAAGGATGTGAATCCGGATGAAGCTGTGGCCGTTGGTGCAGCCATCCAGGGCGGCGTGCTGCAAGGCGAAGTGAAGGATGTGCTGTTGCTCGACGTGACCCCGCTCAGCCTGGGTATCGAGACCATGGGCGGTGTGATGACCAAGCTCATCAAGAAGAACACCACGATTCCGACCAAAGCATCGCAAGTGTTCTCCACGGCCGATGACAATCAGAATGCGGTAACCATCCACGTGTTGCAGGGCGAACGTGATGTGACGTCCGGCAACAAGAGCCTGGGCCAGTTCAATCTATCGGATATTCCGCCCGCACCACGCGGCATGCCGCAAATCGAAGTGACATTCAACATCGACGCCAACGGTATTTTGCATGTGGGCGCGAAAGATAAGGCTACCGGCAAGGAAGCCAACATCACCATCAAGGCCAGCTCCGGTTTGAGCGAAGCTGAAATCGAACGCATGGTTCAGGATGCCGAAGCCCATGCCGACGAAGACAAGAAGGCAGTGGAACTGGTGACCGCGCGCAACCAACTGGATGCACTGATCCACACCACCAACAAGTCGCTCAAGGAATATGGCGAGCAACTGACAGCTGAAGAGAAATCCGCCATCGAAGCTGCCGTAAAGGATGCCGAAGAAGTGGTGAAGGGTGACGATAAAGACGCCATCGAAGCCAAGACCGAAGCACTGGCGACTGCTGCGCAGAAGCTGGGTGAGAAGATGTATGCCGCAGAACAAGCCAAGGCACAGGGCGCAGAGGGTGGAGCACAACCCGAGGCCAAGGCGGATGAGGCCGACGTGGTGGATGCGGAATTCACGGAAGTTAAGGATAAGAAGTAAGACCTTTTAGCCACAGAGAACACGGAACACACAGAGAAATCTGAAGTGCGTGCCGTGTTCTTTGTGCCCTCTGTGTTCTCTGTGACAAAAACAAAATGAGCAAAAAAGACTATTACGAGGTCCTCGGCGTCAACCGTGACGCATCGGAGGAAGAGATCAAGAAAGCTTATCGCAAGCTGGCGATGAAGCACCACCCCGACCGCAATCCGGACAATCCAAAGGCGGAGGAGCAGTTCAAGGAATCCAAGGAAGCTTACGAGACATTGTCTGACGGGCAGAAGCGCGCCGCTTACGACCAGTATGGCCATGCCGCCTTCGAAGCCGGCGGCATGGGTGGTGGCGGATTCGGCGGTGGTGCACAAGGTTTTGATTTCGGCGACATCTTCGGCGACATCTTCGGCGGTGGACGCGGCGGACGCAGTCAGGCACATCGCGGTGCCGATCTGCGCTACAACATGGAAATCACCCTGGAAGAAGCGGCGCGCGGTGCAACCAAACAGATTCGCATTCCGGTCATGGAAGAATGCGATACCTGCCAGGGCTCCGGTGCCAAACCGGGTACCACACCGGTCACCTGCTCCACCTGCGGCGGGCAGGGTCAAGTCCGGGTCCAACAGGGCTTCTTCTCCATCCAGCAGACCTGTCCACGCTGTCATGGTAGCGGCAAGCAGATCAGCTCGCCGTGCACCACTTGCCACGGCTCCGGCCGGGTCAAGCAACACAAGACGCTGGAGATCAAGATTCCCGCGGGCATCGACAGCGGCATGCGTTTGCGCCACAGTGGCCACGGTGAAGCCGGTTCGCACGGTGCACCGCACGGCGATCTGTATGTTGAGATCCATATCAAAGCGCACAACGTGTTTCAGCGCGACGGCGACGATCTGCATTGCGAAATGCCGATCAGTTTTGCCACCGCCGCACTGGGTGGCGAGATCGAGATTCCCACTCTGGACAGCAAGGCCAGCATCAAGATTCCGTCTGAAACACAGAGCGGGAAAATCTTCCGTCTGCGCGGAAAAGGGATCAAGGGCATGCGCACTCACGCACACGGTGATTTGCATTGTCATGTCATCGTTGAAACACCGGCCAATCTGACCGAGCGCCAGAAGGAGCTGTTACGCGAGTTTGAGGCGATCAGCCAAGAGGATGCGGCGCGCCATAGTCCGCGCGCCAAGTCATGGATGGCGAAGGTAAAAGATTTCTTCGGGTAGGTCTGGCTTCAGCCCGACCCACATAGAGAGGAAGTAAGCTGCATGCAGATCAAATCACTCGGCCATGTCGTGCTCAAGGTCAGCGACCTGGAACGCTCAGTCGCTTTTTACCGCGACATCCTCGGCATGCGCGAGGTGGCACGCCATCAGGACGCGATGGCATTCTTCACACTTGGCAGCAACCATCATGACCTTGGTCTGTTGCAGATCGGCATCGATTCTCCACCTGCCGATCCCGGCGCCATCGGGCTGTATCACGTGGCGTTCAAGGTGGGCGATAGTCTGGAAGAGTTGCGCGCCTGCAAAGCCGATCTGGAAGCACACGGCGTCAGCATCTTTGGCATGAGCGACCACGGCGTGAGCCAATCGCTCTACATTCAGGATCCGGACGGCATCGAGATCGAACTTTATGCAGATGCCGATCCCGCTATCTGGCGCGATGATCCGGGCGCGGTACTGACCACCAAACGCCTGAAACTCTGAATTAGCAGAAATGCGGGGATTTGTTTTATGATGCGCCGCAACCATCCTGACCCGAAAGGAGCATCAACATGACCAGTGGCCTCATTTTGCTCGGCATCAGCGTCGTCGTGCTGTTTTACGGAATCAGCCTGTACAACCACCTGGTCAGCCTGAAACACGCGGTGAGCAAAGCATGGGCCAATATCGATGTGCTGCTCAAACAGCGCCACGATGAATTGCCCAAACTGGTCGAGGTGTGCAAGCAATACAAACAGTTCGAACAGGAGACCTTGCAACGTGTGATCGAGGCGCGTTCGCAGGTACAAAGCGCACGCCAGGGAGAGGATATAGCCGCACTGGGCAAAGCGGAAGGCATGTTACGCATGGGACTCGGCAACATCTTCGCTGTGGCAGAAGCATACCCGGAGCTTAAGGCCAACGAGAACTTCATGCAGTTGCAGAACCGCATCACCGGACTGGAAAACGGCATTGCCGACCGGCGCGAACTGTATAACGAATCGGTCAATATCTACAACGTCGGTATCGAACAATTTCCGGCGTTACTGATCGCCAGCATGTTTGCTTATCAACCCAAGCCGCTACTTGAATTCTCATCCTCTGAAAAAAAGGATGTAAATATCAAATCGTTGTTTGCCTAGGAACTTTTCTGATGCAGACGCCCTCTCACACGCGCCGTTCGATGCAAAAGAGGTTGTCGGCGAACTGAATACCCACGAAAAAGGAAGAAACATGAAAAAACTGCTTATATTGAGCGCAACTCTGGCTTTTTCCCAACCCGCATTGGCCGGCAACATCGACACGTTGCAGAATCTGGCACAAGGTGAATTTCGCAACTTCTCGGAAGATCTTGGCTCGGCCTTGAGTTACAAAGGAGTTGTCCCCGCAGAGTCGATGGGCGTTACCGGCTTTGATATAGGTCTGGAAGTCACCCAGACTACACTCGCCAAAAGTCAGGCACTGTGGCAGAAGGTCGGCACCGGCGACATGACCGATCTGTATGTGCCAAAACTGCATGTCACCAAAGGCCTGCCGCTGGACATCGACATCGGTGCATTCTTCTCTACCATTCCCTCCACCGGCATCAATTTATACGGCGGTGAACTGCGCTGGGCCTTCCTGCCGGGCGGCACCGCCATGCCTGCTGTTGCGGTGCGCGGTTCGCTCACCAAATTGACCGGTGTGAGTCAGTTGGCACTGAATACAAAAGGGGTCGACCTTTCCATTTCCAAGGGCTTGGCCATGTTCACCCCCTACGCCGGCATCGGCCAGGTGTGGACCACCAGCACCCCGGATGCCTCCACCGGCTTGAGCGAGGAAAGCTTCTCGCAAAGCAAATTATTCGTCGGTGCCAATCTGAACCTCGGTCTGACCAACTTGGCTGCCGAGTACGACAAGACGGGCGAGGCAAAATCGATCAGCGTCAAACTGGGCTTTCGTTTCTAAATTTGAAGCGCCCCAAGGCGCGGGGAGT
Source organism: Sideroxydans sp. (assembly GCA_041653255.1). Lineage (GTDB taxonomy): Bacteria > Pseudomonadota > Gammaproteobacteria > Burkholderiales > Gallionellaceae > Sideroxyarcus. The sequence continues at coordinate 26,487 of JBAZFV010000015.1, read as the reverse complement.
GTAAACCACCGATGTTGACCTCCTTGCGACGCAGTTACACGCAGCTCATCACCTCCGGCGGACAACTTTTATTGTTGTTCGCCGGTTTTTATTTCGGGTCTCTAACTGCCTGGACATGGGTGCTGGGCTGCATGGCAATCCTCAGCATCTTTGCATGGCTTTCCGTCCTGCACCGACATCGTCTGATTGTTGGAACTCCCACTTCACGCATTGCCTCTGCGGCACAGGGCTACGTCGAGCTACTGGGCCGCGCCCGGCCGGAAGGCGCCCCCATACCGAGCAAGTTCCTGATGCTGCCCTGTCTGTGGTATCGCTATCAGCTCGAACGCAAGAACCAAAAAGGCGAATGGTATACAGCCGACTCGGGCGAGAGCAGCGCCCCGTTCCGCATCGATGATGGTAGTGGCCGCTGTGTGGTCGACCCGCGTGGTGCAGAAATCATCGCGCAACACAAGGATGTCTGGCAGGTCGGTAACGAACGCTATACCGAATGGAAACTGCTGGAAATGGACGAAGTCTATGTGCTGGGTGAATTCAAGACCATAGGTGGCAGCAGCACCACACTCACCCATGATGATCTGGTGAAATCCGTGTTGTATGAATGGAAACTGGATAACGCCGGCCTGCTGCAACGCTTTGATCTGGACAACAACGGACTGCTCGACATGGACGAATGGCTGCTGGCACGCCAGGCGGCGAAGCGCGAGGCACGCAAACGACTGAACGAGGCGCGTGCAGAGGCGGATACCCACTTCGTCCTGCAACCAAACGATGGCCGCCTCTTCCTTATCAGCAATCTGTCACCGGAGAAACTGGCTCGCCGCTATGCCTTGTGGGCTTGGCTGCATCTCGTTATCTTTTTCGGTGCACTGGGCGGAATCGCCTGGTTGCTACAAGAATCTATATATTGATCTGCACCGGCCGCTCACTGCATCAGGATTTCAACAGGGAAATAATCTCGTTGTGCCCAGCCTTGATCGCCAGATCGAGCGGCGTCCTGCCATCCTGATAGCATGCATTACGATCAGCGCCATTCTCAAGCAGCAATTTGACGATCTGGGTATGCCCGTTATTGGCTGCCTTGTGCAACGCAGTCCAGCCATCCAGTGTCGCTATATTCACGTCAGCCCCTTGCGCGATCAGATATGTACAAGCCTGCAAATGGCCGCGTGTGGCCGCCTGCATCAGCGCCGTCCAGCCAAACTGGCTCACTACATTCGGATCAGCCACTTTCCCCAGCAGTGCCTTGACCACATTGGCGAAGCCGTTGAATGCCGCCCAGTGCAAGGGCGTATAGCCGTTGCGGTCACACGCGCCGACCTTGGCCCCGCACTTGATCAGCAGCAGGGCAAATTCCTCGTTGCCGTTAAAGGATGAAATCATCAGCGGCGTCCAGTCACGCTCGTCGCGCACTTCAAGATCGACGCCGCAAGACAGGAATACCTGCACCACATCCTGATTGTTATCCTCGACCGATTTCAGCAAGCCTTGCGGGGCGAAGTCATAACCAGAACGCTCGACCTCCTCCCGCTTGTATTGCGGAACGTCATCCCATGCACTGATCTCCTTGCCTTGTTTATTCATCGCATGCAGGTAATTGCCGATGCGGATAATCTCTGCGGCAGCTGCGGACGGGAATCCGGCCCGATCACCGCCGCGCTTGTCCATCATCAAATCATCCAGATAAGCCTGAATATGTGGCGTTTCGATCAACTCCAGAATTTTGCCAAACACCCTTGGGAATTTATCTTCCAGTAGATGCGGGTAGATCTCGTCATCATTCCCCAGTAATTTGAAAAGTCGCTGATCCATCATCAGTCCTTGAACTCTCTTGCGATCCGGTCGAATTCTTCCTGTATCTCCAGAAATGCATCAACAACATCCGGGTCGAAATGCACACCGCGTCCATCGCGAATAAAAGCGACCGCATCCTCATGCGAGAATGCTTTCTTATAAATGCGCTTGGAGATCAGCGCGTCATACACATCGGCAAGCGCCATCAGCCGCGCGGAAATCGGGATCTCATCCCCGGTCAATCCGTTGGGATAACCGCTGCCATCCCATTTCTCGTGATGTCCGGCTGCAATCTCGCGCCCAATGTGCAGAAAACGGTTTGGTACGGGCAGACTTGCTTCCGCTGCAGCCAGTGCATCAGCACCCAACGTCGGATGCGTCTTCATAATCTCGTATTCTTCCGGCGAGAGCTTGCCTTGCTTGCGCAGGATATAGTCAGGGATGCCAACCTTACCGATGTCATGCAAGGGGGCAAGCTTGTAGAGCGACTCAATATTGTCGTCGGTCAGAAAATCACTGAAGCGGGGATATTCGCGCAGCCTGAGCGCCAGCGCACGTATATAGGTCTGTGTGCGCCGGAGATGATTTCCCGTCTCGTTGTCGCGCGTCTCTGCCAGAGTACCCATGGCAATGATGGTCACATCGCGGATCTGCGACACTTCCTCGGTCTTGTGTTGCAATTGCGCCGTACGCTGCCGCACCTTGAGTTCAAGCACGTCATTCATCGAGGACAGTTGCTGCGCCAGAGAGAGGTTCTCAAAGCGCTGGCGCAGTGACAGCAAAATGAATTTACCCATAAACTGGCCCGACCCCAGCATTACCACCATGAACAACAGCAGCAGCAGTCCGAGTGCCAGATGCGTCTCATCCTGCTCCACCATCACACGAAAGATCAGTGGCAACATCAAGCCAAACAGATAGGCAAAAAAAGCAGGAGGATGCGTTGCATTCATGGTGGTAGAACCGGCGGTGAGACCCAACATCACACTCACCAGCAATACTTGCTGCAACAACGCCTGCGGGAAGAAGAACAAAGTACCAAAACCCCACATCATTCCGATCACCAGCGCGAAGGCGAAGAAACGGCGACTCCACTCCACGCATTCCGCCACACCGTTTGTCCTGTCGCGATAATTCAACCAGGAAACGAATTCAGCCAAGTGCAACAGATAGGCACAACCCAGCCACAACAACAGGTAACGATGTAAATCACTGTCCCACATCAGCCAGACAAACAGCGGCTCGGCCAGCACCTGCCCAATCAACATATAAGGAAGCAATTTCAGCCGTGCACGCAACTGCTCCGCCCGCACGGACAGGCTGTCTTCATCAATGTGGAATATCATGTCACTGAAAAAGGTATTGCGGGAGACCATCATCATGCTCTGTTCCATATGCGCTCGCGGACAGTGGACAACAAACCATACGAAGCGTCAACCGATATACTCGAGTCAGCCAAAGAATGCCACCGCCTCCGCCTCGACCCGGGTGCGTTTGAACGGCGGCAGGCTTTGCCAGATGCGCCTGCCGTAATGTTTGGAAATCAGACGCGGGTCGCAAATCATCAACACACCGCGGTCATTTTCGTCGCGAATCAGGCGACCCGCGCCCTGCTTCAAGTTGATGATGGCGCGCGGCAACTGGAATTCCATGAACGCATTGCGCCCCCGTCTGTTCAATTCCGCAATGCGCGCCGCCAACACAGGATCATCCGGCGGCGCAAACGGCAGCTTGTCAATGATGACCAGCGACAATGCCTCACCGCGCACATCCACCCCTTCCCAAAAAGACTGGCTACCGAGCAGCACCGCGTTACCGTGTTCGCGGAAGCGCGCAAGCAACTCGTTGCGCGAACCTTCACCCTGAATCATCAGTGGATACTTCAGATTCTTGCGGTCGAATTCGGCCTGCAGTATTTCGCCTGCACGCTGCATTGCGCGCAGGCTGGTGAACAACAGGAACGCCCGCCCCTTGCTGGCTTCGATCAGCGGCAATGCCGCCTGCACCACTGCGTCGGTATAACCCTCGGTATTCGGTTCCGGCAGATTTTGCGGTACATACAACAGCGCCTGCTCCTGATAATTGAACGGACTATCCCAGCATGCCGTGCGCGCTTCCAACAAACCCATCTCATTTTGATAATGAGAGAAATTCTGCTTCACTGCCAGCGTCGCCGAAGTGAATATCCATGCGCGCGGATGGCCGCTGATCTGCCTGGCAAAAATGTCGGCGATGGACAGCGGCGTGGTGTTGAGTTGCAGCGAGTGGTGGAACACTTCCAGCCAGCGAACAACACCTTCCCCCGCGCCCGGTTCCGTGATGACTCCCCCACCCTTTGCGGGAGTGGCCGGGGGTGAGGGATTTCCATTCCGCCACACCTCGAACATCGCAATCATCTCCTGTGCCCGCTGCCAGCAATTCTCCAACCCCTCGCTGCGCTCAGCCTGCTTCTCCAGCAATACCGCCAGATTCTTCAGCTTTTCACCCAGATTCTTCAGGGCAGGCGCGAACTCCTTGATGTTTTCTGTCGCATCCGCCGCCATGCGCCCTTCTCTCTTGAAGGCGAGCCGCAGGTCGCGCGCTGCTTTCTCCAACTCGTCACATGCCACCGGTAACGCCGCAAAATCCTTGGCTGAAGTCAGCGCTTCGATGCGCGCATCAGTCGCCAGGTCGAGCAACTGCGAAGTGGAAACACTCTCGCCAAAAAACAAACTTGCGGTCTCCGGCAATTGATGCGCCTCATCGAAGATCACCGTGTTGCAGGCGGGCAGCAACTCCGCCACACCTTCGTCGCGCAGCATCACATCGGCAAAGAACAGATGATGGTTCACCACGATCACGTCCGCCTCCATCGCCTCCTTGCGCGCCTTGAGCACGAAACACTCATCATGCCTGGGGCATTCCTGACCGAGGCAGTTATCGCGCGTCGAAGTCACATGCATCCAGATCGGCGCATTCTCCGGCACATCCGCCAGCCCGCCCTTGTCACCGCTTTGCGTCACCTTCGTATAGTTCACGATCTTCGCGAGATGCCGCACATCCTCGCGCGTCTTGAACAGCCCGTTCGATTGCGCCAGCTCCAGATGGTAATGGCAAACATAGTTCGAGCGACCCTTGAGCAGCGCCACCGACACCGGCACTTTCAACGCATCGCGCACCATCGGCAGATCTTTTTGGAAGAGCTGGTCTTGCAGGTTCTTGGTACCCGTGGAAACCACCACCTTGCCACCCGCCAGCAACGCGGGAACAAGATAGGCAAAGGTCTTGCCCGTGCCCGTACCCGCCTCGGCAACGAGGATGGCGTTGTCGCGTATCGCCTCCGCCACAGCCATCGCCATGTCGCGCTGCTGCGCGCGCGGACGGAACGACGCGACCTCGGTGGCAAGCGGGCTTTGTGCGGAAAAGAAACGTTCGACTTCGGAGGTCACAAGGAGATATTCAGGTCTTCAAAGAAAGTGCAAGAGCTAATTGTTACTTGCCCATGCGAAAAGCTCGCTGTCTGGTGCATTGGCTGCGCCAATGCGATACCAATGCTCCGCCTCAAAACCGGCTTCGCGCAGAACCTCCACCCATGAAGGAGAGAGGTTCATATCGACGAGCAAACGCAGCGTCATGCAGCAGCCAGCGGCAAATCGATCTCTTCTGCGCGCCATGCTGCGTAACGCAATGCCTGTGTGATGTCTTCCGCCTCAAGATAGGGATACAAAGCCATAATCTGCTGTGTACTTTTTTCGCTGGCAACCAAGCCAATGAGCATGCCGACTGTCACGCGCTGCCCGCGTATGCACGGTTTACCGCCCATCACAGTGGGGTCAGTCGTAATGCGATTCAGTTGTCTCATGGTGATATTCCTCTCGGATGTATTGCAGTGCGGACATTTTAGCGGAAATCACCAACGGTATTGGCACATATAACAAAAGGGAGGCTTCGAACGTTAAGCGGGCTTTGTTCGAAAAAGAAACGTTCGACTTCGGAAGTCACAGTGAAAAATAGAGAGGTGAATAAAGGCCAAAAGGCGTTTGGTTAATGGGGCTGGACAACGTTATAGTGCGGCGGGGATTTTACGTGATGACCGCTACACGGAATTATTTTCTTAACTGGATTCCGGCCTGCCCGCAGGGCAGCTTGTCCTGAGTTTATCGAAGGGCCGGAATGACGGATTTATAGTGATGCGGGTTTTACTTTCATCAGGTGCACACTGAACCATGCCCACTATCGCTAAAGACTCCTTAACCAGAATTCCCAAGGGCGTATGGGTGTTGGGCTTTGTCAGTCTGCTGATGGATGTCTCGTCGGAGATGATCCACAGCCTGTTGCCGCTGTTCATGGTGACCGTGCTGGGTGCCAGTGCCTTGGCGGTGGGGGTGATCGAGGGTATCGCGGAATCCACGGCGTTGCTGGTAAAGGTGTTCTCCGGCGTGTTGAGCGATTATCTGGGCAGGCGCAAAGGGCTGGCACTGTTCGGCTATGCGCTGGGTGCGCTGACCAAGCCGATGTTCGCAATGGCCACGGGGATGGGAATGGTGTTGGGTGCGCGCTTCCTTGATCGCATCGGCAAGGGTGTGCGCGGTGCACCGCGTGATGCCCTGCTGGCCGATATCACACCACCCGAAATTCGCGGTGCGGCATTCGGTCTGCGCCAGTCGCTGGATACGGTGGGCGCGTTCCTCGGGCCGTTGATCGGTGTCGGACTGATGCTGCTATGGGCCAACGATTTCCGTGCGATATTCTGGGTGGCGTTGATTCCGGGATTGCTGGCGGTAGTGCTGTTGTTGTTCGGCGTGCATGAGCCAAAAAGGACGGCAGTGCACCAGCCGATCAATCCGATCAGTCGCGCAAATCTGCATCGCCTCGGTAGCGCGTATTGGTGGGTAGTTGGCATTGGTGCGGCGTTCACCCTCGCGCGTTTCAGCGAGGCCTTTCTCGTGCTGCGCGCCGCGCAGGGTGGCGTCGCCATTGCGCTGGTGCCGCTGGTGATGGTGGCGATGAATGTGATCTACGCCGCATCGGCGTATCCCTTTGGCAAGCTTTCCGACAGCATGAGCCATACCAAGTTACTGGCGCTGGGGTTGACGGTATTGATCGCAGCCGATCTGGTGTTGGCGGCCAACGACCATTGGACTACGGTACTGCTCGGCGTCGGCCTGTGGGGCGTACACCTCGGACTCACACAGGGCTTGCTGGCACGCATGGTGGCCGACGCGACGCCCGCCGACTTGCGCGGCACAGGTTACGGTTTTTTCAATCTGATAAGCGGACTGGCGATGCTGGTTGCCAGTGTATTGGCGGGATTGCTGTGGGATCAGCTCGGTGCTGCGTTCACTTTTTATGCCGGCGCCCTATTTTGCGTGATAGCCGCAATCGGCCTGGTCTGGCGACCTGCCGCTGCGGCAAAATAATTTATTCAGCGCTTGACTCTTTTCCTTGCTGCTTCGCCTTCTCGCTGCGCTGCTTCCATTCCGCGTAACAGTCCAGCCCACAGAAATGCGCAACATAATCCTCCGCCTCAAAACGCCTGGCCTCGGACAAAGGCATTTCTTTCAGACAGATATCGCAGGAAACAATTGCGGGAGACGGAACGGGTTTGGTAGTCATGGCATATCTCCTTTTGTGGCGTTGACGTAGCGACAGGCTATGCCTGTTCGGGACAGGCTGCAAGGCCTGTGGGTCGGGTTTTAACGGGCATCCGATGAGTATTAAAACTCAATAATGGTAACGGCACTGGGCAACCAGAATGGTGTCGTCTTGAATAGCGTAAACCAGCCGATGCTCTTCGTCGATGCGCCGAGACCAAAAACCTGCAAGGTTATGTTTGAGCGGCTCCGGCTTCCCGATTCCCTCAAATGGGGAACGCTGGATGTCTCTCAAAAGAGTGTTGATTCGCTTGAGCGCAGATCGATCTTTCGCCTGCCAGAACAAGTAATCTTCCCAAGCTTGATCAGAGAATTTAATCGGCATCAGGCAACAGCTCTCTTTGCTGCCCGCCTTGCGCGGCTAACTGCTCAATTGATTCCATGAGTCGCTTCGCATTCTTTGGGCTGCGCATCAGGTATGCCGTTTCCTCCAGCGCATTGAAATCCTGAAGCGACATCATTACGACAGGATTCCCCGCCTGACGGGTAATCAGCACCGGAGCACGATCATCACCAACCTTATTCATGATCTCTGCCAGATGCTGGCGAGTGTGGCTGTATGTAATGGCTTCCATGTCTATCTCCTTATGTTGTACAAATAATAGTACAACTTCCAAGAAAACTCAACGCTGAATTCCGGATACTCGTTTTAACCCGACCCGCTACATGCAATCCCTTACATCGTGGCGTAACGCTTCTTCGCCTCCACCACTTTCACGATATAGCCGCGCGTCTCCTCGTACGGCAAACTGCTGCGCAGTGCATCAAAAACTTCATCCGGACGCATGGAGTTGATCTTGTCCAAAGCATCTTCCTGACGCGCCCTGCCGCTCAACTTGCTGAACGCGCGCATCACGTTGCTCGGTCCGGTGTTGTAAGCGGCAATGGCGCAATACTCGCGCGACACCGGGTTGCGGATCTCGCGCAGCGGGCTGTCATTCAACAATACGCCGAGATAAGTCGCCCCCAGCTCGATGTTATTGTTGGCATCAAATAAATACTCCTTGCTCGGCATCACATCCTGCCCTTTGGCCTTGCGATAGGCTTCACGCCCGCCGCTGGAAGGCACGAGCTGCATCATGCCGTAGGCCGGTGCGCTGGAGACCGCGTAGGGATTGAACGAGCTTTCCGTTTTGATCACCGCATAGATCAGACTGCGGCTGACTTTGGTATTTTCTGAATGTTCGCGCACGTT
>JBAZFV010000015.1:0-17855 GCA_041653255.1 Sideroxydans sp. | reverse complement strand
TGCACAGCGCGCTTGTCCAGATGCGTATTGATCATGCGCATCTGCACATACACCACTTGCTTGCTGCTGCCGTTGGCATCGATGCTGCGACGCTGCAACCGGTTTGCCGCCAGATAATCGGCGTAACGTTCCACGTCCTCGCGCGACTTGAGCACGGCATTGTTCTGGTTCACCACCAGCTCCTGCAGGTAGGGTTTGCCATTGAGCACGATCTCCTTGTCGGAGAACAGATCGACCGCACCCGGATCGTCCGGCGTGAGCAACGCCACCACGACAGCGTTACGCAGCTTGTCCGTAACTTTTTCCTCATCCAGATGCTCAATCAGAATAGTGCCTGCATCGTAATCCACCACCACACGGTTCTTGTAGTTCTCGGTGTATTTCACGTAACGCGTGCGACTGGGCAGCGTGCGCGATTCCCGCGTCCCCCACTTCGCCCCGCTTTCCTTTTGCACATTGCCCATCAGGCGGTTGTATTCGGCCCGAACTTTTTTCAGATCGGATAAAACCAGTTGCGGGTTGTATTTGTATGATGTGACACGCTGATAGGCCATGCTCCTGAGCGCCTGCTTCGGATCGTTGGCGGTCGCCACCTGCATCATCTGTTGCGTGGAACAGGCCGGCAAAAACATTGCGATTGCAGCCAACATCAACCACAGGATCTTTTTTTTCATCGCCCCTCCCGCTCACTCGATCAACGATTCTCCAGCGCCTCCCAGCGCGCCATCAAGTCCAGCAACTGCTTATCAAGCCCGGCGGCGCGCTGGGTCAGCTGCTTGGCATGGCCCGGATTATCACGGAACAACACCCCCGATCCAAGTGCCGCCGCAATTTCTTCCTGCTCACGCTCCAGCGCCTCGATACGCTGCGGCATCCCGTCCAGCTCCTTCTGTTCCTTTAAGTTGAGCTTGCCTTTTGCACCCTCACCTTTATCCGCAGAAACTGCAGCAACCTGCGGGTCAGGCTTTACCCGACCTGCAGCAAGAGATTTCGCAGGCGCTGCCTCCGGTGTTTTCCGTTCAGCAGCAAACTGCTTCACCCGCACCCAATCTTCATAACCGCCGATATATTCCATCAGCTTGCCATCACCTTCAAAGGCAATAACTTGCGTCACCACATTATCGAGAAAGGTGCGGTCGTGGCTGACGAGGAACAGTGTGCCCTCGTACTGTGCCAGCATCTCCTCCAGCAATTCAAGCGTTTCGATATCCAGGTCGTTGGTCGGCTCGTCCAGCACCAGCACGTTCGAAGGACGCGTGAACAGGCGCGCCAGCAGCAAACGGTTGCGCTCGCCACCGGAACAGCTCTTCACCGGTGAACGCGCACGCTCCGGGGGAAACAGGAAATCGCCCAGATAGCTAATGACATGTTTTCTCACGCCGCCGATCTCGATGAAATCAGCACCCTGACTGATGGTATCCGCCAGCGTCGCGTTGTCGTCGAGTTGCGCGCGCAACTGGTCGAAATAAGCCACGCTCAGCTTGGTGCCCAGTTTGACCTCACCGCTGTCGGGTGCCAATTCACCGAGGATGAGCTTGAGCAGTGTGCTCTTGCCCGCACCGTTGGGGCCGAGCAAGCCGATCTTGTCACCGCGCTGGATGCGGCAGGAGAAATCGTCGATGACCTTGCTATCGCCAAACGATTTGCTGACGTGAGTCAGTTCAGCCACCAGCTTGCCGGAGCGGTCGCCCGCATCCAGATTCATTTCCACGCGACCGATCTTCTCGCGCCGCACTGCACGCTCACGGCGCAACTGTTCCAGCCGCAGCACCCGGCCCTCGTTGCGGGTACGCCGTGCCTTCACACCCTGGCGTATCCACACCTCCTCCTGCGCCAGCACCTTGTCGAACTTGGCGTTGAGCACTGCCTCATCCGCCAGCATGCGCTCCTTGACCTTTTGGTACGCCACAAAATTTCCGGGAAAACTCGCCAGCTTGCCGCGATCCAGTTCGACAATGCGGGTGACGACGTTGTCGAGGAATTTCCGGTCGTGGGTGACCAGCAACACGCTGCCGCGAAAACTTGTCAACAGTCCTTCCAGCCATTCAATGGAAGCAAAATCCAAATGATTGGTCGGCTCATCGAGAATCAACACTTCCGGCTCCGCCACCAGCGCCTGCGCCAGCGCAACACGCTTGCGCACCCCGCCGGAAAGAGAACCGACCAGCACATCCGGATCGAGTGCCAGACGCTGGATGGCGGTCTCGATGCGTGCCTGCACCGCCCAACCGTTTTGCGCTTCCAGCGCGGTTTGCAGCGGCTGCATCTCCTCCAGCAACTTGTCATAATCGGCGTCCGGTTCGCCCAGTTGATGCGACAGATGATGGTAGGCACTGATGATCTTCTGCAACTCGCCCAGGCCGCGCGCCACCTCATCGAACACGGTGGCATCCGCATCCAGCACCGGCTCCTGGCTCACGTAGCAGATGCGCGTCGATGGTTGACGCCACAAGATACCGTCATCGAGATGAGCCTGCCCGGCCAGCACCTTTAGCATGCTCGACTTGCCGCCACCGTTGCGACCGATCAGGCCGACGCGTTCACCCTCATCGAGTTGAAAATCCACGTGATCCAGCAGGGCGACGTGACCAAAGGCAAGACTCGCCTTATCCAGGGAGATGTACGGCATTTAACTATTCTTTTCTTGGGGTAATGAAGATTGATAGATGAACGAGAAACCGCCCGCAAAGCAGGCCATGCACATGTAGCCGAACGCGGTGGTAAATTTTTCCAGCACGAGATGCATGTTCTGGCCTTCAATACCGGGCGCAAGGAAATGGAACATAAACAATGCGGCTGCCATCATATTGCCGGCCAGCACCAATTTATGCCCGAAACGGTAACCGTTGCCGCCAACCTTGCCTTCCGGTGGCAGGCCGCGCATGAAATACCATACCAGAAAGACGAGAAGGAACAACAATAGAGCGCCCACCAGCCGCCCCGGGATATCGCCCTCGATCGTTGCCACGCCCAGGATTTCGAGCAGCATGCGCCCGGCGGCGGCCACCCAGCCCATGGCAATCGTTTGCGGCATGAAGAACCATGCTGCGAAAACATTTGATCTCGGGTATCTCACGCCTTGCCTTTTAATGAATAGTTTCAAATCTACGATAATCCAGACCGGGTGCCTCGACTTCTCCATCTTCTGATACACCTTGGCAACCTTACCCTGTGGATTGACCGGAAAGATATAGCGTTTGGCATACTTGAACACAGCCAGATTCATCAATGCGCCGTGCCCGCGTCTGCGGGGGCGCGATTTTACGTTAGAATGCGCGCCGTTGCCCTGGTAGTTAAATGGATATAACAAGCCCCTCCTAAGGGCTAGTTACAGGTTCGATTCCCGTCCAGGGTACCAATTATTCAAATCACCGCGACCCGCGCCGTGCCGGGAACGACCCTTCCGATCACCGCCGCCTGCCCGAAACCCGCCGCACGGAAATTTTCCAGAACCTCGTCCACCGTTTCCGCACTGGCTGCCACCAACAATCCGCCACTGGTCTGCGCATCAGCCAGCAAGCGGCGTTGCCACGTTGCCAGATGCTCCGCAAAATCCACCTCATGCCCGTAGCTCGCCAGATTACGCTCTATCGCACCCGGGCCGATGCCTTGTTGTACCAGAGGCAGGGCTTCGGATAACACAGGCACTTTCCCGAACTCCACCTCTGCCGCCAACCCCGAACCGCGACAGATCTCCAGCAAATGTCCGAGCAGGCCAAAGCCCGTCACGTCCGTCAGCGCATGAACACCCTCGATAGTCGCCAGCGTACTGCCGACCTTGTTCAATTTCGTCGTGGTTTCGATCAGTTGTCGGTATCCGGCACTGCTCAACATCTCCTTCTTGAACGCAGCGGCCAGCACACCCACACCCAGCCCTTTGCCCAGGATGAGCAGATCGCCTGCTTGCGCGGCGCTGTTCTTCTTCAACCGGGCCGGGTGCACGACCCCCAAGGCAACCAGACCATAGATAGGCTCCTGCGAATCGATGGAATGTCCGCCCGCAATCGGGATGCCAGCATCACGGCACACCGCTTCGCCGCCCTGCAAGATCAGGCGGATGGTTGCCGTTGATAGCTTGTCGATGGGCATCCCGACAATGGCCAGCGCCATGATCGGCGTGCCGCCCATGGCATAGATGTCGGATATTGCATTGGTTGCGGCGATACGCCCAAAATCAAAGGGATCATCCACAATGGGCATGAAAAAATCAGTAGTGGCGATAATGGCCTGCTCATCATTGAGCCGATATGCCGCCGCATCGTCACTGGTCTCCGTCCCCACCAGCAGGTCGGGAAACGGCAGTTTCTGCTTTGCCTCGCCCAAAATCTCGCGTAATAAGGCCGGTGCGATTTTGCAACCACATCCGCCACCGTGCGACAATCCGGTCAATTTTACTTCCGTCACCTTTACTCCAATTCAATATGCTATTCAGGACCGCGAACCTATCACAACTCGCAGAATTTGACGAAATCATCGACGTGCGCACGCCCGCCGAGTTCGCCGACGACCATATACCGGGCGCAATCAATTGCCCGGTGCTGTCGGATGAGGAGCGCATCACGGTCGGCACCTTATACAAACAGGTTTCACCGTTCGAGGCACGCAAGGTCGGTGCGGCACTGGTGGCAAAGAACATCGCACACCATATCGGGACGCGCTTCCACGCCCATCCGAAATCGTGGAAACCACTAATCTATTGCTGGCGCGGCGGCCAGCGCAGCGGTGCGATGAGCATCATCCTCGGCCAGATTGGCTGGCCCGCACACAAACTGGAAGGTGGCTACAAGACCTACCGTCACTACGTACTGGATAAACTTGAAACCTTGCCCGGCATATTCAGTTACCGCGTCATCTGCGGCGCAACCGGTTCCGGCAAGAGTCGCCTGCTCGATGCACTGGCCGCAGAAGGAGCACAGGTACTCGACCTGGAAGCGCTGGCGCAGCACCGTGGTTCGGTGCTGGGTGAATATCCGCAGGCGCAACCGTCACAAAAAAGATTTGAAACCCTGCTGCTGCAAACCCTGCAAGGATTCGATCCGCTACATCCCGTTTTTATCGAAGCCGAGAGTAACAAGATCGGGCGCATCAGCCTGCCCGCCACACTGGTGAAAGCCATGCACGGCAGTGCATGTGTGTTGCTCGACACCACACATGCGGCGCGTATCGAATTGCTGATGCAGGAATACCAACATTTCATCGACCATCCCGATACGCTGATCGAACGCCTGCAGTTTCTGCGGCCTTTCCACGGGGCGAAGCAACTGGAACACTGGGAAACCCTGATACGCGGCGGAGACTTCTCCAACCTGGTGGCAGAACTGCTGGCACTGCACTACGACCCGAGCTATCTGCGCTCGTTTGGCAACCACTATGGAGAGATGGAAAACGCCCGCCTCGTCCCGTTGCCTGATACCTCGCCGGAAGCCATGCGCATGGCGGCACGCAGTCTGCGCGCGTAGGCCGTGTTCAACCCGACGCAGCTGGATGCCCTTCGCTACTTTGCAGGATTTCAGGAAGAAACCGGCACGCGCGGCGCCAGCGCGCACAGCAATTCGTAGCTGATAGTACCGGCGGCACGTGCCACTTCATCCACCGGCAAACCTTCACCCCATAACACCACACGGCTGCCGACCTGCACATCAGGCAGCTCACTCAAGTCCACCGCCAGCATATCCATCGAGACACGCCCCAAGGTTCGCGTGCGATGCCCGTTAACGAGAATCGGTGTGCCAGTCGGTGCATGGCGCGGATATCCGTCTGCATAACCGCAGGCCACCGTACCGATGCGCATGGCACGCTCGGCGCGGAAAGTTGCACCATAACCGACCGCATCACCCGCTTGCAGGTGCTGAATCGAGATGATCCCGCTGCTCAAGGTCATCACCGGTTTTAAACCCAATTGCTGTGCGCTGACATCGGCGAACGGCGAACTGCCGTAGAGCATGATGCCGGGGCGCACCCAGTCGCCGTGGGTTTGTGGATGGCGCAGGATCGCAGCGGAATTGGCCAGCGAACAGGGTAAACGTTGCGCACCGGCCAGTTGTTTGAATACGTCATGTTGGGCGCCAATACCCACTGCCTCGTCCGCCTGCGCGAAATGCGTCATCAGCGCGATGTCGCGCACGGCGCGATGCAATTTCAATTTCTCCAGCGCGACAGAGAATTCTGCCGGGGAGAAACCAAGCCGGTTCATGCCGCTATTGAGTTTTAGCCAGACCGACAGCCCATTGCGGCGCGGATAAGCGTCCAGCCAGTCCAGTTGGCGTTGGCTGTGGATGACGCTGCTCAATTCGTATTCAGCGAGGAGTGGCAATTCGTCGCGCGAAAAGAACCCCTCCAATAGCAGAAGAGGATGGCGAAAGCCCGCCTCACGCAATTGCACCGCATCGCGCACATCGAGCAGAGCGAAACCGTCGGCCTCGCGCAATGCGTCTGCCGCCTGAAGCAGGCCGTGGCCGTAGGCGTTCGCCTTGATGACAGCCAGCACCCGTGCCGACGTGGCATGGCGAGCAATGTGCAGATTGTGCGCCAGCGCGGAAAGATCGATATGTGCCTGGATCGGACGTGACATGAAGTTTGCAGAGGAGCGATTTTTAAATTCCCGCGAATGATAGCAGCCATGCCACGGCATTGCGCAGCATTTGGGGCGGGAATGACTGCTTTGCACCCCACAAGAAAGTGCGCCCCTCATACTTTCATGATATAAAACGCCGCCATCCCGCCCCACCAAAATTATTCGACCAAGTGAAACGCGGCTTCTACATCATCCTCGCGGCGCAGTTCTTTTCCGCGCTCGCCGACAATGCACTGTTGTTTGCCGCCATTGCTCTTCTTAAACAAGTACACGCGCCCAGCTGGCACACGCCGGTGCTGCAACAGGCCTTCATCCTCTCATTCATCTTCCTCGCGCCCTTCGTCGGCGCCTTCGCCGACTCGCTGCCAAAAGGCCGCGTAATGCTGATCAGCAATGCGATCAAGATGGCGGGCTGCCTGGCGATGCTGGTCGGCATCAACCCCTTGCTCGCCTACGGCCTTGCCGGGTTCGGCGCAGCGGCCTATTCACCCGCGAAATATGGAATCCTGACCGAATATCTGCCGCCGGAAAGACTGGTGTGGGCAAACAGCTGGATGGAAGGCCTGACCGTGGCCGCCATCATTCTGGGGGCGGTCGTGGGCGGCATCCTTGTTTCGCCCGGCACTGCCCAAACGATCATGCACGCACTGCACGTCCCGACCATGGTCACACCGCCGGAATTAGCCATCTTCATCATCTTCCTGATCTATCTGGTTGCGGCACTGTTCAACCTTTATATCCCGTTAGTGCCGATTGAACACAAACCCCTGTCGTCCAGCCCGCTATTCCTGATCAAGGATTTTGCGCACTGTTTCAAATTGCTATGGACAGATCCGCTGGGGCAGGTCTCGCTGGCAGTTACCACCCTGTTCTGGGGCGCTGGCGCGACCTTGCGTTTGCTGGTGCTGGCATGGGCCGCCGTGGTACTGCATTACGACATCGGTGACGCCGCCAAACTCACCGCCTGGGTCGCCGTCGGCATCGCCATCGGCTCGATACTCGCGGCACGTTTCGTACAGCTGGAACATGCGGTGAAGGTCATTCCGGTCGGTATCGGCATGGGTGTACTGGTGTTAGCCATGATGCTCGTGACCAGCCCATTGATCGCCATCCTGTTGCTCATCGGCATCGGCATCATGGCCGGATTCTTCGTGGTGCCGATGAACGCCCTGTTGCAACATCGCGGCCACCTGCTGATGGGTGCGGGCCGTTCCATCGCGGTGCAGAATTTCAATGAGAACATCAGCATCTTCCTGATGCTGGCCTTGTACGCCTTGATGGTCAAACTCGACTGGTCGATCTACGCCATTATCTTTGTGTTCGGCATGCTGCTCATCAGCATCATGTCCTGGCTTTACCGGAAACACGGGCACGACCAGGATACAGGCCACACCTAGACTGCCACCAAGAGCGGTCGCACCAAGTGCTTGCCCCTCCTGCCCCAGTAGAGGTTCCGGCATCTCACCACCACCGAGGAGTTCACCATGACCCACCGCTTAACCGCTCTCATCTGCGCCATGTTGCTGCTCAGCGCATGCAGTCCAGAAGAAAATCCGCCGCCAGCACCCAAACTGTTCGAGGAACAGCGCGACGCGCTCGACCGGGCCAAGGCCGTGGAAGCGGAACAACAGAAACTGGCCGAGGAACGGCGGAAGGCGATTGAGCAACAGACGCAGGGGGACTAAAACGATTCGTAGCAATCAGCGACTGTCGCCTCCAGAGAAAGTAATTGGTTAACCAAAATGTCATACGTATGATTATGCGCACTCACTACAACCAAACTGCTAAAAAAGGTCGTTTATCTCTTTCGATCAATCAGGATTTATTGGACAGGTTCGAACCATATAAACAAAAAGTTAATTTTTCAGCGCATGCAGAGCAGTTACTTGCCCGGATGCTTGAAGAATTTGAAAATCGTTCCTGGGTTGAGCACAATGCGGAAGCCTTGGCTACTCATGGTAAGGACATTGCCCGCACCGGATTAGCCGGTGCTGAATTTGATCGGATTTAGGCCTTGGCGCAATTCGATATTTATCCTAATCCAGGTACGAAAAAAGCCGAGATTCCATATCTCGTCTCCATCCAGAACGACCACATCACCAGCAATACAGGCGCAGCTGCAGTAATCCCATTAAGAGCTAACGCAAAGTCTGTAGATATCATGGCACCTCTGGTTGATGTTGTAGGTCAAGAGCCACCCACTGGTTCGTGATAATCCCGTTCCTGCCAGATTTGTTTCTCTATACTGTTGCCGTGAACAAGGAAGATATAAAACTTACATCTGCCATTGAGCGTCCGCCCAATATCGTTTGGCGCCAGTTATTCAAGACGACCGAAGGGCGCATCTTGCTGCTTGGTATTGCTATCGCACTGGCCGGTCTCATTGTCATGGGGCTGGTCGCTTTTTGGTCGCCGCAAACCTCAAGCATGATGGGCGCCATGAGCTTCACCAACCTAATCTTCGGCACGATCGTGTCCATGTCCATAGGCTATGCCGCCGGTTACGGCCACGCCCTCGTGATAACGGTGAATATATGGGTGGAGACCGTGATGGTGCTGTTGTTTTATCCCTTGTTTGTTTTAAGCATGCGCAAGTTGGTGGAGTTTCCAAGATTGAGGCAATTTCTTGCGCGCACACAGACAGCTGCCGAGCGCCACCATGACAAAGTGCGCCGTTACGGTATCGCCGGGCTGTTTATCTTCGTCTGGTTCCCCTTCTGGATGACGGGGCCGGTAGTGGGCAGCGCTATCGGTTACCTGCTCGGTTTACCCGCCTGGTTGACGCTGTCGGTCGTGCTCGCAGGCACCTACGCCGCCATGGTGGGTTGGGCCTATTTACTGTTCGGCCTCTATACCCGCGCCGCCGTCTTCGGTCTCTGGGCACCCATACTCATTATTGGCCTTGTCATCCTTGTTATTGTCGCCATCTACCTGCTCGATCGGCGCGGGAGAAATCGCAAACTAAAAGCATCGGTGTGATTAATATTTACCTGTCAATCGACGTACCCGGCTCGATATTCGTCACGTCCGGCAGCCGTTGCTGGTGGAAGCGCGGCGTATTCACCGCCGTGCTAATGCAATGTCGTCAGCAACAGCCAGGCCGTGTAGGCGACGTAACAGAGCAGCAGGATGCCACCTTCAGGCCGACTGATGCGATGCGGTCCGCGAAAACCGTAGCAGAAGATGAACAGCGATACAGTCAGCACGGCCATCACTAGTATGTCGCGCGAAAATACTTCCGCACCCGCCGGGATCGGCCCTATCGCCCCCGCAATACCTACCACCGCCAGTGTGTTGAACAGATTGGAACCCAGCACATTACCCAGCGCAAGATCGTGCTCACCCTTGCGGGTGGCAATGATCGACGCTGCCAGTTCCGGCAGAGAAGTGCCGACCGCAACAATGGTAAGGCCGATGACCAGATCACTGATGCCGAAACCGTGAGCGATCTCCACCGCACCCCAGACCAGGATGCGCGAACTGGCGATCAGAAATACCAGACCGACCACCAGCCAGAAGACCGAACGGCGCAACGGCATGGCGCGCACCTGCAACTCCTGCTCGACGTCCAGCCCCAACATATCATCCTTCTTGCGCGTACCCTGCCAGATACTCCAGCCCATCACCACGACAAACACCCCCAGCAACACCCAGGCATCAATACGGCTGATCTCGCCATCCCACACCTGCCAGGCCGCCAGCGCAGTCACCGCGACCAGCAGTGGCAATTCCTTGCGCAACACACCCGAATGGACGGCGATGGGACTGATCAGCGCCGTCAGCCCGAGAATGAGCGCGATGTTGGCGATGTTCGAACCGTAGGCATTGCCCAGCGCGAGGCCTGGATTGCCTTGATACGCCGCCAGCGCGGAAACCGTCATCTCCGGCGCCGAGGTGCCGAAACCCACGATCACCATGCCGATCAGCAACGGCGGCATACCAAAATGCCGCGCAGCGGTTGCGGCCCCCTCCACAAACCGGTCGGCACTCCACACCAGAATCGCCAAACCGAGGATGACTGCAAGAAAAGCTGTAAGCATGTGATTAACAGTATGAAATTTTAATGAGATTGGGGTCAAGTCTTTAATGAGATTGGGGTCAAGTCTTGACATCACGTTCTTTGATCATCTTTCCCCTTTTAATGAGATTGGGGTCAAGTCTTGACATCACGTTCTTTGATCATCTTTCCCCTTTTATCACCTTACTCACAGTTGAATAATGCAATTTAGCGTAATTGGCAATTAAAACCATAGGATAGCCGTAATCTAAAAACGCTTTGCAGATAGCCGCATCACGCAAAACTTTATCTGATCGAACCTCATTGGCGAACAAGCTTTCCAAGCTTGGCCGATTCATTAAACGTTGATCGCGAGGGAACTCTTTTAAATCGCTAACCCCCTCAAGAATTGGTCGCATCTGTTCTACAAAATTCTCAGTTCCGAGCAACACCTGCCCTTTCACAGCTGACCATGGTGAAGGCAACCCTTTGCCCTGCGCGACAAATTCAGCATAGCGACTACAAGCTTTAGCACGCTCCCCGCCGAATTGACTCAAAACCCAATCTGTTTCAAGCCAAGCAGGACTCCCAGACAACCCCATCGTTGCACGATAACTACTCCACATGTAATGCTCAAGCTTCTCCACCATGCCCGCACGTATCGGATTTAATACGATATATCGACAGAGTTCCAGCAAGTAGCTATCGCGATCAACCACAATCGCTTTGAATCGCCCCTGAAAAAGATGCCCCACACGCTCATGGCGCCGATTGAAACGCTGCGTATACAAGCCATTCAATTGACGCATACCCGCAGACAAGTTGCCTTCAGGAGTCTCAATCAGCAGATGATAGTGATTATCCATCAAGCAATATGCGTGACATCGCCATCGAAAACGCGTCACCGCCTCGCCGAGACAAGTTTGAAATAAAATGCGATCTTCGTCATCCATAAAAATAGGATTCCGCGCATTGCCACGAGAGGTGACGTGGTAGATTGCACCAGGGAATTCGAGTCTAAGTGAGCGAGCCATGCGTTGAGCCTAAATTAGCAAAAACATGATGTCAAGACTTGACCCCTATTAGTTGACGAGCCAGGAGACAGCACAAGCCCCTTGACATGGTAATGCAAGCGCATTACCATTCTTTGGACGCTAGGAGCCAATATGCAAAACACTCTACAATTTGAATCAACTTTGACCGACCGCTATCAAACGACGGTTCCAGAGACGGTTCGCCATGTCCTGAGGTTGGGTAAACGCGACAAGATTCATTACGTCATCCAGCCTGATGGCGCTGTTCTTATGACTCGCTCCGTACTTTCAGAAGACGACCCATTGGTTGGCAACTTCCTGGATTTTTTGGCACTAGACATGAAGGAACATCCCGATCACATACAAATGATTGATGCCGGGCTGGCTGATCGCATCCGCTCGTTGGTTGGTCACGTCGAGGTTGATCTTGATGCACCGTTGCCGGCAGATAACGAATGACGCCATTGGTGGTCAATGACTGGTCGCTGTTCGCCCATCCTCTTTTTCTTGAGCAACTAGAAACAACCGTCGCAAAAGTTGAAGCGCTTCGCCAAAAAGACCCGGCTGGATATACAAAAAAGAATGCTTCAAAGCGTCTTGCTGCGATCAATAAACTTGCATTCGAAGTAATCCCACAAGATCCAAGCCGATCAGATTATCGCCAGGGTGAAACACTTGGCAAAGAACATAAATACTGGTTTCGCGCCAAATTCTTCCAGCAGTATCGCTTGTTCTTCCGATTCCACCAGGAAAGCAAAATCATAATTTATGCATGGGTGAACGACGAGGATACCAAGCGTGCCTATAAAAGCAACGACGATGCATATCGCGTGTTCACCAAGATGTTGAACAGCGGGCATCCGCCAAGTGACTGGGATAAATTGTTGGCTGAAGCACATCAATTGCAGCAGCAACCATAATTGGTATTCCGCGCATTGCCACGAGAGGTGACGTGGTAGATTGCACTAGGGAATTCGAGTCTAAGTGAGCGAGCCATGCGTTGAGCCTAAATTAGCAAAACCATGATGTCAAGACTTGACCCCTATTTGACCCCTATTATCAACTTACACTGGTACATAGCCATGAACACAGAAGATTTAAGCAAAGAACAGCAGGTTCTACGCCTGATGCGCAAGACGCTGGGCAACATCGTCAAAGACGTCACACCGCTCGGCGGACGTCCCAACCCACTGACAGACAGCACCATCCAGGACATCAAGGATTGTTTTGGTTTAATTTCAGAGCGTGAAAAAGAGTTGGCCGAAAAACTCAACTTCGATCAGGCCAAGCCCTATTACGGGGACGACGAACCGCCGAATGCAAAAGTCATCAGCTTCGTCAAACCGTCCTGAAAGTAGCTTAAAGCTGGCTGGGATAGAACTTGAAAGCATCCGGTGCGTTTCCTTTCTTTCTTTTATTCTTCAAGCCATGGATCAAGCAAGCACTACCGAAGAAGGCTGGGGGCGCATCAACTCAGACAACACATTAGTATCCAGCAACACCCCCTGCACGATCAAGGGTGCAGCTACGCGCATTTCAAAAGGAGCTCGCGATGCAAAAACTTCATATCGCAAGCGCCATCTCAAGGTATATAATGAATATATATTTAATAAGGGGGTAACCATGAGGAATTTGCTTCTGAAATTCAAATCAAAAGACTCTCCTTATGGGGTGACGAGAGAAACCCTAAAGGCGCTGGCTGATGAAATGGATGTAAGTGAAACGATGGCGGTGCATCTCGCCATCTCCCGTTTTGCAAAAGAGGTTCTTCCTGCCTACGAGATTGATGATGGCCCACTTACAGTTGGGGACATCAATCGCATTCGAAAGGCTGCGGAACCAATGCTGCCGAAGGGCAAGGTAATCAATACGCGATCTTTACTTTAAGGAGAGATCATGTGGGAATTGCCTAACCCAGGAGATATTGTCTGGTGTCACTTTCCGCAACGCCCTCGGGATGTTCCAGGACCAAAGCCCCGTCCAGTCCTCGTTATTTCTGTTACAGAATACGAAGATGGGGATACGGTGAAGGTTGCTTACGGGACATCGCAGAAGGTTGATCGATTGAATGCTGGTGAATTTGCAATTCGAAAAGCAGAAAACAAAACTGCCTACGAAATCGCCGGTTTGTCATACGACACGAAATTTGATCTCCGCAACATGGTTGAACTACCGTGGGACGAGATATTTTTTTCCGTGCCGCCCAACCCATCCCATGGGCAAACTCCAAAACTTGGAAGTCTGCATATCGGAATGCACAAGGCTCTCAAAGCTGCTGCACAAGCTATCAGATAATAAATCAACACAATCAAACCCCCTTGCATCATTGATGCTTGGGGGGTTTTCTATTTTGGATATGCCTTCAATTCCCGATTCCGCAATCGAACCAAAGTTCGCACGAGGTGGGGTCAAGCACGAGGTGGGGTCACAAGCACGAGGTGCTTCCGCGGTCTGCCGCGGCGCACAAAACCCACCTTCAAATCCAATGTCGCTTCAATTTCCTCCTTGAACCTCTCATTACCCAGTGGCGTCCCTGTTTGCAAGGCACACCTCAACAGCGCCAACTCCGCGGAATCCTCCACCCCGTCAAACAGGCCGCGATAAACAGACTGGCGATCAACGGGCAATCGGCCCAAAGCCACATACTCGGCCTGCGGCGTCAGGACGGCATTATTCACCCCCAGTGCATTGGCTGCGTAACTAGACCAGCGGTATTTAGCAGGATGATCCACCATGCCGGCCCTGGCCGGATTCAGCTCAACATAACGCATGCACGACAGCAGATAAGCCTGTGACTCAATCACATTGCACTTATAGCGGCCCTCCCACAAACCGCCATGCCGTTGATAGGTTTCATTGATATATCGCACATAGTGCCGCCCCACACTCTGAAACAGGCGCCCCACCGAGTCGGCGCGCTCCGGCGTCAGCAGCAAATGCACATGATTAGTCATCAGCACATAGGCATGTACCTTGCAACCGCAGCTATCGGCGGCCTGCTTCAGGCAGCGCAAATATTCCAGATAATCGAGATCGTCAAAGAAAACTGCGGAACGGTTATGTCCCCGCTGAACCGCATGAACCGGCGCTTCTGGCACGTAAAACCGTGGCTTTCTCGGCATGACGCTTCCTTATTTGAGCGGATGGCGCACACGCAACCCCTTGAAACGGCGAAATCCCTTATCGGCAGTGACCCAATCGCAGTCCCACTCCAGCGCCAGCGCCGCGTGGTAAGCATCGGGAATATCGTTGCCCTGTGCGGAAATCGACTGCGCACACTGCAAAAACAAATCCCAATGATTGCTGCCGGGCGTCAAACAAACTGCGTACTCTGCCGACCTGAATTGCTGTGCAAAGGCGATAGCCTCTTCCAGTGAGCTTGGTTTTTCAAAAACTCTCGGATGAGTCACCACCCGGATAAAACCGCTCAATACCAGCTCTGAAAAACCGTATGCTGTATTGGAATTGATCACGGACTCCAGCCAGTCACGGTACGCCCGATGATCCTTCACATCTTCCCGGTGCGCATAAACCAACACATTCACATCCATCAGCATCATGATGGATCGCCCATGATGTCCAATAACGAACGGCTATTATCCAAGTCAACCCCCGGTTTCACGCCGGAACCGGACGCAGTAATCAGCCGTATCGTTTCGCGCGCTGCCCTCGGCTTTGCCAAAGACTCACGCAACGCGCGCTCAATCACTCGCGCCAATGAAACGCTCTCTTCAACAGCCCGATGCTTGGCGGAAATAAGCAATTGATCGTCGAGATTCAACGTGGTTCGCATGACGCCTCCTTCATTCGTGTTGGGCGCGCAAGAGTATCATCAACTTACGCACCATGTAAATGGATGTCGATTTTTTAAGGGTTCTGACCCCTTTTTTTACCCTTGGTTTAATTTCAGAGCGTGAAAAAGAGTTGGCCAAAGAACTCAACTTCGATCAGGCCAAGCCCTATTACGGCGACGACGAACCGCCGAATGCGAAAGTCATCAGCTTCGTCAAACCGTCCTGAAAGTAGATTAAAGCTGGCTGGGATAAAATTTGAAAGTATCCGGTGCGTTTCTTTTCTTTTATTCTTCAAGCCATGGATCGCGGAATGTCCTGCGGCGTCGAGATAATCAGGATGTCCTGAATCCCGGCTAGCATCAAGGTGGACAGCGGGTAATAGATCATCGGTTAGTCGTACACCGGCAACAATTGCTTGGATACCGCAAGCGTGACAGGGTGCAGACGGGTGCCGGAGCCGCCGGCAAGGATGATGCCTTTCCTTCTGGGAAGTGGGGAGTGGGTAGGGTTGAGTTGGGTCATGCAGTGTTCAATTTTTTTATAAATCCAGAAGAAATTCAAATAATCTTTTTACCTCCATTGCGAGCTGCGCCATTTAAGAACTGCAGCATTCCTCTTCCTGCGAACTGAGTCAAACCACCATCCCCACTTTGTAAAATAGCGAACTGCCGATGCCATGTGATAGGCCAATAGTTTTTTGTTTCGGTAGGAGCCTTTTGCATAAGCATGCGTTACGCTGACACGGGGTTCATAAACGACTTTGGCTATATCACCTATCCGCCGCACCAAGTCCACATCTTCTAAGTACATAAAATAGCGTTCATCAAAGCCACTCAAGCTGCGTAGCAACTCTGAACGTACCAAGAGAAAGCAACCAGATATCGACGGAACCTCAACGAGCCTGTCTTGAGGCAACTCATGCAACTCATAACGACGATTGATACGATACTGCACTGATTGAAGAGGGATGAAGCGCCGCAGTATTAGATCAGCAGGCGTGGGCAACAGCTTGCAAAGACGTTGCAACGTACCATCTGGATAATCGATCCTTGGCATAATCACACCAATTTCAGGATCGTTTTGCATTACACGCACCAAATGCGGGAGTACTTCCTGACCAAATTGAACATCTGGGTTCAAGATCAAATGAAAATCCGATTCTGAAGCTACAGCAACAATAGCTCGATTATGTGCCGCACCAAAGCCCAAGTTAGCGTTATTGAATATATATCGCACACGTGGATGCCCGAACAACGTATGAGTTATCGGTGTTTCCGAATTATCAGAAATGACCAATATGCCATCGGCAACACCTTTTAAGAAAGAGTCGACTACGGGTGCAAAATCATTTGGATTTGAGTTGTATAAAACCAAAGAGGCGGAAACGCAAATTGTCATAAATAAGGTGGTATGGTTAAATTTTCAATCTAAGTGCAATAACAACATTCAACAATTTATCACTCACCATAAGGCAAAAAACCTTCGTCAACAAATACCTGCCTAATGAAATTGCCTGAATATGCTAAACCAGGTAAGACCAATGCCCAAGAAGGAATGTGTTTTCTTGAATTAATCAAAAAAGGTGATGAAATTAGCGCAATTATTATCAATTTCAAGACACGTATAAACGCAAGAGAAACCTGAATAAGTTGATATAACACAAAGCATACTAATAACGCGGCAACAACATCAATTACAAGTAAAAATAGACGCTTTCTATTAAAAAAACTCATAAAAACGAGCAGCACATAAATTATAAATATATCAGCCAGCCCGCTGTAAGCCGACCCTAGAACCAATTCTGAATAAGAGGTTGCTTTTGAAACAACACGAGGTGCGAAAGTAGATATTAACCAATTAATATCAACGAAATAAAGAAAAACAGTAGCCAGGGCACCAAAAAAAAGGAACAAATAAAAGCCACGCCGGACGAATAAATATGAAAGAAAGATTGGTAGAACTGATGTCAAATGCGAAAGAAAAGCCAGCAAAAAATAAAAAGATTTACCTCGATAAAAGTAGCCCATCAAAATAAAGTGGTAAGCAAGCGTAATTCGCATACCATTTGTCAACCCATCGATTAAAAAAACAGGCCCAACGGTGTAAAGGTAATACCTAGCATTTGAAAATTTTCTGCAGATAAAAATAAATAGCGTCAGCACTAACGCCGAATGTATAAAAAAAAATATATAGTGATTATTTTTTTCAATAAAATGTGCTAGCAATGCGATGATATTTAATATCGGCTCCGAATCCAGACCAAAACCACTACCAAAATAATCGGCATTAAAAAAGCGGAGCAAATATAACGGCGTGTCCTTACCAGATTGCCCCCTAAATGTTGAAAAAACCACTAATGGGATGGCAACAATAAAGGAGGCAAAAAGGGGTATCTTTCTACAATAAGCGACCAATAGATATGCCCATAAGAGCGCAGAAAAATAAAAAATCATTCG